>JAZOTR010000061.1:0-48358 GCA_045657745.1 Acutalibacteraceae bacterium
ATTCAAGAGGAAAACCGCTAGGCCCCGGCGTTAACCTAGCAACCATTGCTAAATCAACCTCGGGCTTTACGGGCGCGGACCTGGAAAACCTTTCGAACGAGGCTGCTTTGTTGGCTGTTCGAAACGGTAAAAAAGCAATTACCCAACCGGAAATCGAAGAGGCAACCATTAAGGTTGTTATGGGTGCTGAGAAAAAATCTCACGTCGTTAAAGAGAAAGATAAAATGCTTACAGCCTATCACGAGGCTGGTCACGCAGTTGTTTCGTACTTCTTGCCGACGCAAGACCCCGTTCATCAGATTTCAATTATACAGCGCGGTATGGCAGCCGGTTATACAATGTATTTGCCTACCGAAGAAAAGGGTCATACCTCTAAAAATCAAATGTTAGAGCAAATCTGTTCATTATTAGGTGGACGCGCTGCTGAACAGCTTACACAGGATGATGTTTGCACAGGCGCTTCTAACGATATTGAAAGAGCAACCGATTTAGCTCGCAAGATTGTTACTAAGTTCGGTATGAGCGATAAGTTAGGTCTTGTAGCTTACGGTAATGATAATAATGAAGTATTCTTAGGCAGAGATTTTTCTTCTACACCTAACTATTCCGAAAAAACTGCGGCTATTATTGATGAAGAAATTGAAAGCGTTGTTATGACACAGTATCAAAGAGCATTGGCTCTTTTAAAGGATGCTATGCCTAAGCTTCACGAAACCGCAAAAATTCTTTTTGAAAGAGAAAAGATTTCGGGTGAGGAATTCAGAGCACTTATGGAAGCTTAATATTCAAAAAAGTCCTTTTTTAAAGGACTTTTTTGTTTTTTAGGGCATAATATATTGGGTGATTTTTTTGAAGAAAAATACAAAAATTTTTTTTAAGTCATTTAGTATCAGTTTATTGTGTTTGATGTTTTTTATCGGTATAGGTTATTTTTATTTAGAAAAAAGCTTTTCGGCACTTACTGAAAACATTGCAGAAAATGTACCGTATTATCAGGAAACACCGCAAAACAGCGGTATTCTTTTTGAAATTTACGGCGAGAAAACTTTTTTGTATCTCGATTTTCAAAACAGTAAAATTTCAGCAATTTTATATCCTTATAATAATGAAGATGACGATAATATTTACGGCTATACTATTGACTATAAAATTAACACAAGCCTTGATTTTATTGCCGATTTAGTAGATTATCTTGAGGGGATAGACCTTACAATAGATAATGAAACCTTGAGATATACAGGCGTACAAGTTGAGGATATAATTTTAGAGGATAAGGAAAAAATCCACAAGCCGAATATTTTAAAAGCAATCCTTCAAAAAGTTGCAAAAAACGGTATTGGTAAGGATATGCTTTTGCATATTGTTGAAACGAGCGAAACTAACCTTACAGTACCCGATTTTTATCTATGGCCCGAGTACATTAAAAACATTTCAGGAAACCTTCAAATTGTAGATAATTAGCGCATATAATGTTTGACAAAATTATTTAAAAAGGTTATAATTACTGTATGTTTTTATTTATTTTTGGGGGTAACTTTTTTGGAAAAGATAAGTGATTTTTTCGGTAAAAATGTTTTTTCTGATTCTATTATGAAAGAGCGTTTGCCCGAGGACGTTTATGAAAAACTTAAATTAACAATTAAGGAAGGAAAAACTCTTGATAGCAGTATAGCAGACACCGTGGCTGACGCTATGAAAGAGTGGGCCATTGAAAAGGGCGCTACCCATTATACCCATTGGTTCCAACCTTTAACTGGTATTACCGCCTAGCAGAATGATAGCTTTATTTCACCCTGTGAAGACGGCAATATTATGATGGAATTTTCGGGTAAGGAGCTTATTAAGGGCGAGCCGGATGCTTCGTCTTTTCCGTCGGGTGGACTAAGAGCCACCTTTGAAGCGCGCGGTTATACCGCTTGGGACCCAAGCTCTTACGCTTTTATTAAGGATAAAACCCTTTGTATTCCAACCGCCTTTTGTTCATATAGCGGTGAAGCACTTGACCAAAAAACCCCTTTACTTCGCAGTATGGAAGCAGTTAATAAACAAGCGCTTCGTATTGTTAATCTATTAGGCTACAATGATGTTAAGCGTACAAGCACTACCGTAGGCCCCGAGCAAGAATATTTCTTAGTAGATAAAGAGCTTTACGATAAACGCCCAGACCTTATTTATTGCGGTAGAACATTAATAGGCTCAATGCCGCCTAAGGGTCAGGAAATGGACGACCATTATTTCGGCGTTTTAAAACCGCGTGTTGCCGCATTTATGCGCGAGCTTGATAATGAACTTTGGAAGTTAGGCGTTCTTGCTAAAACAGAGCATAACGAGGCAGCCCCCGCACAGCACGAATTGGCGCCTATTTTCACAACTACCAATATTGCGGCAGACCACAACCAAATCACAATGGAATTTATGAAAAAAATTGCATTGCGTCACGGTCTAGTTTGTCTACTACACGAAAAACCGTATGACGGTGTAAACGGTAGCGGTAAGCATAATAACTGGTCAATTTCTACCGATACGGGTATTAACTTCTTAAAAGCAGGTAAAAAGCCCGAAGAAAATAAACTTTTCTTATTAACCCTTGCGGCTGTTATTGAAGCGGTTGACAAGCATCAGGATTTATTGCGTATTGCCGTTGCAACTGCCGGTAACGACCATCGACTTGGCGCTAACGAAGCACCGCCTGCAATAATTTCAATCTTTTTGGGCGATGATTTAACAGAGCTTTTAGAATCGGTTGAAAACGGTGTTCATCACGATAGTATTAAGCGCGAAAAATTCAAAATGGGCGCGGATATTATTCCTGAATTCAGAAGAGATAATTCTGACCGTAACCGTACTTCACCCTTTGCTTTTACGGGTAATAAGTTTGAGTTCAGAATGCTCGGTTCGGCATCATCTATTTCGGATACTAATGTAATGATAAATACTATGATTGCCGATGTTTTCTCGGAATATGCCGAAAAACTTGAAAAAGCAGATGATGTAGAAGCTGAAATTAATAACATAATTAAGAATGCTTTACATAATCATAAACGCATTATATTTAATGGCGACGGCTATTCTCACGAATGGGAAGAAGAGGCCGAAAGACGCGGACTTTTAAATCTTCGTAGCACTGTTGACGCTTTACCAAGACTTAAATCGGATGAAAATGTTGCATTATTTGAACGCCACGGTGTCTTTAACCGCGCCGAAATTAATTCAAGAGTAGATATTATTCTTGAAAACTATTCTAAAACCGTTCATATTGAAGCGCTAACATTGCTTGAAATGATGAACCGCGATGTTATTCCTGCAATAACTGCTTATACCAATACACTTTGCGAAACTGTTAATAATAAAAATCTTATTAGGGCAGACAGCACGGTTGAGTACGAGCTTATAACAAAGCTTTCTGCTGCAAATAGAGAAATTTTTACTTTAACAGGTCAGCTTAAAATGGCTATTTCTTCGGCAGAGCGTTCTAGAGATGTTTTAGAACGAGCAACCGAATACCACGATAACATTTTAAAATTAATGGCGGATATCAGAAAATATTCTGATAGCGCGGAAAGTGTTGTTCCAAACAGCTATTGGCCATATCCAAGCTATGGTGATTTACTCTTTAAAATTTAGCAAAAATAGGTTTGTCGATTATAATGATTGTAGTATGTCGAAACGCTAAAAAGCGCTTCGACAAGCCGATTTTATTGGCTTTGCAGAAACGAATTCTTCAAAATTCATTTCTGCACGACACTCATTGCAACGGATATAGTCAAATTTTCATTAAAAATTTGCTCCCAAATCAAAGATTTGGTGTCGAAACAGTAAAATACTTTACGGTTTCGACTAACTATAACCATTATTGACAAACCTATTTTTTATTGCTATACTAATTAGGTAAATGTTTTAGAAAGAGGTGTGCTTTATGTCAAAAAGCGTACAAGATATTCTTGCTTTAATTAAAGAAAAAGATATTAAAATGGTCGATTTTAAAATGGTTGATATAAACGGTCAATACCGTCATGTTACCATTCCTGCACAGAACTTTTCAGAGGAAACAATGAAAAGCGGTATCGGTTTCGATGCTTCTAACTATGGCTATGCTGTTGTTGAAAAAAGCGATATGGTTTTCATTCCCGACCCTGATACTGCAGTAATTGACCCATTCTGCGAAATTTCTACACTTTCTATGACCGGTAACGCTATGATTATCGGCAATCCAGATAATAAACCACTTGCACAGTATCCACGTAATATCGTTCGTGCCGCAGTTGATTATATGAAGGAAAGCGGTATTGCTGATACTATGTATATTTTGCCCGAGTTCGAGTTTTATCTCTTTGACGATGTAACTTGGGGTGTTGGCGGTAGTTATGTTGGCGCAAGCGTTGATGCTAAGCAGTCATATTGGAACAGCACCGTTGAAGGCAAGGGCGTAATCGTTCCTAAGCAAAAGAACTACCATATTGCAAAACCGTTTGATATTTCTTATGAATGCCGTAGCGAAATGTGTATGCACATGGCAGATATGGGTATTCAAATTAATTACCATCATCCTGAGGTTGCAGCATCCGGTCAGTTTGAAATTGAGCCACAGTTGGGCGAAGTTGTTGATATGGCTGATGCTACTATGATGATTAAGTACATAATCCATAACACCGCTTTAAAATACGGTAAGTCAGCTACCTTTATGCCAAAGCCAATCCAAGGTGAAGCAGGTTCAGGTATGCACGTTCATATGCTTCTTATGAAGGACGGTAAGCCTGTATTCTCGGATGATAACGGTTATTCTAACCTTAGCGAAACTGCACATTACTTTATGGGCGGTCTTTTGAAGCACATCGCTTCTCTTTGCGCTATTACTAACCCGAGCACAAACTCCTTTAAGCGTTTGGTACCGGGCTTTGAAGCTCCTGTTACTGTTGGTTATGCTACATCTAACAGAAGCGCTGTTATTCGTATTCCCGCATACGCTAAGAGCCCTGAAAAGCGTCGTTTTGAGCTTAGAAACCCTGACGCTACTTGTAACCCATATTTCTGCTATGCAGCAATTCTTATGGCAGGTCTTGACGGTATTAAGAACAAAATCGACCCACACGAAAATGGTTGGGGTCCATATGATATGAACCTTTTCAATCTTCCTGAAGAAGAAAAGGCAAAATTAAAGGGTCTTCCTACTTGTCTTGAAGATGCACTTGATGCCCTTGAAGCAGATAACGACTACTTGACCGAAGCAGGCGTATTCCCGAAGGAATTAATTGCTAACTTTATTAAGGCTAAGCGTGCTGAATGCTCAGAGCTTTCTAAGATTCCTCATCCTGCAGAGTTTGATAAATATTATAATCTTTAATTTTACGTGGCTGTCGGGGAACCGACAGCCATTAAATACATTTTAACTGGGGTTTGATATGGAAAAATGGATTAAATGTAAAGAATGCGGACACGAATTTTCTAATAAGCTTTCAAAATGTCCCGAATGCGGAAAAGGGCATTTAACAGTAAAAGGTTTAGTTTCTTTTTTGTCGATATTCGTTATAGTAGCTGTTAGCGCCATCGGTTTAGGATTAGGCTTTAGCGAAAAGGGTAAAGATATACCGACTTCTTCAAAGCCTCAGTCTCAAACTCAGGAAACTGAAAAGAAAGAAAACAAAAAGGAAGAAAATTCTTCTTCAAAGTCAGAATGGACTAATGCGGTTAGCAATTCGGTTTCTTCAGAATCATCTAAGGTAACCGCCTCTTCTTCGCAAAGCGCTGCTTCTTCTGAAAGTACTTCTTCTGGGGAACAAGCGTCCTCACAAAGCAGTTCTTCAAATAATACGGTAGTAAACCAAGAAAAGAACTACGAAATTGGACTTACCTTAGGAAGTGATGCTCGTTACGTTACAATTCCTAAGTATTATCTTGAATTTATGTATTTAATGTCGAAGCAAGCTGATCCATCTATTGAGTTTGATGATTATGCTTATTCATTGAACGCCGACCGAACAGCCAAGGGTGTTTCAAGGGTTATTAAAAACCCTAACGGCGCGGCTACGTATGTATATTCTAATGAAAAGCATATTTATCAAAGTCAGGTTTGGATAGACGCTTTACTTTTAGCATCAAAAGACCTTGAAAATGCTAAATACGTTGAAAAACTTGAGCATAAGCAGTATTTTAACAGTTATGATATTACGCTTTCGGTTGAGGAATTAACTGACAAACAGCAATCCGAAATATTTTTAACGGGTTTAGTTGCGCTTGAATATCAGTATTTCAGAAGAGATAGTGATAACTCCGTCGTTATGAATTTTACTTATTCTAACGGAGAAACCGAAACAATTTATATAGAGGAAATTATTCAACAAACACTCGATTCCAATTCATAAATTTGTATTTTTAAGACCTACTTTTACGGTAGGTCTTTAATTTTAGTGCTTTAAAGTGAAAAAACACTTGACATACGCATAATTATGCGATAAAATATTAATATATTTGAAAATGAGGTGAAACGGAATGTTCGGTAATAGCAAATTTTATTTTTATTTCTTTAAACAGGACTGCCCGTTTACCGCTATTTGCCGATAATTTTTCGGCATACGATTAACGGACAGTCCGCAACCGCTTATGCCGAAAATTCGGCTATGTGGGTGCGGTTTTTTTATTGGAGGAAATGAAATGACAGAACTTGAAAAAGCGCGTAAAATCATTGTTGATACCGATAAGCAAATGGCAAAACTTTTCGAAAGAAGAATGGATGCCGCGAAAATGGTTGCCGCATACAAAAAAGAACACGGTCTTCCCATTGATGATTTTGCAAGGGAAGAGGAACTGATAAATCGTAATACCGCGCTTATTGAAAGTGAAGAATACCGTTCTTATTATGTTAATTTCTTAAAGGATACAATTGGTATTTCTAAAAAATTACAGCACCGTTTGCTTGACGGTATGCGCGTAGCGTATAGCGGTGTAGAGGGCGCGTTTGCCAATGTAGCGGCAGAGCGTATTTTCCCCGACGCCACGGCAGTAGCCTGTAAGGATTTTAAAGCGGCTTATGATTCGGTTGTAAACGGTGAGTGTGACTGCGCTTTACTTCCAATTGAAAACAGTTTTAACGGGGATGTTAGTCAGGTACTTGATTTATCCTTTTTCGGTTCACTTTATATAACGGGTATTTATGAGTTTGAGGTTGTCCAAAATCTTCTTGGAAACAGCGGCGCAACACTCGGTAGTATAAAAGAGGTTATAAGTCATCCCCAAGCGTTAGGTCAATGCGCGGAATTCATTAAAGAACACGGGTTTGAAACTATTGAATCTGTTAATACCGCAGTTGCCGCAAAGCAGGTTCGAGATAGCGGTAGAACAGATATTGCCGCAATCGGCAGTGTAGAAGCGGCAGAGAAGTTCGGACTTCAAAAGATTGAAAGCCACATTAACCAAAGCGGCACTAATACTACAAGGTTTGCGGTATTTTCTCGCACAAACAGAGCAAAAAGCAATAACGACAAGCATTTTATTATGCTTTTTACAGTTAAAAATGCGGCAGGTTCTTTAGGTAAAGCAATTTCGGTTATTGGTGAATTCGGATTTAACCTAAAGGCACTTAAAAGCCGTCCTACAAAGGAACTAATTTGGGATTATTACTTTTATGTTGAAGGTGAAGGCGATATTTACAGCGATTATGGTAAGCTTATGCTGAAGCAACTTAAAAAGTGCTGTAACAATCTTAAAATCTTAGGCACATTCGAGAAAGAAATGCATATTTAAGAGGTATTTATGGAAATCTTGGTTAAAACAACGCTTAGCGAATATGAGATAGTATTAGAACGCGGCGTGTTAAACAGAATTGATGAATTACTCAATTTAAATCGCAAGGTATTAATCGTTACTGATGATGGCGTACCTAAAGAGTATTCGCAAAAGGTGGCAAATGCTTCGAAAACACCTGTAATTCTAACTGTACCACAGGGCGAAAAATCAAAGCAAATGGATACTTTAAATTTGCTTTTAAAGGCAATGGTCGAAAACGATTTTACTCGCAGTGACTGTGTTGTGGCAGTAGGTGGCGGTGTTGTTGGCGATATGGCGGGCTTTGCGGCAGCTATATTTATGCGCGGAATTGATTTTTATAATATTCCAACAACCGTGCTTTCTCAGGTAGATTCTTCTATCGGCGGTAAAACTGCGATAGATTTTATGGGATATAAAAATTTAGTTGGTGCTTTTTATCAGCCTAAAAAGGTTGTTATTGATTCTGAAACCTTAAAAACTTTACCGAAAAGACAGATTTCTAACGGTCTTGCAGAGTCGGTTAAAATGGCGCTTACAAGCGACGCTGAATTGTTCAAAATTTTTGAGAATAGCGACATTTCTAAAGATGAGGTTATCGATGAAATAATTTATCGTTCGCTTTTAATTAAGAAGGATGTTGTTGAAAAGGATGAACGCGAGGGAGGACTTAGAAAAATTTTAAATTTCGGTCATACCTTAGCGCACGCTATTGAAAGCATTAACGAAATGGAAAAATATTATCACGGCGAATGTGTGGCAATTGGTATGCTTCCTATGTGTAGTGACGATATTAAACCAAGACTTATTTCAGTGCTTGAAAAACTAAATTTACCTACCGGCTTAGAGGGAACTGCCGAAGAACTTATTAACGCTTGCAAGCACGATAAAAAGACATTTGGAAATAATATAACTATTGTAACAGTTAATAAAATTGGCGAATTCGAAATGAAAAATATTACATTTTGTGAATTTGAAACTATTGTCAGAAAGGTGGCGAAGTAATGAAAAATACATTTGGTAATAACTTAAGTGTAACACTTTTTGGCGAAAGCCATGGCGAAGCTATTGGCGCCGTTATCGACGGTATTCCCCCCGGAATTGCGGTTAATAATGAATTTATTGAAACCTTACTTTCGCGCCGCCGTCCACACGGAAAGATTTCTACACCCCGTAGTGAAGCCGACCCGTTTCAGATTTTAAGCGGTGTTTTTGACGGAAAAACAACAGGCACACCTATTTGTATAATTATTCCAAATGGCGACACACAATCTAAAGATTACGAGGCCACAAGATTTCTTGCGCGCCCGTCTCACGCGGATTTTACCGCTAACTGCAAATACCACGGCTTTGAAGATTATCGCGGTGGAGGACACTTTAGCGGAAGAATTACTGCAGCTTTAGTAGCGGTAGGCGGAATTTTAATTCCCGCGCTTGAAAGCAAAGGTATTAAAATTGGTACTCATATTAAACAAATCGGCAGTATTTCCGACCGCGAGTTTAATGATATAGAAAACGATATTTCAAAACTTAACAATATGGATTTTGCCGTACTCGATGATGAAAAATCCGAGGAAATGAATGACGAAATTTTAAAGGCGCGCGAGCAAGGGGATAGCATAGGCGGTATTTTAGAAACCGCTGTAATCGGTTTGCCTTGCGGTTTAGGCGAGCCTTGGTTTGATACGGTAGAAGGTATGCTTTCTCACGCGTTATTTTCAATTCCCGCAGTTAAGGGTGTTGAGTTTGGCGCAGGGTTTAATTTTGCTTCTATGTATGGCACAAAGGCTAACGATAGCTTTAATATCAGCGACGGAGCAGTTACTACTAAAACCAATAATAGCGGTGGAATTAACGGCGGTATTACTAACGGAATGCCGATTATTTTCCGTACTGCCTTCCGCCCGACACCAACTATATCAAAACCGCAAAACACAATTGATATGAGCAAGGGTGAAAACGCTGTGCTTGAAGCAACGGGAAGACACGACCCATGCATTGTTCATCGTGCAAGAGTGGTGGCAGATAGTGTTACTGCTATTGTTTTAGCAGATATGCTTATTGGCCGCTACGGTACAGATTGGTTGGTAAAATAATGGAATACGGACTTATAGGCGAAAAATTAGGACATAGTTTTTCTAAAGAGGTTCATAATCGTTTGTTTGATTATAGCTATGAACTAAAAGAAATCCCTAAGGATGAAATTGATTTATTTCTGGGAGAAAAGGATTTTAAGGCAATAAATGTCACTATACCTTATAAGCAAACGGTTATACCTTATCTCGATTTCATAAGTGATATTGCCAAGGAAATAGGTGCAGTAAATACTGTTGTTAATAAAGACGGTAAACTTTACGGATATAATACCGACTTTTTGGGACTTAAAGCGCTTATAGAGAAAAACAATATTGCAATAAAGGGCAAAAAGGTGCTTATCTTAGGTAGTGGCGGCACTTCTAGAACTGCATTGGCGGTTGCGAAAAGCCTCGAAGCAAATGAAGTTTATGTTGTTTCGCGTAACGCTTCGGGCGATATGATTACTTATACACAAGCTCTCGAAAATCATACCGACACTCAAGTGATAATTAACACAACCCCGTGCGGAATGTACCCCAATACCAACGATTTGGCGTTAGATATTTCTAAATTTAATAAGCTTGAGGGTGTTGTAGATGCAATTTATAATCCCTTGTGTTCTAAACTTGTGTGTAAGGCTTTAAATAGAGGTATTACTGCAGTTGGCGGTCTTTATATGCTTGTTTCACAAGCAGCCTATGCTGCCGAAAAGTTTACTGATAAAAAGGTAGATATTTCTAAGGTTGATGAAATATATAATAGCTTGCTGAAGAATAAACAAAATATTGTTTTGGTTGGTATGCCCGGTAGCGGAAAAACAACCGTAGGTAAAATTTTATCCAAAAAATTAGATTTAGAGTTTGTAGATACCGATGATATTATTGTAAAAAAATATGGTGATATAACCGAAATCTTTAATAATAGTGGAGAAAAGGTATTTCGCGATTACGAAGCAGAGGCTATAAAGGATGCATCCGCTTTCCAAGGAAAAATTATTGCAACGGGTGGCGGCGCAATTTTAAGACAAGAAAATGTAGATTTACTGAAAAGAAACGGTAAAATTTATTTCTTGGATAGACCGCTTTCTGATATTGTTGCAACCGATGACCGACCTCTTTCTTCTAACAGAGCAGATTTAGAAAAACGCTATAACGAAAGATATGATAAATACTTATCTTGTGCGGATAAGCGTATTTTAGTTAATGGTACTGCCGAAGATGTAGCAAACACCATTTTGGAGGATATTTAAAGTGAAAATTTTAGTTATTAATGGTCCAAATCTTAATATGCTTGGAATTCGTGAGCCCGAGGTTTACGGAAACGACACATATAGCGATTTGTGTGATTTAATTGAAAACTACGCTTACGAAGTAGGGGTGGAGGTTGAAATTTATCAATCCAACCACGAGGGCGATTTGGTTGATAAAATTCAAAGCGCGTATAATAATGCAAACGGTATTGTTATTAACCCTGCGGCATATACACATACAAGCGTTGCTTTGCTTGATGCTTTAAAGGCGGTAGGAATTCCTACGGTTGAAGTGCATATTTCGGATGTTTCTTCTCGAGAGGATTTCCGTCAGGTAAGCTTTATCCGTCCTTACTGCATGGCTACAATAAGCGGAAAAGGTTTTGAGGGCTATTTAGAGGCAATCGATTTACTTTTGGGTGAAGAATAATGGATATAAAAATTTTGCCGTCTAAAGCGAGTGGCGAAATAACTGCGCCACCGAGCAAAAGTATGGCACACCGCGCGCTCATTTTCGGCGCATTAAGTGAAAAAAGCGTTATTGAAAATATTGCTTTTTCAAATGATATTGAAGCGACTATCGGTTGCCTTAAGTCTTTGGGTGCAAGGGTTGATATTAACGGTAGCACAGTTACAGTTGGCGGACTTGATATAAAAAACATACCCGAAAATGCTGTGCTTGATTGTATCGAAAGCGGAAGCACACTTAGATTTTTTCTACCTATTTGTATGGCTTCGGGTAAATCTGTTACTTTAAAGGGTGCTAAAAGGCTGTTTGAAAGACCTCTTTCTATATATGAAGAAATTGCAAAAGAACAGGGTATTTCGTTTATTAAAAACCAAGATAGCGTAACTGTTTGCGGTAATTTAAAAAGCGGTGAATATTTTGTTCGCGGAGATATTTCAAGTCAGTTTATAACCGGTCTTTTAATTGCTTTGCCGCTATTAAAAGGAAATAGCACTATAACCGTTATAGGTAAGTTTGAAAGTGCATCTTATATTGATTTAACCCTTAAAGCAATGCGTGATTTTGGTATTAACATTACTAAAAAGGATAATGTATTTAAAATTTGCGGAAGTCAAAACTCTAAAAATACAAACTATTTTGTTGAGGGCGATTGTTCAAATGCCGCTTTTTTGGATGCGTTTAACTATATTGGTGGTAATGTTTCGGTCTTAGGTCTTGATAAAAACACTTTACAAGGCGACCGTGTTTATAAAGATATTTTTAATGGCTTAAAAAACGGTCTTTGCGAGTTTGATTTATCTGACTGTCCCGATTTAGCGCCGATTTGTTTTGCTTTAGCGTCGGTTTTAGGTGGTGCAGCATTTACAGGTACTGCAAGGCTTAAAATTAAAGAAAGCGACCGTTCTTTAGCAATGCAAACTGAGCTTAAAAAATTTGGTATTAATGTTTTAATAGAAGAAAATCGAGTGATTATTGAAAACGGCGTTTTAAAAACACCAAACGAAATTTTATGCGGCTATAATGACCATAGAATTGTTATGGCGTTAAGTGTGCTTTGTTCATTGGTAGGTGGGACTGTAAGCGGTGCTAATGCGGTTTCTAAAAGCTATCCCTCGTTTTTTGAAGAAATTTCGCGATTAGGTCTTGATATAAATGAAATTAATTAAAAAGGTAAATATTTTAATAGTTGGTTTAGGTCTTTTGGGCGGTAGCTACGCAAAAGGACTTAAAAATTTGGGCTTTGAAGTAAATGCAATTACAAAGGATAAATCCTCGGTAGACTATGCGGTAGAAAACGGCATTATAGATTACGGCACTACCGAAATCGAACCTGAAATAATTGAAAAAGCAGATTTGGTTGTATTTGCACTTTATCCGCATATTTTTAAGGAATGGATTAAAGAAAATCAGAAGCACTTTAAAAGTGGCGCAATTTTAACCGATGTTACTGGTGTTAAGGGTTGTATTGTTGATGAAATACAAAGTATTTTACGCGAAGATGTTGAGTTTATCGCGGCTCACCCAATGGCAGGTAAAGAGGTAAGCGGTGTTGAAAATAGTGACGATGCCATTTTTAAAGGCGCAAACTATATTGTAGTCCCAACCGAAAAAAATACTAATGAGGCAATCGAATTATGCTCAAACTTAGGCGAGCTTTTAGGCTTTAAGCAGGTGGCAATTTTATCGGTTGAAGAGCATGACCGAATGATAGCGTTTTTGTCACAGCTGACCCACTGTATTGCAGTATCGCTTATGTGCTGTAATGATACACCGGGTCTTGAATCCTATACGGGTGACTCTTTTAGAGATTTAACACGAATTGCCCGAATTAATGACGAAATGTGGAGCGAATTGTTTTTAAATAATAAAGACGATTTGCTTTGTGAAATGGAAAGATTTAAAGCTTCTTTTGATGAGCTATACGATAAAATTAAAAATAATGACCGCAATGGTATGCGTCAAATGATGCGACTCTCTACCGAAAGAAGAAAGCTTTTTGATAAAAAATAACCCCATTGGAGATGGATAAAATGAGTATGAATTTTAAACGAAAATTACCAATTCCGAAGCTTGTTAAGGAGCAATATCCCGTAAGTGAAGAAATGGCTAAAATAAAGCAAGCAAACGATAATGCAATTAAGGATATTTTTGAAGGCAAATCGGATAAATTCTTATTAATTATTGGTCCTTGCTCTGCAGACCATAAGGAGACTGTTTTAGAATATATTTCGCGCCTTCGTTTAATACAGGATAAGGTTGCGGATAAAATTGTAATTGTTCCAAGAATATATACTAATAAACCGCGTACAACGGGCGAAGGGTATAAGGGTATGCTTCATCAACCCGACCCCGATGAAGCACCTGATATGTTAAAGGGTATTGTTTCTATTCGTGATTTGCATTTAACGGCATTAAAGGATTACGGATTTAGTTGTGCAGATGAAATGCTTTATCCCGAAAATTACCGTTATTTATCAGATTTATTGGCTTATGTTGCTATTGGCGCCCGCTCGGTTGAAAATCAGCAACACAGATTGGTTTCAAGTGGCATTGAAGTACCAGTTGGTATGAAAAACCCAACAAGCGGCGATATGACTGTTATGATGAATTCTATAAAAGCGGCGCAATCCTCGCATACATTCCTTTATAGAGGTTGGGAAGTTCAAAGCACAGGTAACTCGTGCGCTCACGCAATTTTACGCGGATATATAGATTTTGCGGGTAAAACTGTTTCTAATTACCATTATGAAGATTTGCAAAAACTGATTGCTCTTTATAATGAGTCGGGACTTTCGAATCCAAGTGTAATTGTTGATACCAATCATGCAAATTCGGGTAAAAACTATCTTGAACAAATAAGAATAGCAAAAGAGGTTGTTGCTAATCGCCGTCATAATGACAATATTAAGAAACTTGTCAAGGGACTTATGATTGAAAGCTATATTGAAGACGGTGCTTGTAAAGCAGATGAACACTGCTTTGGTAAATCAATTACCGACCCATGCTTAGGTTGGGCAAAAACCGAAAAATTAATTTTAGATATTGCAAATAAATTATAAAATTAAGATGCACTCCATAAGTTTCATTCCTTTGGGGTGCATATATTTTTTACAAGAACTTTATATTTAATTAACAAAATGTTCAAAAAATTATTGTAATATTTTCATGTAGTTTATTTACGGAATGGAGTCTTTTTATGTACGTTATTAAAAATGCATTCAGATGCATTGGTCGCTCAAAGGGCAGAAACGTTTTAATCGGCATTATAGCGCTTGTTATAGCGGTATCTGATTGTATTGGTCTGTCTATAAGACAAGCGGCGGAAAATGCAAAAGAAACCGCGCTTGATGGAATGAGCGTTACCGCTACAATCTCTTACGACCGCGGCGCTATGATGGAAGAAATCGGCGCAAACAGAGAGCAGCAAGAGGGCGGCGGATTTGGTAAGTTTGATAAGGATATGTTTTCCGATATGATGGGAAATGCTTCTTCACTTACTTTAGAAGAATACGAAAAATATGCAAAAGCAGAATCGGTTGATGATTTTTATTATACCTTAACTGCTTATTTTGACGGTTCTGACGATTTTTCACCTGTTAGTGATGAAACAACGGAAGATACTGAAAGTAGTTCAAATAAGAATAATTCATTTGGTTTTCCGCAGGGCATGGGCGGCGGAATGATGGGCGGTAGAGGCTTTTCAACCGGCGACTTTACAATTGTAGGTTATAGTTCAGATAGTTCTATGACAGAATTCGTAAACGGAATTTCCTCAATTCTTGAGGGTGGCAGTATGTTCGAAGAGGGTACAACCGATTATAATTGCATAATTTCCGAAGAACTTTCGCTTTATAACGATTTAGCAGTTGGGGATACTGTTGTAGTTACAAACCCTTCGCTTGAAACCGAAACCTATACCTTAACAATTTCGGGTATTTACACAAGCACCCAAACAAACGATTTTTCAATGTCTATGTTTGGCGCAGGGCAAGACCCCGCAAACCAAATTTATATGAGTTCAAACGCTTTACAAAAAATTCTTGACGCATCTGAAAGCGCATCAACTACCGTTACAAACGAAAACACGGGTAGGGAAGAAGAAAGCGCAATTGATTCTACACTTGCTGCAACCTACGTTTTTGCAGATTCAGATTCATATTACAAATTTGAAGAAGAAGTTCGTACCTTAGGCTTGGAGGAGGATTACATCGTATCTTCAAGTGATATTACCGCTTTTGATAATAGCTTAACTCCGCTTAATACCCTTAGCACTATGGCGGGTTGGTTCCTGCTTGTTATTTTAATTATCGGCGGCGTAATACTTGTTGTGCTTAACATATTTAACGTAAGAGAGCGTAAATACGAGGTTGGCGTTCTTACCGCGATGGGTATGAAAAAATGGAAGGTTGCCGCACAGTTTATTTGCGAAATTTTGGTTGTTACAATGCTTGCGGTTGTTATTGGCGCAGGTATTGGCGCGGTATCTTCAGTACCTGTTACCAACGCTTTACTTGAATCGCAAACCAAAAGTCAAACACAACAGATGGACCAAATGGATAAAAACTTTGGCCGCCCCGGTAACTTTGGCGGCGGTATGCCGTCGGGAATGCCTTCAGATATGCCGAGTGATTTTGGCGGCGGCAGAGATAATATGTTCGGTAATATGTTTGGTCAAGCGGCGGATTATATTACAGAGGTTGACTCTGCAATGAATCTTACGGTTGTATTTCAAATGCTTGGCGTAGGCTTACTTTTAACGCTTATTGCAAGCGCGGCTTCGGTACTGTTTATAATGCGTTACGACCCGCTTAAAATTTTGGCTAACAGAGATTAAGAAAGGAGTGTTTGTAAATGTCTATATTATCCCTACAAAATATTAGCTTTTCGTACGGTAAAATACCCGTTTTAAAGGATATTTCTTACGAGTTCGAAAAGGGTAAAATTTATTGTATTATCGGTAAATCGGGCGCAGGTAAAACAACCTTACTTTCACTTCTTTCGGGTCTTGCAAAGCCAAGCTCGGGCGATATTGTTTACGACGGAAAGAGCATTGCGAAAATCGATAAATACACCTTCCGCTCAAAATATATCGGCGTTGTTTTCCAAAGCTTTAATTTAATTACAAAATATACAGCTCTTGAAAACGTTGTTCTCTCAATGGACGTTGCGGGTTATAAATGCAAGAATAAAACCGAACGCGGTTTACAACTTTTAGAAAGCGTTGGTCTTGACGAAAGCGAGGCAAACCGCCGCGTGTTAAAGCTTTCGGGCGGTCAGCAACAACGTGTTGCAATTGCGCGTGCGCTTTCTTACAACCCCGAAATTATACTTGCGGACGAGCCGACGGGTAACCTTGATCGTGATACCCAAAACGAAATTATGGCTATCTTCCGCGAGCTTGCAAACCAAGGTAAATGCGTTATTTTGGTAAGCCATTCGCCTGAAGTTGCTGAGCTTTGCGACGAAAAATACGAATTAACAAGAATCGGCAAAACTAAAAAATAATTATAGTAATAGCACCATCCAATAACGGATGGTGCTATTTAATTAGTTAATTTCTAAAACCTTATATCCTTGATTTTCAACGGTTGCTTTTAGTAAAGCATTATCGGTTTCGGTATTAAGTGTAACGGAAGCGGCACCTGTTTCGTGGCTAACCTCTGCTAAATCAACCTGTGGTAATTCTTCGAGTACTTTTTTAACTCTACCTGAGCAATGCATACACATCATACCTTCAATTTTCATAACCTTTTTCATTTTGATTTTCTCCTTTTTTGTATTAGAAATATTAAATGTATTTATTCTTAAAGCGTTTGAAACAACACAGAATGAGGAAAGGCTCATAGCGGCGGCTGCGAACATAGGATTTAATTGCCAACCGAGTAAATTTATAAATACACCTGCCGCCAACGGAATACCTATAATATTATAAAAGAAAGCCCAAAATAGATTTTGGTGAATAACCTTTAGTGTTGCGCGGCTTAACTTAATTAAGCTTACAAGCTGAGAAAGACCGTTTTTAACAAGTACAATATCGGCGGCATCTATTGCAACATCGGTTCCTGCACCGATTGCTATTCCAATATCCGCATCGGTTAGGGCAATAGCGTCGTTAATACCGTCGCCAACCATCGAGACACAGCCTTTTTTCTTTAATTTCTCAATAATTTTTTGTTTGCCGTCGGGTAATACCTCGGCTATAACCTCATTGGTACCGATTTGCTTTGCAATCGCATTTGCGGTATTAGCGTTATCGCCTGTAAGCATTACAGTATATATCCCCATATTTTTAAGGCTTTCAATAGCTTTAGCGCTATCGGGTTTTATAGTATCGGCAACCGCAATTATTCCTAAAAATTCATTGTTTTTAGCAAAAAATAGGGGGGTTTTACCGCTTAAACTTAACTCTTGGGACTTTTTCTTAATGTCCTCAGGCAAGGTTATATAATCTCTTATATAAAGTGAATTACCGCCAAATAAAATATCGTCTTTGTGCTTAGCAGTAAGACCTTTACCTGCAACCGCTTTGAAATCAGTTATTTCTAAAGGTAAGAGGGAACGCTTATTTGCTTCGGATATAATTGCTTTCGATAATGGATGCTCGCTATTTTGCTCTAAAGATAGAGCATATTTTAAAAGCTCATCTTCGGTAATTGCGAATGGTAAAATATCTGTTACAGTGGGTTTACCCTCGGTAATAGTACCTGTTTTATCGAGCGCTATAACCTTAATTTTTCCTGCTTGTTCAATAGAAACTGCATTTTTGAATAATATACCGTTTTTAGCGCCTTTACCGCTTGACACCATAATAGCAACAGGCGTTGCAAGTCCTAATGCGCAAGGACAGCTTATAACCAAAACCGAAATACCACGGGCGAGTGCGAAGCCGATAGTTTGTCCTAAAATAAGCCAAACTGCAGTAGTAATAACGGCTATCGTAATTACTATTGGAACGAATATACCTGAAATTTTATCAGCAATTTTTGAAATAGGCGCCTTAGAAGCGGCGGCATCGCTTACCATTTTAATTATTTGGGAAATGGTAGTATCCTCGCCAACGCGTGTAGCTTTGCATTTTAAAAATCCCGATTGATTTATAGTAGCAGCCGAAACATTATCGCCAACCGTTTTGTCGGTAGGAATACTTTCGCCCGTAAGCGCGGATTCATCTACCGCAGAAAAGCCTTCTAAAACTACCGCATCAACAGGAATTTGTTCGCCCGGACGAATTATAATAATATCGTCTAAAACAACATCCTTAACATTAATAACCGTTTCGGTACCGTTTCTAATAACAGTTGCAGTTTTTGGGGATAAATCCATCAAGCTTTTTAAAGCATTAGTAGTTTTTCCTTTGGCGCGTGCTTCAAGCATTTTTCCAAGAGTTATAAGCGCTAATATCATAGCGGCGGATTCGAAATACAACTCGTGCAAATATTCGTGAAGCGAAGCGTTGGAACTTATCATTATAAATACTATTGCAGTGCTGTATATAAACGCTGCACAAGAGCCTAAAGCTACAAGAGTATCCATATTAGGCGAACGCTTTAAAATCCCTTTAAATCCGTTTATAAAGAATTTTTTGTTAATTACCATTACAGCAATTGTAAGTAGCATTTGTATTAATGCGATGGCAAGTGGGTTATTAGCTAAAAAAGAGGGAAGTGGAAAGCCCCACATTGTATGACCCATAGAAAAATACATAAGAATAATTAAGAAAAATAACGAAGAAATTAATCGTACCTTAAGTTTAGTAATTTCGTTATCTTTTAAAGGCTTGTCCGTATTTGTACTACCGTATAGATTAGCAGTATAACCCGCATTTTTTACGGCTAAAATTATATCATTTGAATTAAATTTACCTTCAACCGTCATTGAATTGGTAAGCAAACTAACATTACAGGCTGTAACACCGTCTATTTTAGAAACCGCATTTTCAACACGACTACTGCAAGCCGCACAGCTCATACCATGTACCGAAAATTTTTGCATCAGTTAGTCACCTCTAACTGAAATTATACAACTTTTAAGTTTTTGTGTCAATAAATTAATAGTAAGAAAGCCGTCCTAAAGGACGGCTTTCTTTTGCGTATTAGCAGCAAGAACCGCAACCGTTGTCGCAGCCACAGCCACCGTTGTTATTGCCCCAACCGCCGCAGCAGCAAAGGATGAGGATTAAGATAATAATCCAAGTACAACCACCGTTATTGTTACACATTATGAAAGACCTCCTTTTTTGTCTTCATCACATACTATGCTAAGTTTTTTAAGGTGTTACATTAAAATTTTATAAAAAATATTTGACTTTTCCTGACTTTCGTGTATAATTAAAGTCAGGAAAGGTCAAAAAGGTGATTCGCTATGAGAATGAGTGATTTAATTTCAAAAGAAATTATAAGAATGTTAAATGAATCGGAAATAGATACTGCCGAAATTCAACGAAATGAATTTGCAAACCTGTTTGGTTGCGCGCCAAGTCAGATTAACTATGTACTTTCTTCGCGCTTTACACCCGAGCACGGTTATATTATAGAAAGCCGTCGCGGCGGTGGCGGATATGTAAGAATAAAGAGGGTAGCTATAAAGCACGGCTCGGCATTAATGCATATCATTAACTCAATTGGCGACCAAATTGACGCTATGTCAACACGAATTGTGCTTGAAAACTGCATAGATACAGGTCTTATTACCGAAAATGCAGCGCGTATAATGGCTGCTGCTGTTTCAAGTGCTGTTATGCAAAATGTTCCGCCCGCGTTTAAGGATACTATGCGCGCGGCAATACTAAAACAAATGCTTTTAACTCAAATTTAGGGAGAGATATTATGTTGTGTGATAAATGTGGCAAAAATCACGCTACTACACATATAAAAACAATTGTAAACGGCGTTATAAAGGAATATAACCTTTGTCCTTTTTGCGCCGCAAAGGAAGGATATTCAACTAATTCTCTTGCAGGAATGCTTTCATCAATGTTTGGCGAAATTTCGTCTACCGACCTTTTAAAGCATCAAACAAAATGTTCTGTATGCGGTTCTACCTTTTCGGATATTGCTAAAACAGGAAAAGCGGGTTGTAGCGAGTGTTACACAACCTTTTATAATGAACTGTTGCCCTATTTAAAAAGGGTGCACGGTAGTACAAACCATATTGGTAAGGTGCCGGGTAGTATAGCAAACACCGAAAAATCGCAAACGATAGATGATTTAAAAAATGAATTAATTAAGCTTGTTAGCGAAGAAAAGTATGAGCAAGCGGCGGTTATTAGGGATAAAATTAAAGAAATCGAGGCAAGGGTAAGTGAGTAATTGGTATCAAAACGAAGCTGTTAATAGTGATATTGCCGTAAGTTCAAGAATACGAATTGCAAGAAATTTAAAGGGTATACCTTTTTCGTCTAAAATGTCATTAGAACAAAAGAAAGAACTTAATAAAAAGGTTAAGCAAGCAATAACTAATAGCAATTCATCTTTTGCAAAATCACTAAAGTATATTGAAATGCGCGATATTCCCGAAAATCAACGCTTTGCAATGGTAGAAAGGCATATAATAAGTCCCGAATTTGCTGCAAAGGGATTAGATGGCGCTATCATACTATCTAGTGATGAAAGCATAAGTATTATGGTAGGCGAAGAAGACCATATAAGAATTCAGGTAATATTAGGCGGTCTTAATATAGACGAGGCTTATGATATAGCTGATAAAATTGACACTTTACTGCATAATTCATTAGATTTCGCGTTTGACAGTAAGCTTGGCTTTCTTACCGAATGCCCAACAAATTTAGGTACAGGTCTTAGAGCATCGGTTATGCTTCATTTACCCGCGCTTGAAACAAGCGGTGAAATGGAAAGTTTATCACAGTCGATTTCTAAAATTGGTTTTACAGTGCGCGGTATGTATGGCGAGGGTACAAAGTCTTTAGCTTCGCTTTATCAGATTTCAAACCAAATCACCTTAGGACTAAGCGAAAAAAATGCGCTTGATAATCTTAAAATTATTACCGCGCAGTTAATCGAAAAGGAAAAGGAAATAAGAAACGGCTATAACAAGCTTAAGATAGAGGATTTATGCTTTAGAGCATTAGGGCTTCTTCAGAACAGTAGAATTTTATCGAGCGAAGAGGCAATGAACTTGCTTTCAAGTGTTAAACTTGGTAAAAGTATGGGCATACTCGATATAGAGCAGTCACCAATCAAGCTTTTAATCGAGTCACAACCATTTATGTTAATGCAAAAATTCGGCATTATGGAAGCGGATGAGCGCGACATTTGCAGAGCAAATATGATAAGGAAAACGCTCAAATGAATTTACGAAAGGAAAGGCTATGAAATATAATTTTAACGGATTTACCGCAAAAGCGAATGAAGCTTTAAATCAGGCTATAAATTCTGCAGAGCTTTTAGGTCATACTTATATTGGCAGTGAGCATTTGCTTTTGGGACTTTTGAAAATAGGTAGCGGTGTTGCATCGGCTGTTTTAAATAAAAACGGCGTAACACCTGAAAAAATAGAACAGCTTATTCGTACAAAAATCGGCAACGGTACTCAAACAAAGCTTTCGCCCGATTATTTTACCCCAAGGGCTAAAAAAGTTATTGAGGTTGCGATGAACGGTTGCAATAACATTGGTAAAAAATATGTCGGCACCGAGCATTTGCTTGTAGCAATTTTAAGCGATGGAGATAATTATGCTATAAGATTTTTGAATGAATTAGGTGTAGATGTTGCAATGATTACCTCAGAAGCCTTAAATGCTTCAGGTATAGAAATTAATCCAAATGTAAGTAAGCCTGAAAAGCAGGAAAAGAGCAACATTCCTACGCTTTTAAAATATGGCAGAGATTTAACCGAAGAAGCAAAGCAGGGTAAAATTGACCCCGTAATTGGCAGAGAGCAAGAAATTCAGCGCGTTTTGCAAATTCTTTGCCGACGCACTAAAAATAACCCTTGCTTAATAGGTGAGCCGGGTGTTGGTAAAACTGCAATAATTGAAGGCTTAGCACAACAAATCGCAAGCGGTAATGTTCCTGAAATATTAATGGATAAAAGGGTATTTACGCTTGATTTAACAGGAATGGTTGCGGGTACAAAATACCGTGGCGATTTTGAAGAAAGAATAAAATCTGTAATTGAAGAGGTTACAAATTCTAAGGATATTATTCTTTTTATTGACGAGGTGCACACTATAATCGGTGCAGGCTCGGCAGAAGGCTCTACTGATGCCGCAAATATTTTAAAGCCACAGCTTGCACGTGGCGAATTTCAGTTAATTGGCGCTACAACCATTTCGGAATACCGTAAAAATATTGAAAAGGATTCAGCACTTGAACGCCGTTTTCAGCCTGTAACGGTTAATGAACCCGATTTAGAGGATGCTTTGCTGATTTTAAAGGGATTAAAGGAAAAATACGAAGAGCATCATAAGGTGAAAATTACTGATGATGCTATCGAAGCGGCAGTTAAATTGTCTTCGCGTTATATTACTGATAGATTTTTACCCGATAAGGCGATAGATTTAATCGACGAAGCTGCTTCAAGAGTAAGACTTAATGCAAGTCATATTCCCGATACCTTAAAGGATTTGGAAAAGGAAATTAAGAATACCGAATCCGAAAAGGATGAGGCAATTGCCGCGCAGGAATTTGAGCGTGCCGCCACATTACGAGATACTGCAAATGAACTAAAGAAAAAATATAATACTGAAAAAGAAAAATGGAATACCGAAAATTCAGCTTCAAGCGGTGAAGTTACTAGCGAAAGTATTGCAGAAATCGTTTCAAGCTGGACGGGTGTACCTGTTTTGCAGTTGAGTCTAGAAGAAAGCGAAAGACTTCTCAAGCTTGAAGACGAACTCCACGCAAGGCTTGTAGGTCAGCACGAGGCGGTTACCGCCGTTTCTAAGGCTATTCGCAGAGGCAGAGTAGGACTTAAAGACCCCAAAAGACCGATTGGCTCGTTTATATTCTCAGGTCCTACGGGCGTCGGTAAAACCGAACTTTGCAAAGCGCTTGCTGAAGCTATGTTTGGTAGCGAAAATATGATAAGGCTTGATATGTCAGAGTATATGGAAAAGCATACTGTATCGCGCCTTGTTGGCTCGCCACCCGGATATGTCGGCTTTGAGGAGGGCGGTCAGCTTACAGAAAAGGTAAGAAGAAATCCTTACTCGGTAGTTCTTTTTGATGAAATAGAAAAAGCGCATCCCGATGTATTTAATATGCTTTTGCAAATTCTTGAAGACGGTATTTTAACCGATTCACAGGGCAGAAAGGTTGACTTTAAAAATACTGTTATTATTATGACATCAAATGTTGGCGCGCGTATGATAACCGAGAAAAAGGTAAGTTTCGGTTTCGGTGAAAATCAGGACGCCAACAAGGATGTTAAAGAGCTTGTTTTAGGTGAATTGAAAAGCACCTTCCGTCCCGAATTTTTGAACCGTGTTGACGATATTATCGTTTTCGAAAAACTCCAAAAATCCGAAATTGAAGAAATTGCGGAAAAAATGCTTAATAATTTAAGTAATAGAACCAAGAATCTTAATATTGAGCTTGAGTTTGAACCTTCTGTAAAATCAGAGCTTGCGGAAATTGGCTTTGATGCGGTTTACGGCGCCCGTCCTTTGCGCCGTGAAATACAGAATAAAATTGAAGATAAGCTAAGTGAAAAACTACTTGATAAAACCATTAAAAACGGCGATAAGGTTTTGTGCAGTTTTAAAAATGATGAATTTGAATTTGTAGTTAATAATTGAATAAAACCGCATTATTGCAGTATGCAATAATGCGGTTTTATCTTTTTTGAACCTTTTTAGGGGAAATGCCGTACATTTCTTTAAATTTTACCGAAAAATAATTGCTGTCATTAAATCCGCATTCGGCAGCGATTTGGGAAACCGAAAGACCTTCCGATTGTTTTAAAAGCGCCTCTGCTTTTTGAAGTCTTAAAAGATTTAAGTATTCACAAAAGCCAAAGCCTGTTTCTTTTTTAAACATTCTTGATAAATGCTCGGGGCTTAGTGAGCACTCTTTTGCGATTTGGGTTAGTGTTATGTCATTTTTAAAATTTTGCTGAAGAAAAGTTACTGCAGTTTCAATGTATTTGTTTTTACTGTAAACCTCTGCCTGAGTTTCACTGTTGCGAATAAGCAGATAGAAAAAAGCATGGGTATAGCATTTTAAAATATCTTCACTTATACTATCGGAATTTATATATTCTTGCTCAATTTTTTTAAAAAGCTCACTAACCTCATTTTTAATTTTAGGGTTGCGGTATAAATACTGTAATTTTGGTAGGTGTTCAATTATTGAAGAAGGGATATATTTCCTCGAACAGTTAATAAGAATTCTCGAATGAGTAGTATCAATATATTCGGTATTATGTATTGTCCCCTCGGGGATTAGAACTATATCTCCAACCTCTAACTTATAAGATTTATTATCAATAAAATAATTGCAACTGCCACTTTCAATAAGATAAATTTCATACAAATTGTGGTAGTGGCTTTCCATTTTATAGCTTTTTCTTTTTTGTGTTTCAATTACATGGCTAAAATAAAAATCGGTATGGTCTATAAATTTGTCGTATTTCATATATATCACCAAACATATTTTAACATAAAAATCAAAAAAATCAAGAAAATGGATAGATGTATATCAAATTTCTTAAGGAATACTATAAAATTTTGATATATAATGATTTCATAAAATGAGAGGTGTGGCTTTATGAAAGAAAAAATTATTCAATTTGGTGAAGGCGGTTTTTTACGCGGTTTTGTTGATTGGATGGTACAAATAGTAAACGAAAAAACCGATTTTTTGGGAAGCGTTGTTGTTGTACAACCAATAGAAAAAGGTATGTGTGATATGCTTACTTCACAAAATTGCGAATATACTCATATTTGCCGTGGGCTTGAGGGTGTTGATATTAAAAAAATTGATGCAATTTCTCGTTGTGTAAAACCGTACGATGATTTTGACTCATATATGAAGCTTGCAGAAAATCCCGATTTTCGTTTTATTGTTTCCAACACTACAGAGGCGGGTATTTGCTTTGAGGGTGACGAAAAAATTACAGACCGTCCTGCAAAAAGCTTTCCCGCAAAGCTTACACAGTTACTTAAAAAGCGTTTTGATTTAAATCTTTCGGGCTTTGTGTTTTTACCTTGCGAGCTTATTGACAAAAACGGTGAAAATCTTAAAAAGTGCATTCTTAAATATGCTGACTTTTGGGAGCTTGGAAACGAATTTAAGAATTGGATTGAAAAGGATAATATTTTCTGTAATACCTTGGTTGACCGAATTAATACAGGTTACCCGAAGGATGAAAAAATCGACCTTGATTATACCGATAATATGTTAAACACATCCGAATATTTTCATTTATGGGTAATTGAGGGCTATAACGATTTATTTAATGAACTTCCGCTTGATAAGTGTGAATTAAATGTAATTGTTACCGAGAATCTTGAAATGTACCGCACAAGAAAGGTAAGAATTTTAAACGGCGCGCATACTTCATTAGTGCCTTATGCTATGATTTGCGGATTTGATACAGTAAAATCCTGTATCGATGACAAGATAATGAACGACCACCTTAAAAATTGCGTTTACGATGAAATTATACCTACTCTCGATTTACCGAAAGAGGAACTTATCGAGTATGCCGATAATGTTTTAAAGCGTTTTTCTAATCCTTATATTAAGCATTATCTTTCATCAATCGCATTAAATTCGGTTAGTAAATTTAAGGTGCGTGTTTTACCGTCTATCAAAGAGTATATCAAGCGATTTAATAAAATGCCCGAAAATTTAATTTTCTCTTTCGCGAAGCTCATTGAGTTTTATAAAACCGATATGTCTAACGATGATAAAGAAATTATGGAGTTTATGAAAACGGCATCTGTTAAGGATATACTTTCTAATGAAAAGCTTTGGGATGAGGATTTGTCTTACCTTGAAAGTGAGGTTATGAAATTTGTTAATAAATAAGCTTGATAATGTAGAGGTTAATATCGAAAGCGGTCATAAGTACGCTATTTGCGATATTAAAAAGGGCGAGAATATTATTAAATACGGCCAGCCGATAGGTCACGCGGTTTGTGATATTAAAAAGGGCGAACAGGTACATACAAATAATATTAAAACTAATCTATCGGGTAAGCTTGAATATTCGTATAATCCTACTAATTTGCCCTTTAAAAAGGAAAATTCCGATTTAAGCTTTATGGGCTATGTTCGCGAAAACGGCGATATTGGTATTAGAAACGATATTTGGATTGTAAATACAGTTGGCTGCGTTAATAAAATTGCCGAAAAATTAGCTTCGCTTACTGGTGCTAAGGCATTTGTTCATCCGTACGGCTGTTCACAACTTGGCGACGACCAAATTGTAACCCAAAAAATTCTTAAAGGTATGGTAAATCATCCAAACGCTGCGGGTGTTTTAGTTTTAGGACTTGGTTGCGAAAATAATAATATTGATGTATTTAAAAGCGTTTTGGGCGAATATAACCCAAACAGAGTTAAGTTTTTAAATACCCAAGATTCAACCGACGAAATTACCGACGGTGTTGCCCTTATAAACGAATTAAAGGAATACGCTAAAAAATTTGAAAGAACGCCTATAAATATTTCCGAATTAAAGGTTGGCTTGAAATGCGGCGGTAGCGACGGCTTTTCGGGAATCACCGCAAATCCGTTAGTTGGAAGATTTTGCGATAAGGTAACCTCTTTCGGCGGCAAATGTGTTTTAACCGAGGTTCCCGAAATGTTCGGCGCAGAGCATCTTTTGATGAATAGGTGCGAAAATGAAGAAATATTTAATAAAACCGTTGCTTTAATTAACGATTTTAAAGATTACTATACAAGGCATAATCAAGTAATTTATGAAAACCCATCTCCCGGAAATAAGGCGGGCGGAATTACAACCTTAGAGGAAAAATCACTCGGTTGCATTCAAAAAGGCGGTTTATCTCCCGTAGTTGATGTATTGGATTATGGCGATACAATCACCAAAAACGGATTGTCACTTTTAAATGGGCCGGGTAATGATATTGTTGCAGTTACTAATTTAATGGCGGCAGGTGTTCATTTAATTTTGTTTACAACAGGCAGAGGAACACCGCTTGGAACTGCGGTTCCTACCGTTAAAATTGCAACAAATTCTAAACTTGCTCAAAAAAAATCTAATTGGATAGATTTCGACGCAGGACCAATTATTGATGGTGAGGATTTAACCGACGAGCTTTTAGAGTATGTTTTAAAGGTTGCAAACGGCGAAGAAACCAAAAACGAGAAAAACGGATATGAAGAAATCGCTATTTTTAAGGATGGCGTAACCCTCTAATTTCGGGAATTTGCGGCGAACAACAGCAAATTACCGAAGCGGGTATCAATCGTGATTTAGATAAAGCGTTTATGGCGTTTTATAATGATCCGCTTGTATCATTACCGCTTGATAAAGCAAAGGCTTTGTTTGACGAAATGGTAGAAAACACAAAAGAATATTTGAAGGATTACTTTAACTAACAAAAAGGTGAACGCAATAAAGCGTTCACCTTTTGTTTTTTCTATATGATAAATAATCTTCAACTATTATTACTGCCGCAACGGCATCAACAACATTTTTACGTTTTTTGCCGCGTGTATCGGTGTAATTAAGGGCAGTGTGCGCGGAAACGGTAGTGCAGCGTTCATCCCACAAAACGATTTCTTTTTGAGTAGCCTCTTCAATTTTTTCGGCAATCTCTTTGCATTCTTGTGCTCTAAAGCCTTCAGAGCCGTCCATATTCTTAGGAAGACCAACTACAATTAGCTCGGCGCCGAGTTCAAGTGAATAATCGTTAATTTTTGCTACTAATTTTTCAGTATTATATTCGTTAATAACCGCCTTTGGAAAAGCAAAGCTTTCTAAAGAGTCGCTAACGGCGATACCTGTTCTTGCTTTGCCTAAATCAACAGACATTATAATCATTTCGTTTCCTCCGTATAAGAGGTAGAAAGTCGACTTCTTGTATCAGGTACAAGCTCCTTTGGTAAATGACTTACATCGTTAAAGTATTTAAGCGAGATATTCATATTATCGTCAATCTCAAAAAGCATAACGGCGGTATTATCGCTCCAAGGGATATTTTTAAGCTCGTTAATGTCGTTTTTCATTAAGCGACAGGTTAAGCATCTTGTAAGACCGCCGTGGGAAGAACAAGCAATGGTTTTGTTCTTATTGTTTTTAACAATGTACTGAATAGCATCCCAAATACGCTCGTAAGCGTGGCGCATAGTTTCACCCTCGGGCGGGGCAAAATCTTGCGGATGGTTGTCCCAAGCGTCCGCAAGGCCTTCAATAGTAGCAAACGCTTCAGCAAATTTTCTACCCTCAACAACGCCACCGTGAAGCTCGGCAAGTTCTTTCAAAAGAACAATTTCAATGTCCTTTTCGCCCTTTATAGCTTCTGCGGTTTTTTGAGCGCGAATAAGTGGGCTTGAATAAATTTTATCAATATGAATATTTTCAAACCTTTTTTTAAGGTATTCAAGTTGTTTTGCGCCTATAGGCGAAATGTCCAAATCAGTGGAACCTTGGAAAATACGCATAACATTTCCCATAGCCTCACAATGACGAACAAAGTATATTTTTGTCAATTTAATCACCGAAAACGATTATACCATAATAATATTATATTGACAAGTTTAAATATTAATTTCGTTTTCACATTTGCCTGTACTGAAAAAGCTTTCAAGGTTATTTATTGTGGTTTTTGCGATTGCGGTAAGCGCTTCTCTTGTTAAAAATGCTTGATGCGAGGTAACAATTACATTAGGCATTGAAATTATATTTGAAAGGGTATCGTCTTTAATAATTTCGTCCGAAAAATCTTCAAAAAACAGTTCGGTTTCTTCTTCGTAAACATCAAGCCCTGCCGCGCCTACTTTACCTTCCTTTAAGCCGTTTATTAAGCTTTGAGTATCTATTAATTTTCCACGCGAGGTATTAATTATATAAACACCTTTTTTCATTAAAGCGATTGTTTGGTCGTTAATAAGATATTTGTTTTCTTTAGTTAGCGGGCAATGAAGGGAAATTATATCACTGTTTTTTAGCAATTCTTCAAGTGTTACATACTTTCCGCAAAAGTTTTTGTGCTCTATCGGGTCATAACCTAAAATATTCATACCGAAGCCTTTGCATATATTTGCAAAGGTAATACCGATTTTTCCTGTACCTATTATTCCAACCGTTTTGTCCTTTAAATCAAAGCCTGTAAGACCTTCAAGCGAAAAGTTGTGGTCGCGCGTACGGATATATGCTCTGTGTATTTTTCGGTTAAGCATTAGTATCATACCAATCGCGTGCTCTGCAACCGCGTATGGGGAATAGGCGGGAACTCGTACTACGGTAATACGCCCTTTTGCGAATTTTAAATCAACGTTGTTATATCCCGCGCAACGAAGCGCTAGAATTTTCACTCCAAAGCGTTCTAATTCTTCTATTACAAATTTATCTATTGAATCATTTACAAAGGCGCAAACCGCATCACAGCACGCCGCCATACTAACTGTATCTCGATTTAATTTGTTTTCAAAAAAACGAATGCTGAATTCCTCATTGTTATAAAGTGAAAAGGTTTCACGGTCGTATGCTTTTGTATCGAAAAATGCTATTGTTTTCAAAAAAATCACCCGTAATAGTATTTTCTTAAAAAATTATTGTATTCACTATTGTTAAATATAAAAAAATTTGATATAATTATATAAAAATATTATCTCAAAAGAAGGATGTAAAATGAAAAAGTATTTCAACCGATTATTTATCGACGGGCTTTCAGGTATGGCATACGGCTTGTTTTCTACCTTGATAATAGGCACAATTATTTGTCAAATTGCAAAGCTTCTTGGCGCAAATGTTGTAGCAGAATATCTTAATGCTATGGGCAGTGTTGCAAAAACACTAACAGGCGCAGGTATAGGCGTAGGTGTTGCTTGTAAGCTAAAGTCTTCACCGCTTACTACTGTTGCGGCGGCGGTTGCAGGTATGATTGGCGCTTTTCCAAACCTTGCAAACGCGCAGTTTTCAATTGGTGCCCCAGGCGAGCCTTTAGGCGCTTTTATTGCGGCTTATGTTGCAATTGAAATAGGCTATTTGGTTTCGGGCAGAACAAAGGTTGATATTATTGTTACACCTATCTGCTGTATTTTATCGGGCTCTGCGGCAGGTTATTTTGTTGGACCTTACATATCTACCGCTATGAAGTGGATTGGCGCTCTTGTAAACATTAATGTAGAACAAAACCCCATTATTGGCGGTATTGTTGTATCGGTTGTTATGGGTATTTTATTAACTTTACCAATTTCTTCTGCAGCTATTGGCATTTCAATGGGAATAACGGGCTTAGCGGCAGGTGCGGCAACGATTGGCTGTTGCTGTAATATGGTTGGTTTTGCGGTTATTAGTTATAGAGAAAATAAATTTGGCGGTCTTATTGCACAGGGTATTGGTACTTCTATGATACAAATGCCTAACATTGTAAGACATCCTTTAATTTGGTTACCTTCTATTATTTCAAGCGCGATTTTAGGACCAATTTCTTCTGCAGTGCTTAAAATGGTAAGCAATCCCGTAGGCTCGGGTATGGGTTCTGCAGGTCTTGTAGGTCAGTTTATGGCTTATGACAGTATGGTGGCTGCGGGTGTTTCGCCAACAGTTACTTTATTAGAAATTGCTTTAATGCACTTTGTATTACCTGCAGTTGTAACTCTTGGTATTGCCGAAGCAATGCGCAAGCTTGGACTTATTAAATCAGGTGACTTAAGGTTGGTTTCTGCTAATGCGTAAAAATGAAAGAGTAATTGAGGCGGTATCCCGTCTTGAAAATCTTTATCCTAACGCTATTTGCTCACTTGAATATAAAGACGCCTTTCAACTGCTTATTGCTACAAGACTTTCAGCACAGTGTACCGATAAGCGCGTTAATATGGTGACCCCCGATTTATTTGCAGAATTTCCTACCGCCGAAAAAATGGCAAATGCAGATATTTCGCGTGTGGAACAGTTGATTAAAACTTGCGGTCTTTATAAAACAAAGGCAAAGGATTTAATACTTATAGCGCAAAAAATTGTTAATGATTTTGGCGGTGTTGTTCCTGATAATATTGAGGATTTAACAACCCTTTCGGGTGTTGGCCGTAAAACTGCAAACTTAGTTTGCGGTGATATTTATGGCAAACCTGCAGTTGTTACCGATACTCATTTTATTAGAATTTGTAATCGTTTAGGATTCATTGAAAGTGATAATCCATTAACGGTTGAAAAGGCAATGCGAAAGCTATTGCCACCCGAAAAATCTAATGATTTTTGTCATAGAACAGTACTTTTTGGACGCGATGTTTGTACTGCAAGAAATGCGAAATGCGAAATTTGCGTTCTTTCGGATATTTGCCCTAAGAAAATAAACAAAAGGTGATTATATGAATCTTAAAAAAGTAGCACTTATTAATGCTGTTTCCGCTAACGGAAAAAGTTCTGCTTTAGCGGCGGTGCCTATTTTTGCCACTGCAAAGCTTGAAACAACAGTTATTCCGACAGCAGTTTTTTCGGATGTTTCGGGTGAATACTACCGCGATATGACCGAGTGTATTTTACCAATAGCCGAGCAAATTTACGGCACAGATACTGTGTTTGATGCTATTTCTATTGGATATATTACTGATGACGACCAAATACCGTCAATAATTAAAACCTGTAATCTTTTAGCAAATGAGGATACTAAAATTATTTTAGACCCAATTATGGGGGATAACGGTAAGCTATACGGTCGTTTTTCTTGTAATTTTCCTGCTGCTATGCTTGAACTTTGCAAAAAAGCTGATGTTATATTACCGAATGTTACTGAGGCTTGCTTGCTTACAGGTAAGCCATACAAAGAAAAATATGATGAAGCCTACATATTAGACCTTGCAATCGCTTTGTACGAATTAACGGGTTGTAAAATAGCTATAACAGGTGTTAGCTTTGATGAGCGTAAAATCGGCGTTGCGGTTTATAGGGATAATAATTTAAAATATGTATTTTGCGATAAGGTGCCTGCACATTACAGAGGTAGTGGCGATATTTTCTCGGCAGCATTTGTAGCTTCTGTTGTAAATGGAAGAAGCACACGCGCTGCGGCAGAAATTGCTCAAAACTTTATTTGCGGCTCTATTAAGCATAGCTTTGAAAACGAAATTTCCGAACAAGAGGGTATTGCTTTTGAAGCGCAACTTTCAAATTTAGTAAAATATCTTGATTTTTAAGGATAAAAGACGTTGAAAAAATTTATTATATTTATTATTGTGCTTTCACTCTTTACTTTTTCGGTATCTGCTGATGAAATAAAGCAACCTGAAATCACCTCTGCTGCTTACGTGCTTTATAACCCCGATAACAACGAGGTTGTTGAGGATATAAACGGCAATAAAAAAATGTACCCTGCGTCACTTACAAAAATGATGACGGCGCTTGTAGCGTATGAAAGCTACGAGGATTTGGATAGTGAAATTATTACTGTTTCTGAGAATGCAGTCAAATCAATTTACGGTACAAGCTCTTCTAAGGCCGATTTAAAAATAGGTGAGCAGGCAACATTAAAACAAATGCTTTATCTATTAATGTTGCCATCGGGTAATGATGCTGCAAATGCTATTGCAGAGCATATAAGCGGAGATAACGATTCTTTTGCAATACTTATGAATAAAAAGGCAAAGGAATTAGGTATGAATAATACGCATTTTGCCAATCCTCACGGTTTGCATAACCCTGACCATTACACAACTGCAAAGGATTTAGCAATTTTAGCAGATGCTTATTCTGATGTTACTGTATTAAAGCAAATAGCAAAAACGAATCAATATATGATGCCCGCAACTAATAAGCAGGGCGAAAGACTTTTTAATACCACCAACTTTTTAAAGGTTGAAAAAAGCGGTTATTATTATGAATATGCAGACGGTCTTAAAACCGGTAATACCGATGAAGCGGGTCGTTGTCTTGCCGCATCAGCCGAAAAGAACGGCGTAAGGTATATATGTATTTTGCTTAACTGCCCTGAGGTTTGGCGAGGAAAAGGCTATGTAAGAAGCGAATTCTTAGAAGCGGCTGAAATTTTTAAATATGCTTTTGAAACCTTTGAGTGCGTAAAAATTGCCGAAAAAGGCACTAAAGTTGGAAGTAATCCCGTTTTTGAAACCTATGATAAATCTGTGGATATATTGCTTGAAAAAGATATTTTCGCTACTTTACCAAAAGGAACCGATTTATCGAACCTTAAAATTGAATATAAGCTTAATGACTTAAATGAGGAAAATTTATTACTTCCCAATATTTCTTCAGGTCAGGTTTTGGGGGAAGCTAAGCTTTATTTAAACCAAAAAAATTTGGGTCAAACGAGCGTAGTTTCCAAAAATTCTGTGAATGCTCATTGGTGGTTAAAATTCTGGCATAAAATTGATTTTTACGTTTATTTAAGTGCTTCAATAATAGGTGTTATAATCTTCTTATTTATTGTTTTAATAATAAGAAAGTACATAATTTTAAACAAACGTCGTAAGGAAAAGCTTCGCCGTATTCAAAAACGCAAACAAATGCAGGCAGAATTTGCCGCAAGTGAACCATATAATTACTTTAAAATGGATTAAACAGCCGATTTTTTTGGCTGTTTTTTTAATATTGACAACCGAACAGTTGTTCGGTATAATGTTTGTATGGATATTTTAAATGATTATAAAAAATGCTGTTTTTCGGGATACAGACCTTCAAAATTCCCGTTTAAGCTTAATAATGACGATATTGACTTCAATGTTTTTCAAAAGCATTTGTTTACAACAATCCAGTCGCTTATTGATGACGGCTGCCGTACCTTTTACTGCGGTATGGCAATGGGTTTTGATATTATTGCCGCCGAAGCAGTTTTATATTTCCGCGGAAAAGTACCCGATGTAAATTTAATTTGCGTTATACCTTTTGAAGAACAGGAAAAAGCATATAGCTTTGATTGGAAAAATAGGTATAATTTTATTTTGAGCGCGTGTGATGAAACTATACTGCTTTCTAAGGAGTATCATACAGGTTGCTACCAAAACCGTAACAAATTTATGGTGGATAACAGCGATTACGTTGTAACTTGGTATGACGGTCAGGCAGGGGGTACGCGAAATACTCTTTTATATGCAAAAAAGAGGCTTCGCACCATTATTAATATAAATACAAGCTATTTATCGGAATTTTATGACAGTCAACTGAATATGGATATATAAAAAATGCCTTATTTTAAGGCATTTTTTAGTATATATGTATTGACAAATTTTAAAATACTAGTATAATTGTATACAGATATGCAAGGAGTGTTATTATGTTTGAATTATCCAACAAAACAAATCTGCTCGAGCAAGATACATATAAATATTCATTGCAGGATGTAGCAGAGCCAAATTTATACCGCGAGCTGTATTCTTATGATACTGTTCCGCGTGTTGCTTTTAACCACCGCAGAGTGCCTATTGGTATGCCAAAGGATATTTGGATTACCGATACTTCGTTGCGCGACGGTCAGCAGTCGGTTGAGCCGTATTCAGTAAAGCAAATTGTAGAGATATATAAATTACTTTCAAAGCTTGGCGGTCCTTACGGAATTATTCGCCAGACTGAATTTTTTGTATATAGTCAAAAGGATAGAAAGGCTATTGAGGAATGTCAGTCTTTAGGTCTTAAATTCCCCGAAATTACTACTTGGATTAGAGCTACCAAAGAAGACTTTAAACTTGTTAAGGATTTGGGAATTCGTGAAACAGGTATTTTGGTTTCTTGTAGTGATTATCATATTTTCAAAAAGCTCAAAATGTCAAGAAAACAAGCAATGGATACATATTTGGCAACCGTTGCCGAAGCTTTTGAAGCGGGCGTTATGCCGCGTTGCCACCTTGAAGATATTACAAGAGCCGATTTTTACGGCTTTGTAGTACCGTTTGTTAACGAACTTATGAAAATGTCACGTGATGCGGGAATTCCTGTACGTATTCGTGCTTGTGATACTATGGGCTACGGTGTACCGTATCCTGAGGTTGTAATTCCACGTAGTGTACCGGGCATTATTTACGGCTTACAGCATTATTCAGATGTTCCTAGCGAATTACTTGAATGGCACGGTCATAATGACTTTTATAAGGCGGTTGCAAACGCTTCTACTGCTTGGCTTTACGGTGCTTCTGCCGTTAACTGCTCACTTTTAGGTATTGGTGAACGTACAGGTAATGTTCCGCTTGAAGCAATGGTAATGGAATATGCTTCACTTCGTGGCTCGTTTGACGGTATGGACCCAACAGTTATTACCGAAATTGCAGATTTCTTCCGTAAAGAAATTGGCTATAATATCCCTGTTATGACACCTTTTGTTGGTAAAAACTTTAATGTTACAAGAGCAGGTATTCACGCTGACGGTCTTTTAAAGGACGAAGAAATTTACAATATCTTTAATACAAAGAAAATTTTAAACCGTCCGGCTTCGGTGCTTGTTGGTAAAGCAAGCGGTCTCGCAGGTATTGCTTATTGGATTAATAATAACTACGGTCTTTCTGCCGACGAAATGGTAGATAAAAAAGACCCATTGGTAATTAAGCTTAAGGAATGGATTGATGCCGAATACGAAGACGGCAGACAGACAACCCTTTCTAATACCGAGCTTGAAACTAAAATTGAAGAATTATCCGGCGGAAAATTCCGTAGATTGTAAGGAGTATATATATGATTGACCATAGAAATGTTTCCTTAGCAGACCAAGTTTATGATGTTTTAGAAACCGATATTTTAAGTGGTAAATATGTTCGCGGTGATGTTCTAACCGAAAGTAAGCTTTGCGAACAGTTAGGCGTTAGCCGTACACCCATTAGAGAGGCTTTACGCCGTCTTGAACAAGAAAATTTAATAAAGGAAACCTCAAAGGGATGTTTAGTAATCGGTATTACCGAAAAGGATTTGGACGATATTTTTATTGTTCGCGAACAGCTTGAAGGACTTGCAGCTTCCTTTGCGGCAAGTAATTTTAATGAAGAAGAAATTGAAAAGTTAAAATCTGTACTTGAATTACAGGAATTTTATCTTCAAAAGCACGATGCAGAACAAATCAAGGTTATGGATAGCCGCTTCCACGAAACGCTTTATAGCCTTTCGGGCAGTGTTGTATTTTATAATATTCTTTTGTCCTTGCATAAGAAGGTGCAAAAGTACCGCAAGGCTTCTATTCAGTCAAAATCCCGCGCAACCGAATCTGTTGCAGAGCATAGAAAAATTTTCGATGCTATTGAGGCAAGAGATGCAAAGCTTGCGGAAGAGTACGCATCACAGCATGTAAAAAACGCTTATAACCATATAATTGGAAAGGACTAATAAAAATGGGCTTAACTATTGCACAAAAAATTATTAAAGCGCATATGATAAGCGGCGATATGACCGTAGGACAAGAGGTTGCGCTTAAAATTGACCAAACCTTAACTCAGGATGCCACCGGTACAATGGCGTATCTCGAATTTGAAACTATGGGACTTGACCGTGTTAAAACAGAACGCAGTGTTGCTTATATTGACCATAACACCTTGCAGTCAGGCTTTGAAAATGCTGATGACCATAGATATATTCAGTCAGTTTGTAAAAAGCACGGTATTTATTTCTCACGCCCAGGTAACGGTATTTGCCATCAGGTTCATTTAGAGCGTTTTGGTAAGCCCGGTAAAACCTTAATCGGTTCCGACTCGCATACTCCAACAGGCGGCGGTATCGGTATGCTTGCAATGGGTGCAGGCGGTCTTGATGTTGCAGTTGCAATGGGCGGCGGCGCTTACTATATAACAATGCCTAAAATGTATAAGGTAAATCTTATCGGTAAATTAAATCCATTTGTTACCGCTAAGGATATTAGCCTTGAAATTTTGCGTATTTTATCGGTTAAAGGTGGCGTTGGCGCTATTATTGAATGGGGCGGCGAGGGTATAAAATATCTTTCAGTTCCCGAACGCGCTACTATTACCAATATGGGTACCGAGCTTGGTGCTACAACCTCAATTTTCCCGTCTGATGAAATTACTAAGCAGTTCCTTATTGCCGAAGGCAGAGGCGAAGATTACGTTGAACTTTCGTCTGATGCTGACGCAGAATACGACCGTATTATTGATATTGACTTAAATGAGTTAAAACCTTTAATTGCTTGTCCTCATAGTCCTGATAATATTGTAACAGTTGAATCCTTAAAGGGCACAAAGGTTGACCAAGTTTGTATTGGTTCTTGTACTAACTCTTCACTTTTTGATATGTTAAAGGTTGCTGCACTTTTAAAAGGCAAAACAATCGATCCATCAGTTAGCCTTTCAATTTCACCAGGCTCTAAGCAGGTTCTTACAATGCTTGCGGATTGCGGTGCTTTAAGTGATATTTTAGCAAGCGGCGCGCGTGTACTTGAATGTGCTTGCGGTCCTTGTATAGGAATGGGCTTTTCGCCAAATTCAGCAGGTGTTTCGCTTCGTACATTTAATCGTAACTTTATAGGTCGTAGCGGTACTGCGGATGCAAGTGTTTACCTTGTTTCTCCCGAAACTGCAGTTGCAGCGGCTATAACAGGTTACATTACCGACCCAAGACTTTTGGGCGATATGCCTGAGGTTAAAATGCCCGAAAGCTTTAAGATTGACGACAGCGCAGTTATCGAACCCGCTTCAGCAGAAGAAGCAGAAACTCTTGAAGTTTTACGCGGTCCTAACATTAAGCCTTTCCCTGAAAGTATTGCTCAAGAAGATACACTCTCAGCAGAATTAGTATTAAAGGTAGGGGATAATATCACTACCGACCATATTATGCCTGCAGGTGCTAAAATTCTTCCTTATCGTTCAAATATTCCGCACCTTTCACAATTCTGTTTCGGCGTTTGCGATGCCTCATTCCCTGAACGCGCAAAGGCTCTCAGTCAGTCGATTATCGTAGGTGGCAGTAACTACGGACAAGGCTCTTCTCGTGAGCATGCAGCACTTGTACCAATGTATTTAGGTGTTCGCGCAGTTATTACAAAAAGCTTTGCTCGTATACATATTGCTAACCTTATTAACTCGGGTATTATGCCTTTAACCTTTAAAAATGCAGATGATTATGATAAGCTTAACCAAGGCGATAAACTTTCATTAACAAATGTTTTTGACGGTATGGACAAGGGCGAAATCACTCTTAATAACGAAACAACAGGCGAAAGCTTCACACTTTGCTGTTCGTTTACTGAAAGACAAAAGGCAATCTTAAAAGCAGGCGGACTTTTAGCTTACACAAAGGAAGGTAAATAATATGGAACAGTATATAAACCGTGCAGTTGAGCATTTTAAAAACCTTTTAACCGAGCAAATTGCCCGTCAGCAAAAAATGGAAAACGATTGCGGCGCTACCGATTATTCAAAATTAGATAAAATAATTGTTGGTATTTGCGGTGGCGACGGTATTGGACCGATTATTTCCAAGGAAAGCATACGTCTTTTAGAGTTTCTTTTAAAGGACGAGATTGCAAGCGGTAAGGTAGAGCTTCGCTTTATTGACGGTCTTACAATAGAAAACCGTATGGCTAAGAATAAAGCTATTCCTGATGATGTTTTAGCGGAAATCAAGGCTTGTAATGTTATCTTAAAAGGACCGACAACAACCTTAAAAGGCGGTACACTTGAAAGCGCAAATGTTGCGATGAGAAGAGAGCTTGACCTTTATGCAAATGTTCGTCCTGTTTGTGTGCCCGAACTTGGTATTGATTGGATGTTCTACCGCGAAAATACCGAGGGTGAATATGTTTTAGGCAGTAAGGGTATTGATATACCCGAAACCTTGGCATTTGACTTTAAGGTAACTACAAATGCAGGTACAAAACGTATTTGCCGTGCAGCTTTTGAATATGCAAAGAAAAATGGTAAAACAAATGTTGCCATTGTTACCAAAGCCAATATTATGAAAAAGACCGACGGTAAATTCTCCGAAATAGCGCACCAAATTGCAAACGAATATCCCGAAATTACCGCTGAAGATTGGTATGTGGACATTATGACCGCAAACCTTATTAACGAAAATATTCGTTCTAATTTCCAGGTGTTTGTTATGCCTAATCTTTATGGTGATATAATTACCGACGAGGCGGCGCAAATTCAAGGCGGTGTTGGTACTGCAGGAAGCGCAAATATTGGTGATAAATATGCAATGTTCGAGCCAATTCACGGATCGGCTCCTCGTTTAATAGAAGCGGGCAGAGGCGATTATGCAAACCCAACAAGTATGTTTAAGGCAACCGAAATGATGCTTAGACATATCGGCTTTGTAGAAAAGGCAAACAAGCTTAATGAGGCTTTGAATATATGCACCGAAACCGAGAAAAAGGTTGTTGTTGACGATAGCGAAAATAGTGCAACCTGCTCACAGTTTGGCGATTATTTAATGGAAACAATTGAAAAGTTAGCATAAAATAAAAACCTACCGAAAAAAATCGGTAGGTTTTCCATTTAAATGCTTGACAATTAATCTTTTTTAAAGTAAAATACATTAGTACTTTTAAATAAAGTATGCGGGTGTGGCGGAATTGGCAGTATTTTATTCGAGCGCGTCCTGTGGACGATACAGCGAAGAATAAAATAGCGCTGCGGTCGAAAAGCGAAACACGGCAGTGTTGAGTCTTCGGGAACCGCAAGAGTCACGCAGAGTGCGTCTTTATAATGATGCATTGGTGTAATTTAAAAGTATTTATTCAGTTTAATATGCGGGTGTGGCGGAATTGGCAGACGCACTAGCCTTAGGAGCTAGCGCTTACGCGTGCAGGTTCAAGTCCTGTCACCCGCACCAAAGCATTCAAACCCGAACCTTTTACCAATCGGTGAAACGTTCGGGTTTGTTGTTTTCTTAAAAGATGTTAAATAGCCTTTGTTTGTGGCAGTACAGAGCGTTCGGCTCTGTACTGCCACTTCTTCGTTTCAATGAATTTCGTACATAAAGGAGATTTGAAATGAAGACTAAAAAAGTATCTAAAACTAATATATCAAGACTTATTTTCTTTACCATTGCACTTACATATAATTTAATATTGGGATTTTACTTGAGAGACTTTCTTGTTCTCTCTCCCACTTTACAAGTTTTCTATCTACTATCGGCTCTACCGACTTTGTTTTTAGCGATTGAGATAAAAACTAAAGCAATGAGAGCAGCGGTTTATATTTTGCTGATACTCATTGTTTGTATGAACATTACTTATGCAGTTTATTTCCGTAGAGTATTTCCCATTTTAGCAATCATATCACTTGGCGTTGTCTTTATGTATTTTATTGCTTTTGCCAACGCCGCTCGTAAAGATAGGTTATTGACGAAAATTTGTGTTTTGGTGTTATCTGCTGCAATTTTATTATTGCTTTTCACTGCATATATTTTCGTCTATAAGCAGGATAATGTTTTTCTTGCCAACGGTCAGGCAACCTTGTGGGATACAGACACAGTTAAACTTGCTGACGAAATTTGTGCCGATTGTGATACTGATGAAGAAAAGGTAAAAGAAATCTATAATTGGATGATACATAATTTTGAATATGACTATGAGTGTGAACCCTTTATCCAATATTTTAATGTCCGTAAAACCTTAAGCAAACGAAAAGGAATCTGTTATGACTTTTCTCATCTGTTTGCCGCACTATGTCGGAGTCAGAACATTCCCTGCTATGTCGTTGATGGCGATAAGCGTGATAACGCACAATATCACCATACTTGGAATCTAGTTTACTTTGATGGCTCTTGGTGGGATATGGACGTTACCTTTGATATTGTTCAAACTAAAAATCAAGGAGTACTTTATGGTTTTCGCAAAATTGATGGTCCATATGTTACTATTAAAGAATTTTTTATAACGAAGATATACTAAGCATAAGTAAAGCCGCCCACTCGGGCGGCTTTACTTATAGTTTATTTCTTAATTAAACCTTTTATCAAATTTGCAATGTTATCTAACTGTTGGTCATCAAGTTTTTTCAAATCCTTGATGATTGCATCCAATTTGGTGGGGTTCTTGGCTTCGAGATCAAAGAACTCGCCTACAGAAATACCTAAATAATCACATATATAGAAAATACCCGGTAAAGACGGCAACGATTTCCCAGATTCGATATTGTTAATATATCCTGCATTTTGTCCGATTGCCAGACTCATTTCTCGTGCGGATACATTCTTCTTTTCACGCAGTTGTGCTAAGCGCAAAGCAAAATCTTTTTCGTCCATAATCTCACCACCCTTTATTATATTTTAACCCATACAGGCGGCAATGTTATTGGTTGTAAGGCGGTAAAGTTGTTGCAATATTGGTTTATATGTGATATAATACAAAAAATATCGGAAATAAACCTATAATCGTTCCCCAAATGACCGCTATACACACAATTTTATCGGCATCCCCTTTGCGTTTTGGTATATCCATTCTATTTGCGGAGTAAGACCGTTGGTTCCGTTGGAACTTATTTAAAGAGATAGTCGAGTCATTGCAGGATAACCCATCGGACATAGGTTCGGTGGGTATTTTTTAGGAGTGGTATAATGCTTGATATTTTTACGGTTGCCTTTTTCGGTCACAGATATATAGATAATCCGTTGAAGGTGGAAGAGTTACTTGAGGAACAGATACGGAAACTTATTAACGAAAAAGAATATGTGGATTTTGTTGTTGGACGAAACGGAGAGTTTGACCAGTGTGTTTCGTCCACAGTCCTTCGTGTACGAAAAAATGTACGGGATGACAATAGCGCTCTTGTATTAATGTTGCCCTATCCTACTGCGGAGTATTTAAACAATGAAGAATATTTCCACGATTATTATACGGATGTAGAAATATCGTACTCTGCATCCGTGGCACATCCTAAATCAGCAATACAAATCCGTAATCGTGAAATGGTAGATAGAGCAGATTTGGTTATTTACTATGTTGAGCATAACGAAGGCGGTGCCTGGCAGACGGTACAGTATGCTATAAGGCAAGGAAAAACAGTAATTAACCTTGCAGAAAAAACAGACATATAAAAACATTATTGTTTTTTAATAGCTACTAAAAAAATGAGTCAACAGCCTTAAACGGTCATTGACTCATTTTTATTGACAAATTTATTTGGGGTTTCAACGGTTTTAATGTATTTGTGAAAATTGTTTTGAGAAAGTAAAAATCTAATTTATTCTTTCAATTTTAGCGAGTTTAAATATGTACGCATATCGCTTGAAAGAGTTTCTTTTTTGTTATTAATCAAATTTCGAAGTTCCAATGTCCTTTTTCTGTCCTCGGTACTCATAGGTTCATCTTTAACAGCAGCAAAAGTAGCATTATATTTTTTATCAAACTCTTCGGTTTTAAATATGCTACCCATTTCTCCACAAAGAGTCCGCAAATCTTTAAATGCTAAATAAAGTTCCTCTTTGTAAAAAGGGGCATACTCCTCAATGGTTGTACTGAAATCATTGAAAGTTTTAACGAACATTTTATACTTTTCTTCGTTGTACGATTCTCGCTCTTTTTCATTGATGGGCACTTCTTCGTACCCCGGATATAGTTGAATACTTCTCAGCGTACACTGATGTAATGATTGCCATATTTTTTGATAAATTTTATACTCGTTATCATACTGATTTTTAGAAATATATAAAGCTTGATCTTGAATCGCGTTGATACGCGCCAGTTCTTTACTTAAATTTGATTTATACCCTTCTATTTCTTTTTGGTGTTTCGCCTTTTCTTCTTCCAAAATAAGATTAGCCCAAAGTTTCCCAAACCATTTGGATAATCCTAAGATTATTGCTGAACCTCCACCTAAACTTGCTATAACTGTAGCTGAAATTTCGAGAATTTCTTTAGGACTCATATTACAAACCTCCATAAACGGTAATTTTGACCAACATATAACTGTTTAGGTTCATTATAACAAATATCGTCTGTTTTTGCAACGAAAAACGATAATTTAGATAAGTATTAAATGCACCAATTAAAATAAAATATTTATTTTTACGGATTTAATATTGCACAATTTGGATTTTCGTGTTATAATATCTAGGATTATAGAAAAGAGGTTTGATATATGGCTGTTAATTATAACAAACTATGGAAACTGCTGATCGATAAAGGAATGACTAAAACACAACTTCGTTTAGCGACCGATATGTCAACCACCACACTCGCTAAACTAGGAAAGAACGAAACTGTCTCTATGGACATAATGCTCCGCATATGCGAAACACTTAATTGCAATGTGGGAGACATTATGGATGTCACTTGCTCGTCTTAACATTTATATTAATTAAACAATAGCGTAATTAAAAAAATAAGAAAAGGCGATATTAAAATGACTACATCACAGAACATAATTAAAAATATTGGAGATATTGTTTCCAGTTATGTAAATTCTCCAAGTTGTTATATAAGCCAACATATATATAATTCTCTTTCCGATTTACTTGAGAAGAACTATCGTACATACAATTTTGCAACCGATAAAAGCTCTACTGAAATCGCAAATGTGCAAAATGCTTTATTTTCTGTTAACGAAAAAACAGAATCAAGAAAAGCTAATGGTGTATATTACACGCCGGAAGATGTTTGTAAGTATATTATTCTAAATTCAATCATTATGTTGATTGACAACAATAATCAAAGAACTTACAAGGAACAAGATGCAATTAATACAATTTTGGAATATCCGCAATCCGTTATAGAGTCATTACTATTTCAGAAGAAGTTTTTTGATCCTACCTGTGGTTCCGGAGAATTTTTGCTCAATTGTTTCAGAATTAAACATGCTATATTAGAGCAAACAAAACCTAACTACACAGATTCGGATGTGTATAATATAGCTAAAACTATTTATGGCAATGATATTGATGATAAATCTACCGACATCAGTAAAATACGATTATTCTTTGAGATTAGTCAATATATAAAGAACACGCGATATATAGGTTTATTGGCCAAAGCATTAAATTCGCAATTCTATAATATTGACTATGTTGTATATGATGGCACCTATAATAATAATTTTGATTGTATTATTGGAAATCCGCCTTATGTTGAGTATGGAAAGTTTGAAAATAAAGACAATTTGCAAAACTCATACGGCAACATATACGCCGATGTAATAAAAAACAGTCTTAACTCTCTTAAAAAAGGTGGAACATTGGGCTTTGTAATTCCTTTGTCATACATATCTACTTCAAGAATGAGTTCCATAAGAAATTATGTTATTGAGAATACCAATACTCAATTTATATTGAACTTTGGCGATCGTCCCGACTGCTTATTTACAGGCGTACATCAAAAATTAAATATTCTTATCGCTAGAAAAGGAAGACAAGAACATCGTTTATACACCTCAAATTATAAGCATTGGTATAAAGATGAAAGAAAAGTCTTATTGAATGGTTGCGAAATTAAAGAAAACCATCATCAAACAGATATGTTTATTCCTAAAATCGGAAATCAACTAGAAGAGAATATTTATCGTAAGGTTTCCACATCTACGAAGGAAAATATTTTTGAATCACAAAGAGTAGAAGGAGAATCCTTATATCTAAATATGAGAGCATGTTTTTGGATTAAAGCGTTTTCTTTCAATCCTGGGTCTAATGAATACAAAAAGTTAACATATATGCCAAATCAAGTATCTTTTGTTAATTGTGTGCTTAACTCTAGCCTTTTTTGGCTATATTGGACTATCATGTCTGATTGTTGGCATATCACGACAAAGGAATTAAAAGGTTTTTTGATTCCAGAGTTAACTTCCGAACAATATTTACTTTTTGATCAGTTGTCTCAAAATCTTGAGGAAAAACTAGAAAATACAAAAAAGTATATTGGAACAAAACAAGCGGATTATGAATATAAACACAAGGAATGTAAGAACGAAATAGACGCAATTGATAATTTGCTCGCATCTATTTATGATTTGACCAATGACGAATTATCTTATATAAAGAGTTTTGCATTAAAGTATAGAATGGGAAGTGGTGCCGATGATAAAGACAATTGATTTATTTTCTGGTTGCGGTGGCTTTTCCTGTGGTTTTGAACGTGCAAATTATGATATAACTACTGCTGTTGAATTCGATTTTGATATTGCACAATCATATATCGCCAATCATCCATCCACAAAAATGCTCATAGAAGATATTGGTAATGTGGATAATGAGTTGGTATTTAAGCCTCATTGTGCGGATGTAATAATAGGTGGACCGCCTTGTCAGGGTTTCTCAATGGCAGGGGCAAGAATTCGCAAAAATGGATTTCTTGAAGATCCACGAAACTACCTTTTTAAGCACTATTTTAATATAGTAAAAATTGTAAGGCCAAAAGTTTTTGTTATTGAAAATGTAAAAGGTATTCAAACCTTAAAGAACGGTGAGATATTCAAAGAAATAATTAAAGTGTTTACCGATCCTGATAATTTTGAAGGGAAGCCTTATTTCCTGCATCATAAATTATTCAAGGCAAAAGAATTTGGCATTCCCCAAGCTCGTGAGCGAATGGTTATTATTGGTGCTCAAAAAGACTTTGATATTGACGCTTTGATTACTAAAACCAAGAAAAAAATAGCAGAGTGGGAACCAACATTTTTCGATCCAGTTACTGTGTGGCAAGCAATATCAAATCTATCTGAGCCTACACCAACCGGCTATGTAAGTAATATGGCTATTGAGAGTCCATATCAAAACTATCTTTATAATAATGGTGAAACTTACAATCATAAAACCACTAATCATAATGCCAAAGCTATAGAAAGAATGTCTCATATTGGATTTGATGAAAATTACACTGTATTAGATGAAGATATACATTCAGTGCACAGTGGTTCATACGGTAGATTAAATCCAAGCGGAATTGCACAAACAATAACAACTAGATTTGATACACCCTCAGGTGGCAAGTTTATTCACCCATATGAGAACCGAACAATTACGCCAAGAGAAGCTGCTAGAATACAAAGTTTCCCGGATTCTTTCAAATTTATCGGCAATAAAACCACAGTTTGCAAACAAATAGGAAATGCAGTCCCTCCGAAACTTTCTTATTTCATTGCAAATATGATAAAGGAGTTATTATGAGAACCTATCAAGAAAAATTAGATAGTTTGGAATCAAATTCCGTTTGGTTGTTTACAAAACAAGATACGGATTTTGACCAATCATTTAAAGCTGCTACTTTGTTTTCTGAGATCGAAAACAAAGAAAATACAAACATTGAAAACTATTTTACCCAGAATCATTCAAAGTATGGCGTGGATACCGATCGACATAGAATGCTTGTTATCCCCCAAATGTATGGTCTTATAACTAAAACCCCATTTTATGTACGTGGCGGTAACTATGCGGCAGAAAATGCCACAGAAGTTTTTGAGAAAAACAAAGATTTAACTGTGGGCTCTTTTGAGTATAATGTATTCAAAACAGAGCAATTATTAAAGATTAAAATTCACGCAATAATCGATACAACAAAGAATAACAGCGATTATAACATTCTCCCCATCGTATTTATCTATAAAGTGCTTAAAACTTTGAAGGATGACTTTGCCATTGATCAGATTTCAATAGATCAACTCTATACATACGTTATGACATGTAAGAGTTACAAAGAAATTGATGAAGCGGTTGCTTTTATCAAAGAAGGTGCGCCTACTTCAAGTTATGTTCCTAAATATAAAAGTCTTAGTAGGGTTTTAACTTTTATCAAGAACAATATAAACCTCTTTATTGTTACTACCAACACAATTTCCATTAATCCTACCTTTGAACATTATTTTTATAACAATTTTATTAAAAAATATGATTTTGAAGATTTGCACGAGCAGTTGTTGCGTGATGTTGACTATTCATACTTCCTTCATAACACCCAAAAATTCAATATCAACCTTATTGATCAACCAACGGGTGAAATGATACCTAATGAACCTGAAAAAATAACCGTATCTTCCTATATTGATGAACAAGAGGATGAAAATGATTATTTAGATAAGGTTGACAGTATCGATGAAAGAAACATCAACGATGACGTAGGCAAAGATGCATACAAGGTTGAGCCAGTCGCTGTAACCAAATTTGGAAAGAAAAGAAGATTTAGAACCAATCCTCTTTTAGGTAAAATTGCTATTAAGAAAGCTTATTATCAATGTGAACACGATTATACACATACAACATTTATTTCAAAAAAGACTAAAAAGTCTTATATGGAGGCACACCACTTAATTCCGGTTTGTTTTCAGCAAGAGATTTGGGATAAGTATGGTGTTAACATAGATTGCGTTGAGAACCTTGTTTCACTATGTCCAACTTGCCATAAAGCTTTTCATTATGGCTCAAACGAGGTAAAATCAGCATTGATCGAGGATTTATATAAAACTTGTGCTCCAAAGTATAATGCAATTGGTTTAAATATTTCTTTGGAAGAAATTAAAGATTTATATAAAATTTAACCCCATCTCTTAGTTTTTTACTATAAAAAAGATAACCACAAGTTTAAAACACAGTTCATTTATTAAAATGGGCTGTGTTTTTTCAATTTTCGCTCAAAAAAGTGTTTAAGTAGAGCAAATTTTCGCTAATTTTTATGTTTTTGCTCCTCAATTTAAGTTTTACTATGAAAACAAATAGATAACCACGAAAACACGGCAACAAAAATAACCCGTCTTGCGGCGGGGTGAATAAAAGTATGTAAAGGATAGGTTATGGTATGGCAGGAACGGCTGTCATGTCATAGCCTAATTCATTTA
>JAZOTR010000062.1:0-4261 GCA_045657745.1 Acutalibacteraceae bacterium
ATCCATTTTTACAACAACGAACGCATACAACTAAAAACAAAACTGACACCACTTGAAAAGCGATGTCAGTATGTTGCTTGAAATTTAATATAACCTACCATAGGGGCTTTTTGTACTGTCTGCACAAATTGGGGCAGTTCACAAACGGTTTCGGGGGTTGTGTTTTAACAAAAAACAAGCCCTGTGTTTCCACAAGGCTTGTAATATAAGCAATAGAGATTATCTCTTGCTGAACTGAGGTGCACGACGTGCGCCTTTGAGACCGTATTTCTTTCTTTCCTTCATACGTGGGTCACGAGTGAGGAGTCCAGCCTTCTTAAGTGTAGGACGAAGTTCAGCGTCGAACTGAAGAAGTGCACGAGAAATACCGTGGCGTATTGCACCAGCCTGACCTGTAACACCGCCGCCTGCAACACGGCATACGATATCAAACTTATCTGCAGTCTCTGTTAAGTTGAGGGGCTGACGAACGATAAGCTTTAAGGTTTCAAGGCCGAAGTAATCGTCAATATCTCTGTCGTTAATGGTAATTTTACCGGTACCATTGTAAACACGAACACGTGCTACAGAGCTTTTTCTTCTACCTGTTCCGTAAAAATAAGATTTAGCTTCAAACATTAGTTTCGTCTCCCTTCTTAAAATTCGTAAGCTTCAGGCTTCTGAGCAACTTGTGCATATTCAGAGCCGGAGTATACGTGAAGTCTGGTAAGAGCTTTGCGGCCGATAGTAGTATCAGGCACCATACCCTTAACAGCAAGTTCCATAGCAAGCTCAGGACGAGTCTTCATTAAAGTATCATACTTAACTTCTTTAAGACCGCCGATGTAGCCTGTATGACGACGATAGAATTTCTTTTGTAACTTATTGCCTGTTAAAACTGCCTTATCAGCATTGATAACAACAACGTGGTCACCGCAATCAACATGAGGGGTGAATTCGGGCTTTAATTTACCGCGAAGTAAATCAGCAACCCTAGCAGCAGTACGGCCGAGAGGACGGTTAGCTGCATCGATGATGTACCATTTACGCTGAATTTCAGCAGGTTTTGCCATAAATGTTGACATAATCAAAACCTCCAAAAAAATATAGTTAATTTAATATAACGGCGCTTTTGCCGTTTAGTCAGCTTGAATATAATAACACACTGCATTTTGCTTGTCAACACTTATTTTCAAAAATTTTAATTTACAACTTGCAATCTCTTGTTTTCTCGTGTTTTCTTCGTTTTTCTCTCGTTTTCTCACTTGCTATTTTTGAAAATAATGCAAAAAAATAAAGCGATTTCTGAAATAAATATTTTTTAACATTAAATAGCCTATCATATATAATAAAAAAGTTTCTATATTTCATTTAACTGATTATTGATTTATGAAAATAAAAATGTTACAATAATAAAAATATTAATTGGGGGTATTTATTATGTCAAAATATGCTGGTACACAAACCGAAAAAAATCTTGAAGCTGCTTTTGCAGGCGAAAGTCAGGCAAGAAACAAATATACTTACTATGCTTCAAAGGCTAAAAAACAAGGCTTTGAACAAATCGCAGCGCTTTTCTTAAAGACTGCCGATAACGAAAAAGAACACGCTAAAATGTGGTTTAAAGAGCTTCATGACGGTGTAGGCGATACTAAGGATAACCTTTTAGATGCTGCCGAGGGTGAAAACTACGAATGGACCGATATGTACGACGGTTTTGCAAAAACCGCTGAAGAAGAAGGTTTTTCAGACCTTGCAAAGAAGTTCCGTTTAGTAGCCGCTATTGAAAGACATCACGAAGAACGCTACCGCGCGCTTCTTAAGAATATCGAGCTTTCTGAAGTATTTGCAAAGAGTGACGTTAAGGTTTGGGAATGCCGTAACTGCGGACACATTGTTGTTGGCACAAACGCTCCTGACGTTTGCCCCACCTGCGACCACCCGAAAGCATACTTCGAAATCCACGCAGAAAATTATTGATATTACATTACACAAAAAGAGCCGAAAATTTCGGCTCTTTTTTATTTTAAAGTAATAAGTAAAAATCACGTCCTCTTACGAGAACGGGATTTTTGGTGCGAGTGTTCATAACCAACCTCAAACGAGAGGTGAAAACTGCAAAAAAAGAAGAACCTCAGCACGCGAATTGCGCGTCGAGGCTCTCGACTGGTGCACCTGAGCATTCTATAATCGAACCGTTTACCTCTTTTAGAGTGACGGTTTTGCTTGCTTCCTTATAATTAAATGTTATGACCAATTTGTCGTCGTAAAGATATACGGCGTTTACAAAAATGTCGATCAGTCTTTGTTTGTGTTCCTTCGTTTCCAAGCTCATGCTCTGAATATGCTTGAGCCATAATACTAAGCTCTCTTTCGTGATGGTGGGCTTTTTCATTTCTTCCTTGATGAGCTTTAGTTTAATCTCATCTCTCGTCTGCTCCAACTCAATCATTCTTTGTTTTGTGGTTGGAGTTATAATTCCTTCTTCTATTGCTCTAAGTAGATTGTTCAGTGCGTTCTCTGTTTCACTAAGCCGTTGTTTAAGTAGTTGTGTTGCAGGATTTTCTTTCTTTGCATTTCTAAACACAATACCTGCAATATCCTCAATTACATTATCATCAATCATCATCTCATGAGTGTGCTTAACAACAATGTCCTCAATCCATTCTTTTTTTACCGTCTTTTTATCACAAGTATGTTTGTATTTAGCGTTGTTGCATTTGTAATATCGGTGAACTGTACCGTTTCGCGCGGTTCCGCTTTCACCGGTCATATATACACCGCATTTACCGCAAAATAGCTTTGTTGTTAGTAAGTAATCGTCTTCGGCTTTATGTCTTGCTGTTGCTCTCTTATTCTTCGCTCGCTCACGCTGCACTTTGTCAAATAAAGCTTGGGGTACTATCCTCGGTATGCCATTTGGGTTAACAATATCTCGGAACTTGTATTCGCCGATATACCGTCGATTTTTTAGCATATCCGTTACAATATTAATGGTTATTTTCGTTCCGTGAGAAGTGGTAACACATTTTGCATTTAGCATTTCCACAATCTCTTTTATGGTTTTGCCATCGGCGTATGCTTGGAACGCCTTAACTACATAAGGTGCTTTAACAGGATCTACCTCAAACATTTGGTCCTTATTAATAACATAGCCGATAGGGACGGTACCGCCGTTGAATTTGCACTTTAGGGCATTTTCGGTCATACCTCTTGTGACCTTTTCAGCAAGATCTGCGGAATAATATTCCGCCATGCCTTCCAGTACCGATTCAAGTAGGATGCCTTCTGAACCATCGGAAATATTTTCGGTTGCCGATACCACTTTAACATTATTCTTTTTTAGTGTGTTTTTATAACGAGCCGAATCGTAACGGTTACGGGCAAATCGGTCTAATTTCCATACGATAATTAAATCAAACTTTTGCTTGGCACTATCTTTTATCATTTGTTGAAAGGCAGGTCTATTGTCTGTCTTTGCCGATAACGCTCGGTCAATATAGGTATCTATAATTGAAATTCCTTGCTTTTCGGCAAAAGCGTAACATTCTCGAAGCTGACCTTCAATACTTTCTTCGCGTTGGCTGTCCGAAGAATATCTTGCGTAAATAACTCCAATCATTCTTCCTTCACCTCCCGTAGCATCTGAGAAATAACCTCTTTCAGCTTTTCATTGAACACAGTTCCGGGAGTAAAGCACATTGTCATTAGTGCCTCCAGACCGCCATCCTTTTCAAGCGCTGATTTAATTGACGGGTATTTTTGCATACCTTGTGGGTTATCAGTTCTTCCAAAGATATAATCTAAAGATACATTAAAGAAGTCTGCATACCACAGTAGTTTTTGGAACGGTGGCTCGGCAACACCCATTTCGTAACGACCGATGGTTGCTTGTGTTGTCTCACACAATTCCGCCAATTGCTTTTGCGAATAACGTGCATTTACTCGCAGTTCTTTTAGTCGTTCTCCTACAATATTCATATTCTAATTCACCTCCAAATGATTTGTGTTTATTATAACACATAAAAGGTTTACAGTCAATACAAAAAACAATTTTTATACACTCCATTTTCGTTAATAATTTTATTTGGCGGTACGGCAGTACAGCCGTACCGCTTATATCTTAATCTTCGTCGTCTTTCGAAGCTTCTCTCATCAATCTTTCAAACTCTTCTTTTCCAATGTCGCTTTCAATAAAACGCTCCATCTCTTCCATCATGAACATAGCTAAAGAACTAAGCGCTTCTTCGGGAACATCCGATTTAAAAACAATTTTAGGATC
>JAZOTR010000063.1:0-14978 GCA_045657745.1 Acutalibacteraceae bacterium
GACAAATATGTGGTTTTGTGTTAAAGTGATGATAGATTAGTATCAAAACTTGTGTTTTGTTGAATTTTTAACGGGAGGTATGACAAATGAAAACAGTCTACACCGAAAAAATAGAAAAGTCACCGCGTATTGCGAAGCTTAATGAGCATTTATTTGAAAAAATGCCACAAATTGAAGCTGACCGTGCGGTATTACTCACCGAAAGCTATAAGCAAACCGAAAATTTGCCTATAATTCTTAGAAGAGCAAAGGCTTTTGCTAATATTTTGGAAAAGCTACCTATTACTATTCGTCCGTTAGAGCTTATAGTAGGTAGTAATACAAAAGCACCGCGAAGCTGTCAGGTATTCCCTGAATATTCGTACTCGTGGCTTGAGGATGAGTTTGATACGGTTGCAACCCGTAGCGCAGACCCGTTTTATATTTCTAAAGAAACTAAAGAAACGCTTCAAAAGGTTTATCCTTATTGGGCGGGTAAAACTACAAGCGAGCTTGCAACAAGTTATATGGCACCCGAGGCTCTGGCAGCTATTGAACATAATATATTTACTCCCGGCAACTATTTTTATAACGGTATAGGCCATGTAACGGTTGACTATGGCAAGGTTTTAAAAATCGGTTTCCGCGGAATTATTAAAGAAGCCCAAGCGGCTATGGCGAAATTAAAGCTTTCCGACGATGATTATGCAAAGCGCCACCACTTCCTTGAGGCAGTAATTATAAGCTGTAACGCGGTTTGTGATTACGCGGCAAGATACGCTTCTTTAGCAAAGCAAGAAGCAGCTTCTTGCAGTGACGAAACCCGTAAGGCAGAGCTTTTAAAAATTGCCGATAACTGTGCAAAAGTGCCTGCAAACGGTGCAACCTCTTTTTATGAGGCTTGTCAATCTTTTTGGTTTGTTCAATTGTTGTTGCAAACCGAATCGAGCGGACATTCAATTTCTCCGGGTAGATTTGACCAATATATGTATCCGTATTTTGAGGCAGATTTGCAAAAGGGCGCTATCACCCGCGAATTTGCACAAGAGCTTATTGATTGTATTTGGGTAAAGCTTAACGACCTTAATAAAGTTCGTGACGCAGCTTCGGCAGAGGGTTTTGCGGGCTACAGTCTTTTCCAAAACCTTATAGTAGGCGGACAGGATGTAAGCGGACAGGATGCTACAAACGATATATCTTATATGTGTATGAATGCTACTATGCACGTACATCTTCCACAGCCTTCCTTATCGGTTCGCGTTTGGAACGGCACACCACATGAGTTTATGCTCCGCGCGGCAGAGGTTACACGTACAGGTGTGGGACTTCCTGCTTACTATAATGATGAGGTTATTATTCCATCCCTTCAAAGCAGAGGTCTTACCTTAGAGGATGCGCGTGACTATAATATTATAGGTTGTGTTGAACCGCAAAAATCCGCTAAGACGGACGGTTGGCACGACGCGGCATTTTTTAATATGTGTCGTCCGCTTGAATTGGTATTCTCAAACGGTGTTGATAAGGGCGTACAAATCGGTCCGCAAACGGGCGATGTTGCCAAGATGACAAGCTTTGAAGAATTTTACAATGCATATAAAACGCAAATGCTTTATTTTATAGAGTTAATGGTTAATGCTGATAACGCTATTGACTTGGCTCACTCAGAACGCTGTCCGTTACCGTTCCAATCATGTATGGTAGAGGACTGTATCGGCAGAGGAAAGAGCTTGCAAGAGGGCGGCGCTATATACAACTTTACAGGTCCGCAGGGCTTTGGTATTGCGAATATGGCAGACGCGCTTTACGCTATAAAGAAGTTGGTATTTGAAGAAAAAAGCGTTTCAATGCAGGAATACAAAGAGGCGCTTGAAAATAACTACGGTAAGGATATGGACGCTAAGGTGGCCGAATCGGTTACCACGCAGGTTGCAAAAAGCCTTGTTGAAAGCGGAAAAATCCTTTCACGCGAGGATGTACAGACTATCTATGAAACAGTTGTTAAAAATAACTGTACTAATGAGCAAAAGCAAAAGTATGAACGCTTGCTTAACAAAATCGGCGAACTCCCCAAGTTCGGTAACGATATAGCAGAGGTTGACAGCTTTGCAAGAGATGTTGCTTATACATATACAAAGCCAATGCTTAATTACCGTAACCCACGAGGAGGACAGTATCAGGCAGGACTTTATCCTGTATCTGCAAATGTACCGCTTGGCGCACAAACAGGTGCTACGCCTGACGGTCGACTTGCTAACACTCCTGTAGCGGACGGTGTGTCTCCTGCGGCAGGTAGAGATATTAAGGGACCGACTGCTGCGGCAAACTCGGTTTCAAAGCTTGACCATTATATTGCATCAAACGGAACATTATTTAATATGAAATTCCACCCAAGCGCTTTGGCAGGTCCCGGTGGTCTTGAAAGCTTTGTGGCTTTGGTTCGCGGTTACTTTGACCAAAAGGGAAGCCATATGCAGTTTAATGTTGTAAGCCGCGAAACACTTCGCGATGCTCAAAAGAATCCCGAAAAGTATAAATCCTTGGTGGTTCGTGTTGCAGGTTACAGCGCATTGTTCACAACCCTTTCACGCTCGCTTCAGGATGATATAATCAACCGTACTGAGCAGGGGGATTTCTAAATGAGTGATATTTTAAGTGTGAAAGGCAGAATATTTGATATTCAGCGCTTTTCCACCCATGACGGTCCGGGGGTGCGAACGATTGTCTTTCTTAAAGGCTGTCCTTTGAGGTGTCGTTGGTGCTGCAACCCCGAATCCCAAAGCTATGAGATTCAGCAAATGAATCAAAAAGGCAAAATGAAGACAATCGGCAAGGATGTTGAAGTTCGTGAGGTTTTGAGCGAGGTTCTTCGTGACAGACCCTACTACCGCCGAAGCGGTGGCGGACTTACCCTTTCGGGCGGCGAATGTCTTTGGCAACCTGATTTTGCCGTGGCACTGCTTGAGGCGTGTCATCAAAACGGTGTTAACACCGCAATAGAAACCACAGGCTTTGCCGAATGGCAGGTAATAGAACGGTTTATTCCTCACGTTGATGTATTCTTAATGGATATTAAACACATTGACACAAAAAAGCACGAGGAATTCACAACTCGTCCTAATGCTCAGATTTTAAGAAATGCGCGTTTAATTGCCGAAAATGCCAAAAAGCTTATTATAAGAGTTCCTGTTATTCCCGGATTTAACGATACGAAAGAAGAAATCGGGAAAATTGCTTCCTTTACTTCGTCACTACCAAATGTTGATGAAATACATTTATTGCCGTATCACAATATGGGCAGAGATAAGTATGAAGGCTTGGGAAGGATTTATTCAATGGGCGATGTACCGTCACCCAGCAATGAAAAAATGCAGGAACTATCAGAAGTTTGTAAGCAATACGGCTTGAATGTTCAGATAGGAGGATAAAATGAATTTGGAAAACTATATTTCTTCGGGCGATAAAGCTCGTATAATTCAAGAAATAGTTCCGGGTAAGCAAATTACCTTAGCGCATATTATTGCGAATCCGGATAAAGTTCTTTACTACAAATTAGGGTTAGACCCCGCCGAAGAACATTCGGGCGCTATAGGAATACTTACCTTAAGCCCAAGCGAAACCGCTATTATAGCAGGTGATATTGCAATGAAGGCTTCGGGTGTTACTTTAGGCTTTGTAGATAGATTTAGCGGTACCGTAATTGTAACAGGCACAGTTTCTCAGGTAGAAGCCGCGCTTTCTGCGGTAACCGAATACGCTATAAACAAGCTTGGGTTTGATGTATGCGAAGTAACAAGAACTTAAAAAAGTTATTATTAATAGGTAGAAGCGGAGCGGGTAAAACCTCACTTTCGCAAGCGCTTAAAGGGGAAAAGCTACACTATCAAAAAACACAGGGTATGGCTTTTGATGATTTTTTAATAGATTCCCCCGGTGAGTATGCCGAAAACCACGATTTAGGTGCGGCGTTGGCGCTTTATTCCTATGAGGCAGATGTGGTAGCACTTTTAATTGCGGCAGATGATGATTATTCATTGTTTCCACCTAACATTACTTGTCTTGTTAATAGGGAAGTAATTGGCATAGTAACTAAAATTGATAAAGCAAGTCCCGAAAGGGCGGAGCAATGGCTCAGGCTTTCGGGTTGCGAAAAGGTGTTTTATGTGAATTCGGTAACGGGTGAGGGTACTTTTGAGGTACTTGAACACCTAAACTCACATAAAACCAAACAAAAAACAGAAAAATAAAGAAAAAAACAGATTTCTATGTTGACTTTAGTTGAAATTTATGGTAAAATCAAGCCATAATCAAATAAAAACAAAAAATTCAAAGGAGAACCTAAAATGGCAATGGTAAATGAATTTGAAATTAAAAAACAGATTTGCGACATCGGTAAACGCATCTATGACAGAGGAATGGTTGCAGCTAACGACGGTAATATTTCCGTAAAGATTAGCGAAAATGAATTCCTTTGCACACCTACAGGTGTAAGTAAGGGTTTTATGACTCCTGAATACATTTGTAAAGTAGACCGCGACGGTAAGGTTATTCAAGCTAACCCCGGTTTCAAACCCTCATCAGAAATTAAAATGCACATGCGTGTATACAAAGAGCGTCCTGATGTTAAGGCAGTAGTTCACGCTCACCCAATGTATGCAACAGGTTTCGCTATCGCAGGCATTCCGCTCACACAGCCAATTATGCCTGAAGCTGTAATTGCTCTCGGTTGCGTTCCGATTGCTAAATATGGCACACCTTCTACTGAAGAAATTCCGGATGCAGTTTCAGAACACCTTCAATATTTTGATGCAGTGCTTCTTGAAAACCACGGTGCACTTTCTTTCTCTGATAGCTTACTTAACGCTTATCACAAAATGGAATCCGTAGAATTCTATGCAAAACTTCTTTACATATCTAACCAACTTGGCGGTCCTAAGGAACTTTCCGAAGCTCAAGTACAACGCTTATATGAAATCCGTCGTCAATTCGGTTTATCAGGTAAGCATCCTGCAAACCTTTGCCCCAATGCAAAAGAAGGCAAGCCAAGCTGTCACGGTTGCGGTGGCAACTGCAATCACGGTTCAGCTAATGCAGATATGGTTGCTGAAATCACCCGTAAGGTACTTGAACAACTCGGCAAGTAAGAGGTGAGAGCATGGAACAGCATGCTTTAAAAGAAATAGTGGAAGCGGTTGTTCGCGAAATGGGTATTGCTTCAAGTATAAATCTTGAACAAGCTCGTGCGTTAAGTGAACAAGTACGGCAAAGAGCGGCGCAAGTCGGCGTTAATGCGGTAGTGGCTATATCCAATAATGCAGGTCATCCAATTTTGGTTGAATGTATGGATAATGCTTATATTGCAAGTTATGATGTTGCGGTTAATAAAGCCTTTACCGTAGTTTCCCTTAAAATGTCTACTTCTACTCTTAAACCGTTAGCACAACCCGGAGGCAGTCTTTACGGAATACAGTTTACCAATAACGGTAAAATTGTTATTTTCGGCGGTGGCGAGCCACTTAAGAATGCTAAGGGTGATGTAATCGGAGGTTTAGGTGTAAGCGGTGGTACTGAAGAACAGGATACCGCTTTGGCAGAATACGGAAAACAAATTTTTGAGAAAGGCAGAATATAAAATGGATATTAATTCTTCCAATATAGAAGCTATTGTCCGTCAGGTTTTGAGTGATATGAAAGGAACTTCGGCTCCTGCAAGCTCGGCTTCAAGCGGCAATATTCCTTCAACTGCCCACGTTGCAATGCTAACAGGACTTGAGAAATTCGAAATTAAAGAATATCCAATGCCCGCAGTTGGCGATGATGACATTCTCGTTAAGGTTGAAGGTTGCGGTGTTTGTGGTACAGACGCTCACGAATTCAAGCGCGACCCATTCGGTCTTATTCCTGTAGCACTCGGTCACGAGGGTACAGGCGAGGTTGTTAAGATGGGTAAAAATGTTAAGAAGGACAGCGCAGGCAAACCTCTTAACATAGGTGATAAGGTTGTAACCTGTATGATTTTCAATGACAATCCTGATATTACAATGTACGACCTTAACAAGCAAAATGTTGGCGGCGCTGATGTATACGGACTTCTTCCTGATGATGACATTCATCTTAACGGTTGGTTCAGTGATTACATATTAGTACGCGGTGGCTCAACAGTATTTAATGTTAGCGACCTTGATTTAGATTCTCGTATCTTAATCGAACCTTGCGCAGTTTTAATTCACGCAGTTGAACGCGCAAAAACAACAGGTATTCTTCGCTTCAACAGCCGCGTTGTTGTACAAGGCTGCGGACCTATCGGTCTTATTTGTATTGCAATTCTTCGTACAATGGGTATTGAAAATATCGTTGCAGTTGACGGTGAAGAAAAGCGTTTACAGTTCGCTCGCGAAATGGGCGCAGACAATACTGTAAACTTTAAAGACCATAAGGGTATAGAAGCTTTAACAGGTGCTGTTAAGGATGCATTTGGCGGCTATGAAGCAGATTTTGCTTTCCAATGCACAGGCTCGCCAATTGCTCACAGCAATATCTATAAGTTCATCCGTAATGGTGGCGGACTTTGCGAATTAGGCTTCTTTATTAACGGTGGCGACGCTACAATTAACCCCCACTTTGATATTTGCGCAAAAGAAATTACAACCGTTGGTTCTTGGGTATACACACTTCGTGATTACGCTACAACCTTTGATTTCTTGAAGCGCGCAAAGGGAATCGGACTTCCTATGGAAAAACTTATTACTCATAAGTATCCGTTAGAAGAAATTAACGAAGCGCTACAAACCAATCTTAAGATGGAAGGTTTGAAAATCGCTATTGTTAATAAATAATCCGGAGGTATTTTAAAATGGGAAATGCAACCGGTATAGTTGAGGTTTATGGTCTTGTTGCGGCTTTTGTGGCGTGTGACGCAGGTTGTAAAGCGGCAGATGTTACGGTAGAAACCTTTGACAAGAATAAACCCGGCAACCCTGATGGTTTAGCTGTTCCGCTTATTGTGGCTATAAAGTTCCGCGGAACAATTACTAATGTAGAAGCTGCTGTTGAGGCTGCAAAAATTGCTGCCGAACAGGTTTCAGGAGTTGTTACAACACACATTTTAACTCGCACCGAGCCCGATACCGAGCCGATGCTAAAATTAAATGCATTTGATAAAAATTAAAATAATTGGAGGAAACTCAAAATGGTAAAGCAAGCACTTGGAATGATTGAAACTCGTGGTCTTACAGCTGCTATTGAAGCTGCAGACTCTATGGTAAAGGCAGCAGAGGTTGCATTAGTAGGTACCGAAAAAATCGGTTCAGGCCTCGTAACTGTTATGGTACGTGGCGACGTTGGCGCTGTTAAGGCTGCGGTAGAAGCAGGCGCAGCAACAGCTTCAAGCCTTGGCGAATTAGTTGCTACACACGTAATTCCACGTCCTCACGAAGATGTAGAAAAAATTCTCCCCAAATTTTAATTAGGAGTATAGGACTATGAAGTCTTTAGGACTAATCGAAGTGTCGGGCGTAACCGGCGCGATAGATTGTTTAGACATTATGTGCAAATCAGCAGATGTTGAATTTGTGACATGGGAACGCAAATTAGGCGGAAGGCTTGTTACAGTTGTTGTACAGGGTAATGTTTCAGCAGTAACTGCTGCAGTAGAAAATGCAGTAGCTTTGGGACTTGTAAAGCCTTGCGCACATGCGGTAATAGCAAGTCCGCACGAAGAAACCTGGCGTTTGCTTCAACTCAGCGCTTCCCGCATAGCTAAGAAAGGTAGGTAATCTCTAATGGCAGAGCAAAAGAAAACCACCGCAGCAAAGAAACCGGCAGAAAAAGCCGCTGAAACAGTAAAAACGGAAGAAACCGTTAAAACAGCACCCAAAAAGGAGGTAAAGAAAATGGCACTTGAAGCATTAGGTATGGTAGAAACCAGAGGTCTTGTTGCAGCAATCGAAGCAGCAGATGCAATGGTAAAGGCTGCAAACGTACAGCTTATCGGCACCGAAAAAATCGGTTCAGGTCTTGTAACCGTTATGGTACGCGGTGATGTTGGCGCAGTTAAGTCTGCAGTTGAAGCAGGTTCTAACTCAGCTTCCCGTTTGGGTGAGTTAGTTGCTACTCACGTAATTCCACGCCCTCATGGTGACGTAGAGAACATTCTCCCCACCTTGAAATAATTTAAACCACATAATAATTTAGGAGGTAAACCAAATGGCACTCGAAGCATTAGGTATGGTAGAAACCAGAGGTCTTGTTGCAGCAATCGAAGCAGCAGATGCAATGGTAAAGGCTGCAAATGTACAGCTTATCGGCACCGAAAAAATCGGTTCCGGCTTAGTATCTGTTATGGTACGCGGTGATGTTGGCGCAGTTAAGTCTGCAGTTGAAGCAGGTTCTAATTCTGCTTCTCGTTTAGGCGAATTAGTTGCTACTCACGTAATTCCCCGTCCTCATGACGATGTTGAAAAAATCTTACCTACCCTTAAATAATAGTAAGATTTTGTCTTGTTGACTCTTTGAGGGGGCTTTAAGCCCCCTCGGTTGACACCTATAAAATGAAAGAACAGGTGAACACAATGATAGTTGGTAAAGTAGTTGGAAGCGTAGTATCTACTCGTAAAAACGAAAATCTTATAGGCAGCAAATTTATGGTTGTAGAACCAATTGCCGAACTTGGTGAGCCCAACAAAAAAATCGTTGCAATTGATAATGTAGGCGCAGGTATTGGCGAGCTTGTTTTAGTAGCTACCGGAAGTGCTGCTCGTATTGGTTGCGGTATGACTGATGCCCCTGTAGATGCGGCAATTGTAGGTATTATTGATGACGGCACAGGTCTTGCCGGAGTGATTCATTCATGAATTTAGAACAATTAAAAGAGCTTTTAAGAGAAAACGGAGTAGTCGGTGCAGGCGGCGCAGGGTTTCCGACCTATGCTAAGCTTGATAAAAAGGCCGATACTTTGATTTTAAACTGTGCGGAATGCGAACCGCTTTTGCGTTTGCACCGTCAGGTGCTTAAAAAGTATACATACGAAATTTTAAGCACACTAAACCAAATTTCGAAAATTTTAGGAGTAAAATCCGTTTGTATAGGCATCAAGGCTTCTTATAAGGAAACAGTTGAGGCTTTAAATGCGGAAATAGGCTCCTTTGATAATATGAGACTTTGCACCTTGCCCGAAATTTATCCCGCAGGGGATGAAGTGGTGCTCACTTATGAAACAACAGGTAGGGTTGTACCCGCAGGTCAAATTCCGCTTTCTGTTGGTGTTACGGTACTTAATGTAGAAACTGTCTACAATGTTTACTGCGCTTTAGAAGGTAAACCTGTTACACATAAGTATGTAACAATAATCGGCGAGGTAAAAAAACCTGTTACACTTTATGCCCCAATCGGCACACCTATTGAAAAGCTGATTGACGCTGCAGGCGGTGTAACAATTACCGACCCTGCATATTTAATGGGCGGTCCTATGATGGGAAGACTTGGTTCTCCCGCAGAAACCGTAACCAAAACTACAAACGCGGTTTTGGTGCTTCCGAAAAATATGCCGTTAGTACAAAGAAAATTAAGTAAAACTTCTATTGATATAAGAAGAGCAATGTCGGCTTGTTGCCAATGTAATTACTGTACTTCCCTTTGTCCGCGTCATTTGCTCGGTCATCCGATTGACCCAAGCTCGTTTATGCTTGCGGCATCGCACGGTGTGACAAGTGACACTGACCCTTATGTTAATGCAGCGTTTTGTTCGGGTTGCGGTCTTTGCGAGGCTTATTCTTGTAATCAAAGCTTATCGCCGAGAGCGCTTTTAGCCGCTACAAAATCCGCATTACGCGAAAAAGGTGTAAAACCGCCGCAAAATCCCGAAATGAGCGAGGTTGACGCGACAAGACCTTTAAGACAAATTCCTGTTTCCCGTTTGCGTGCTCGTTTAGGCCTTAATCCTTATAACAAATCAGCACCAATAAGCGAACAGGAAATTAAGGCAAAAAGACTTACCATTTCGCTTTCACAGCACATTGGCGCTCCTGCAGTTCCGATTGTTAAGAAGGGCGATAAGGTAACAGCTAATCAAATGATTGCAAAACCTCAAGAAAACGCATTAAGCGTAGGAATTCATTCACCAATAAACGGTACGGTAGCTCAGGTTACCGATAAAAATATTATTATTACTGCTTAAAAGGAGGAGACAAACAAATGAATAAAGCAATTGGTATGGTAGAATTTAAAACGGTTTCCTCCGGTATGCGCGCAGCAGACCGTATGGTAAAAACCGCAGAGGTTGATTTACTACAAGCAGATACTGTTTGTCCCGGTAAGTTTTTAGCGCTTATAAGCGGTGACTTAAGCGCAGTTAAAGCTGCAGTAGAAGCGGCGGCAGTACAGGATAGCGAACAGCTTATTGACACTTTTGTATTAGGCAATCCGCATGAATCTATATTCTCAGCACTTTACGGTGCTTCTGAAATAGGCAGTCCTAATGCACTCGGCATTTTAGAAACGTTTTCGGCTTCTGCCGCAGTAGTTGCTGCCGATGTTGCTGCTAAAACTGCTTTAGTAGATTTAATAGAGTTGCGTTTGGCGCGCGGTATGTGCGGAAAATCGTACTTGCTCTTAACCGGCGAAATTGCCGCAGTTGAAGCTGCGATTGAACGCGCTAAACAAGGTGCAGGCGAGGACGGAATGTTCCTTGATAGTGCAGTAATCCCTCGTCCTGACCAAAAATTCTGGAGTAAAATTTTGTAAAGGAATGTTAAGTTATGCTCGCAATAGAACGACGTAATGCAATACTTGCAAAGTTGAATACACAAGGAAAGGTTATTGTTACCGACCTAAGCCGTGAGTTTGATGTTACGGAAGAAACCATACGCCGTGACCTTGAAAAGCTTGATAACGAAGGTCTTGCTAAAAAGACCTACGGCGGCGCGGTAGTTAACCAAAATCTTAACATAGATTTACCCTTTAATGTTCGTAAACGTGCAAATGTAGAGTTAAAGCAAAAAATCGCCGAAAAGATTGCTGAAATGATTCACGATGGCGACTATATTATGCTTGATGCAAGCTCTACTGCGATTTATGTTACAAAATGCATTTCAGACCGTAAGAATATTACTTTAATAACCAATTCGGTTGAAATTATGCTCGAACTTGCGGATAAGAGCGATTGGAATATCCTCTCAACAGGCGGTTCACTTAAAAAAGGCGCGTTAGCTCTTGTTGGCGCTTCTGCTGAGCGTATGATTCGCGGTTTCCATGTTGATTTAGCGGTTTGTTCTTCAAAGGGAATTGATTTGAATGTTGGTGTTACCGATTCGAACGAAAAGGATTCCGAAATAAAACGAGCAATTTTTGGCGCTGCGAAACGTAAAATTTTAGCGGTAGACAGCACTAAGTTTGATAAAATATCCTTTGTTCACGTTTGCGATATAGCTGATATTGACGTTGTTGTAACCGATGCTCAGCCGTCAGAACGTTGGATAGAGCATTTTAAAGATAAAGATGTTGAATTAGTTTACTAATTGTAAGGAGATTTTTATATGAAAATTCTTGTTATTAACGCAGGAAGCTCTTCACTTAAATATCAATTATTTGATATGGAAAACGGTGATGTACTTGCAAAGGGTCTTTGCGAATGCATTGGCGATACAATGGGTTCTGTAACCCATAAACGCGGTGACGAAAAGTACACCGTAGAGGTAGAATTGCCCGACCACGAAGTAGCATTATCAATAGTTCTTGACTTGCTTGTAAGCGCAGAGCATGGCGTTATCGAAAGCATTGATGAAATTGGTGCAGTTGGTCATCGTGTTGCTCACGGCGGCGAAAAGTTCAAGGCATCAACCCTTATTGATGAAGAAACTATAAAATATCTTGAAGGCATTGTGCCAATAAATCCTTTGCACGGCCCACCCGCAATTAAGGGTATGAAGGCTTGTATAAGACTTATGGATAAAAAGCCACAGGTTGCAGTATTTGACACATCTTTCTATTCAAATATGGAAGATTTCAGAACAATTTACGCGCTACCTTATGAGCTTTATACCGAAAATAAAATCCGTCGTTACGGTTTCCACGGTACTTCTCACCGCTATGTATCACAAAAAGCGGCTGAAATGTTAGGCAAACCGATTGAAGAACTTAAAATTGTTACCTGTCACTTAGGTAACGGTTCATCAATTACCGCGGTTGATAAAGGAATTGCGATTGATACTTCAATGGGCTTTACCCCACAAGAAGGTCTTCCAATGGGTACCAGAAGCGGTAGTATTGACCCAACAGTAATTCCGTATATTATGAAGGCTAAAAACCTTACCGCTGACGAGGTTGAGGATTTACTTAACCGTAAATCAGGCCTTTTGGGTGTTAGTGGAATTTCTAATGATTCCCGTAAGGTAGAGGAAGCTGCAAATGCAGGCAACTACCGCGCACAATTAGCACAAAAAATACTTTTCAACAGTATTAAGAAGCTTATCGGTAGCTACATTGCAGAAATGAACGGCATTGACGCGTTGGTATTTACTGCAGGCATCGGTGAAAACAGTGCCGAAACAAGAAGCGCTGTATGTAAGGATATGGAATTCTTCGGCATTTCAATTAATGAAGAACTTAACGCTACTGCGCGTGGCAAGGAAGTTGATATTTCCGCTTGCGGCGCTAAGGTTAAGACCTTAGTTGTGCCTACCAACGAAGAATATATGATTGCGCTTGACACTGCAAAATTTTGTAAGGAGTAATTAAGATGGCAAATATTTCAGAAGCTGAAATTCGCGAGGTTGTAAACCTTGTGCTTAACAATATGAAATCATCAACAAACGCTACCGATTGGGATAGCACCCACTACGGTCCTCGTAAGTTTGTTGGCGTTTATTCTGATATGAACGAAGCTATTGAAGCTGCAAGTGCAGGTTATAAGGCAGTTCGCGCAATGTCGGTTGAACAAAGAGAAGCTATTATTACCGAAATCCGCCGTTTAACCCGTGCAGAAGCTCCTATTATGGCTCAGCTCGGTGTTAGTGAAACAGGGATGGGTAAGGTTGAGCATAAACGCTTAAAGCACATCTTGGTTGCTGACAAAACACCAGGTACAGAGGATATCGTTTCTAACGCTCGTACAGGTGATAGCGGTCTTACCTTAGTAGAAATGGCTCCGTTTGGTGTTGTTGGCGCAATCACCCCAAGTACAAACCCAAGTGAAACTGTAATTTGTAACAGTATTGGTATGATTGCGGCAGGTAACGGCGTTGTATTCAACCCACATCCGAATGCAATTGCCACCTCTAACTATGCAGTAGACCTTGTAAACCGCGCTTGTAAGGCTGCAGGTGGTCCGGAAGTTTTAGTATGCTCAATGGTTAAACCTACTTTGGAATCTGCTGCTATAATGCAGTCACATCCGCTTATCCGCTTACTTGTATGCACAGGCGGTCCCGGTGTTGTTAAGGCTGTACTTTCTTCGGGTAAGAAGGCTATCGGTGCAGGCGCAGGTAACCCACCCGTAATTGTTGACGATACTGCAGACATCGCAAAAGCAGGTAAGGATATTATTGACGGTTGTACTTTCGATAATAATCTTCCTTGTATTGCTGAAAAAGAAGTTTTTGCTTTCCGTAATATAGCTGACGAATTAATTTCTTCTATGCTTAAAAACGGCGCTTATATGATTGATAGAGAACAAGCAAACCGCTTGGCTGAGGTTGTTCTTGTTGATAAAAAGGACAAGAAGGGTAATGTAAGAAAAATCGTTAACCGTGACTGTGTTGGCCGCGATGCTGATGTTATTCTTGAAAAAATCGGCGTAAAGGTTAGCAAGGATGTTCGTTGCATTATTTGCGAAACCGATTTCAATCATCCTTTTGTTCAAGAAGAATTGATGATGCCTATTCTTCCAATCGTTCGTGTTGACAATATTGAAGAAGCTATCGACCTTGCAGTAAAGGCAGAGCACGGCAACCGCCATACTGCACATATGCATTCTAAGAACATTGATAATCTTTCAGCATTTGCTCGCGCAGTTGAAACTACAATATTTGTTAAGAACGCTCCTTCCTATGCAGGTATAGGTTTTGGTGGCGAAGGTCATTCAACCTTTACAATTGCAGGTCCTACAGGCGAGGGTATTACCTCTGCTCGTAGCTTTACCCGTCAACGCCGTTGCGTAATGGCAGACAGTTTCCGTATTATTTAAGGAGTGTAGATTAATGGCTTACGATGCTCAATTAGTTGCTGAAATAGTTAATCGTGTTATGGCTCAGTGCGGTGGTGCTACTGCTGCTAACGATACTGTACCGGTTGGCGTTTCTAACAGACATATACATTTAAGTACCGAAGACCTTGAAACACTTTTCGGTAAAGGCTATCAGCTTACACCTATTAAGGACTTATCTCAACCGGGTCAGTTTGCTTGTAAGGAACAGCTTACAATTGTAGGTCCGTCACTTCGCCCAATTGAGGGCGTTCGTGTACTTGGTCCTGTAAGAAAGGCTTCTCAGGTAGAGATTTCCCGTACAGATTCATTTACATTAAAGGTTAAACCGCCCGTACGCGAATCAGGCGATATTGCAGGCTCTGCTCCGATTACCATTATAGGACCTAAAGGTACAGTTACTCTTAAAGAGGGTTGCATCATTGCTAACCGCCATATACATATGAGTGATGAGGAAGGTAAGGCTTTCGGTCTTAACGATGGCGACTATGTAACAGTAGAGGTAAACGGTGAACGCCGCACAACCTTCTATGACGTTCAACTTCGCGTTAACAAGGCATTCCGCCTTGAGATGCATATTGATACTGACGATGCAAATGCAGCAGGTATCGGTAACGGTGCAAAGGTTAAAATCATAAAATAAAAAACATCCCTTACAGAGATTATGAACAAGTCCAGTAAAAACGGACAATAGAAAAAATCCCCCTCCTATGGTAGAATTTAAACAATTACCATAGGAGGGTATTTTTATGTCACGAATATATCAACACACATTAGAATTGCTGCCGCAAATCAAAGAAATGTT
>JAZOTR010000064.1:0-14035 GCA_045657745.1 Acutalibacteraceae bacterium
TCTACCCAAGCGCCAACCACGAAAAAGGTTGCGGGCGCATTGTATTCTTTTAAAATGTCAATTAACTGCTGAGTGTCGTCATTTCCCCACGATAAAAGTAAAAAGGTACAAAATTAACAGGCTTTAACAATTTTGCTAAAGCCTGTTTTTATACTTGTATTTGTATAGTTTGCTTTTAATTGGTTATTATTGTGCATTCAGATATTTCTGTTGCATTTACTTTTGTGATTTCTTGTATTTTTCCGAGAAAAGTATAGCTCTTGCCTTGAATTACACCTTTTTGTTGGTCTCCGTCTTGCCAACATATAACTCGCAGACCACTATCGCCTCTTTTCCCATAAATATAATAACCCGTCATTATACCACCATCAACTATTTGAGTTATATTGCCTGTTATTTTAATATATTTACCATTGTATTTTTCTTTTGCTTTTGAAATGTTTGTGTTTATTTCTTTTGCAAATTCATCTACTGTAACGATAATTGGATTACTTTTGATAACTCCAGGTTGAGATATATTTGAAGTGGAATCTTGTATATCCTTATCAAATGCTATTATTAAATCTCTACCTATAGCATCTGTTATAGTCCCTTTTTCAGTATCGTATACACCGTAAGAGCCGCCATCACATATACAAGCGGTATAAAAATCATCCACTTTGGTGAATTTAATATACGATGCTAGTGTCAATATGGCTTGTGGTGAAATTTTTGAAATATATATTTGTACTTCTTTTAGCTCGTCAAATTTAATAGTTACATCAAGACCATATTTATCATCAGTTACTGCGTGAATTTCACTATCACTATTTATGTTAATATTTGTCAGTATATCGGCCAAACCAACATCATTCAAGGAAATAATACATTCTTTTGCAACTGAAGTGGAATATGCTTCTTCAACCATATAATATATAGTTTCTCGGCTTTTAGAAGAAAATTCTATTACAGGCTTTGAGGTTGTAGATGAAGCACCATTTGAATTTTCATAACCACTGGTACACGCGGTCATAGATAGCAAATATATTGCAACCAAAACAATCGCAATGATTTTTTGTATAGCAATCCTTTTCATTTAAGAGACTCCCTACATTTATTTCTTGGATTATTATACCATTTAACGCTGTTAAAATCAACTTCATTTTCTCAATGGCCGCCGCCCCCAATAACTAATGGCTCTGCCGTTAGTGATATTGGGTTATTGACATTGTCAAATTGCCCTTTCTTAATCGTCTAAAATATAGTAAAGCAACTAAGGGGGCAATGACAATGGAAAATAACGTAACAATATCAACACACAACGGCAGCCAAGTAGCACGTCAACACAATCTGCGAAATCCAAAGGTTATCGCAAAGGAAGACCACATTGACCCAAATGGTCATTTTGAGGTGTGGTTGGACGAAGATCCAAAAACCGCCTACGAAAGACTATTCGGGAAATCCGTCGAAGAATATAACGAACGTCAGACACGTGAAGACCGCAAGATTACCGACTACTACAAGCAGATTTGCGAAGACAAAAAGAAAAAGCCCGTTTATGAACTCATTATTGGTATCTATGGCAAGAAAGCAGACGGCACACCTATTTGCAGTAAGAACGACGGAAAAAGAATACTCCGAGCATTTGTCGAGGATTGGGAGAGAAGAAATCCGCAGTTAAAACTTTGCGGCTTGTATTATCATTGTGACGAGTCTGTAGGTATAAACGGCTCACAGGTCGGACACGTTCACATTGATTATATCCCTATCGGTGACGGATTCACTCGTGGTATGAGTATGCAAAGTTCATTATCTCGTGCTTTAGAGCAACAGGGTTTTGAATCGCAAGGGTTAAACAATACCGCCCAAATGCAATGGGAAAGCAGAGAAAATCAGTTTTTGGCAACACTTTGCACCCATGCAGGTTTTGAGGTTATACGTGGAAACGGAAACAAAGAACATTTAGACACCACCACCTATAAAAAGACTAAAGAACTTGAAGAATTGCAAGAAAAACAGGCGACTTTGGTGCAGAGTATTGCCCAAAAAGAACAAGAATATCTTGAACTTCAAGACGATTTTGAAACCCTTAAGGCTCAAAAGAGTTTATCGCAATCGGTTCTAGAGGCTTATGCCGAAACCGACTTAAAAATAGACGTTGAAATCATCCCTGCAAAAAAGAATCCTATCACAAAGCAAGAAACACCCGAACGTGTTATGATGAAAAAATCCGATTATGACAAAATGCAAAAGCGAATGGGTGCAACGGATTGGGTTATAAGAGCATTGGAAGAAATTAAGCGTACAGGCAAAAAATTAACCCGTGAATTTAACCAACGCCGTAGGGTTGCAGAATTGCAAGAACGAGCAAATTCTGCTGAAATTGAAGCGCGTGCCGCAGAAGTAAATCTTGCAAACGCCAAAGCCGAAATTGCCGATTTGCAACAACAAGCATGGGAACAGCAAGAATGGATGGAAAGCCAAGTTACCCGAAGCGGCAAAAGTATTTGGGAGTTTTTTATGGATTTTATAACTAAACAACACGAGCGTGACTATTTTGAACGTGACGAACGATAAAAAATCAGGTGTATCTCTCAAGGTACACCTGATTTTTTATGTTTTGGGACAGTTATGTGGGTAAAACTTGGGACACGGGTGTGGGGTGCAAACAAAAAGGACGTCGGGCGTTTTCGGTTGAAATATCCCCCGAAACACCCACGTCCTATGTAGGAAACGGAGCTAATTGGACAGACTTCTCCCTTTGAGTGTTCAAAGGGGAGAAGTCCATAAGCTTAAGTCACGTCCTAGAGGTGAGGTTTCCGTATGCTTTTTTATTTGCCACCCTGACTTGTCAACCCATTGCCTGATTGACGAACCATTTACGCATCTGTTCTGCGTGTTAACAGGCTCAACCCTGCACCGATACATAATTGTGCTATGCGTGTGCTACCTCTTCGCTATTGCCCTGAACCTTTTAAATATGATTACTCACTTGCATCTCATATTTTCACAATGGGGCACCGAACTGCACCGATTTAGGTTAACAGCCCGTAAGCTAACAGCCATTATCAGCCACTGTCTATTCTTTTACTTGCTCACCAGTATTTTTCGCAATATAAACGAGTATCAAGCAACAAAACTTGTAGGAAACACAGGGTGGAGTGTCCCACACGCTTCACATTTTTTTAGGAGTGGTCGGTAGACCTGCAATTTTTAAAGAGATTTGCTCCAAAACTCTCTGTGATTCAGTTGTAATGTCATGTGTTGCTTTAATAATGCCGCCAATTAGCACCAACCACGAAATAGATACAATTTAATTTAATATTCGGTCAATGGTTATGGTTAAGGATACTTTTTGAAAACACCATTACAAGACAATAATAATATAGAATATTGTTTTTGGCGCTTTTGCCCCTCACTCCGAACACCTAATCGATATAATAATTTTTGTGATTGAAAACACATTTTAAAGTAGGGTGTCTTCGCAGTCCTAAAACTTGCGACAGACAGGCATTTTTCCATTTCAATCCACATAAAATTGAATATCGAAGTAGCGTAAAACAGCTACATATTAAAATAAGTTTATCGGAAAGGCGGCAAACCTATGAGAAAGGTTACCATTGAGTTCGAAGACGTTTTCGAAGAAGGTAAGAGCTTTGGAGATTGCCTTAACGATCTCCTTGATACATACTACTCTGATGAGGGTGCGGAAGCACCCTCTATTTTTTTATACTTTTTTCAAACTAAAGCTTGAGTTTGTACCCACCGTTTGATATAATAGGTAATGAAGATACAAAATAAGATTTGGAGGTACAATATGATAGAAAACAAGAAAAAGGAGAAAGTTTATTCAACAGCTCTTTATATAAGACTATCAAAGGCTGATGAGCGTAAGGGTGCAGACCGATTTTCAGAAAGCATAGAAAATCAAAAGATTGTTTTGCACGAATATATTGACTCGCGAATCAATGAATTTAATCTTTACAAGGAATACATTGATGATGGTATATCGGGTACTGATGATTTAAAGCGACCTGCATTTATGGAAATGATAAATGACTTAAAAGCAGGACGTATAAATTGTATTATAGTTAAGGATTTATCAAGATTTGCCCGAAACTATATACAAGCAGGCGAGTATATGCAAAATACTTTTCAGTTATACCCAACTCGATTTATAGCTCTTTTTGATAATGTTGACGTTGCTGACGGCGAATTCGATATGAACGCTGTTTTTAAAAATGTGCTGAATGAAGATTATTCCCGCCGTTTGTCAAAAAATTTAATATCCACGTTTAAAATCAGGGCTTCAAAAGGTCAATTTATCGGTGCTTTTGCAAGTTATGGGTACAAGCGAGACCCTGAAAACAAAAACCACCTGATAATTGATGAAGCAGTTAGTGGTAATATTAAATTTATTTTTGAGGAATTTTTAAACGGTGTCGGCAAAAATACTATTGCAAAGAAACTTAATGATATGCAAATCGTGTGCCCCTCGGCTTACAAGAAACAGCAAGGCTTAAATTATCAAAATTACAAAAAATTAGAATCAACAAATAGTTGGACTTATTCGACCGTTCAACGCATTTTGCAAAATCGTGTTTATTGTGGCGATTTAGTTCAGCACAAAACAAATCACAGCAAATTCAAACCTAAAATAATGCCAACCCAATATAGTCCTGAAAATTGGGTTATTGCCGAAGATAGCCACGAGCCAATTATTGATAAAGAAACATTTAACAAGGTTCAAGAACGCTTAAAAACTGCAACACGAGATATAAATTTCACTCAAAATATTTCTATTTTCGCAGGACATTTAAAATGTGGTGATTGTGGTCGTGCTATGGCTAAAATTCAAAACAAATATAAAGATAAGGTCAGCACACGATATGTTTGCCGTTCTTATAAATCTAACGGCGAAACAACAAAAATTTGCTCAGCACACTCGATAAACGAGGATATATTAAAGGAACATATTATTGCAGTTTTAAATCAACAGATTGAGAAATACAAGAATTTAGAAAAAACTTTAAGCGAAAGAAAAGACAAAAAGGTGAAAAACAAATCATCAGAAATCGAACTGCGTATCAAAGAACTACAAAAGGCATTGGAAAAAATCAATATGCAGATTGACGGATATTATGATTTGTTAGCTGAGTATCGCATCAACCCCACCCAAAAGAGAGAATACGACCGTATGCGTGATAGGATAAACGAAAAAATCATTGAACGCGATACGTTAGAAAATGAGCTAAAAATTTGTGAAGAAAAATTATCTGCTGACCCAAGGATAGCGTTAAACAATCCAATTATTAAAGATTTAATTCAACACAAGAGATTTACAGAGCTAACAAAGGAAATTATGGATGCCTTTGTTTCGACAATTTGGGTGCACGAAAAAATAGAAACCAACCCCGAAACCAATAAGGAAGAAAGCAACCTTAATGTTGAGGTCGGTTTTAAATTCGAGAAGTTGTAATTAATTTATATTTTGTACCTTTTTATCGTTTCCCCAAGCGGCGTCGAATGAAATTGCCACCTGTTTTTTGTCGGTTTGGACACAGTAAATAGGTAAAAGGCGGTTTTGGTCGGCAGAAATTGTGACTGAGCCCACAACTAAAATTGTTGCCGCTACGACAATGCATATTGCCAACATAAGCTGTTTTTTAGTTATTATAAAAAGTTTCATAAGAAAGCACCTCAGTATTTTATATGCTAAGGTGCTCGTACGATATTATATTAAATTTACAATTGCGAAATCTTATAATTTGAAAGCCTGTATTTAACTAGTAAAATTCTTTAATTTTACTTTTAATACCTAAGACTTTGCATATACCAGCATATTCCTTGCTTGACGCACCTTCAAGGTACGATTGCAAACTGATGGAGTCGGGCATAGCCGATATTAAGCTGTCACATTCTTTGCTGTCAGGGGTAAAGCAGTAACTACCGATTTCTGAGCCGATTTTGTAATTGCCCAGTATATCATCACCTACGCAGCTTTCGCTGAATGTGCCAAAACAGTGAATTAATTCATCCTCACATATTGCAAGGATTAAAGATTTTTTGTGCGATTCTTTCATTAATAAATGCCTCTTTCTTTTTATTACGAAGTTTTACTCCGTTTTATATAATGTAGAAGATTTTAAAAAGAGATATGTGGTTGACAGTGAACGCCAGCGAGAAAAGATGGCAGAAGAATTTTATAACAATTATAAGCGTGACATTGACTTGTATCAAAAGAGTTTCCAGAAGTTTATAGACAGCGGTGGAACTTCTCCCACTGTAATTTGAGCGTTGGATTAAGAAAATTAACGCTCTTAATCAAAAGAAAAGTACATATGAAGATATTCTAAGACAACGGCTCGATAATCTTGACAAAGACTATGCTTTGCTCAAGATGCGGGCAGAGGAACTTATAGTAAGAAATAATAATTCACAAATAAGCATGCCATTAGCGGCATAAGAAAAAACTCCGTGACTCAATTAGTCATGGAGTTTTGCCGTTATATAGAATAAATTCTTTCTACTGTCTACGGTTGTTTGCCGATATAGGCAAGTATTCCACCGTCTACATATAAAATGTGACCATTAACAAAATTTGATGCATCAGATGCCAAGAACACAGCAGGACCTGCTAAATCTTCAGGATTTCCCCAACGTGCGGCAGGGGTTTTTGCAATAATAAAACTATCAAATGGATGGCGTGAACCGTCAGGTTGTGTTTCGCGGAGAGGAGCGGTCTGCGGCGTTGCAATATAACCGGGACCTATGCCGTTACACTGAATGTTATGCTCACCGAATTCCGAACAGATATTTCGGGTAAGCATTTTGAGACCTCCCTTGGCAGCAGCATAAGCCGATACGGTTTCGCGGCCTAATTCACTCATCATAGAGCAGATATTTATGATCTTGCCGTGACCTTTCTTAATCATAGACGGAATAACCGCCTTTGACATAATAAAAGGAGCATTCAAATCAACATCAATCACCTTACGGAAATCTTCTGCCGACATTTCACACATAGGAATACGTTTAATAATACCTGCGTTGTTTACAAGAATATCAACTATTCCAACTTCATTTTCAATCTTTGCAATAAGCTCTGCAACGGCCGTTTCATCAGTCACGTCACAAACATAGCCTTTAGCATCGATTCCGTCCGCCTTATAGTTTTCAAGACCTTTATTTACAAGTTCTTGGTTAATATCATTAAAAACAATTTTCGCACCTGCTAAAGCAAGCCCTTTAGCTATCGCATAACCGATACCGTATGATGCACCTGTAACAAGGGCAACCTTACCAGTTAAATCAAACATATTATTCATTTTATTACCTCAATTCTCTTGTTTCTATATGATCCATATCGGTAAACTCTTGGTTTTCACCGCACATAGCCCATATAAATGAATAGTTCTTTGTACCTACACCGCTATGAATTGACCAACTTGGAGAAATAACAGCCTCTTCGTTATGCATAACAATATGTCTTGTTTCATTAGGCTCGCCCATCATATGGAAAACGGCATCGTTTTCGCCCATATCGAGATAGAGGTAAACTTCCATTCTTCTGTCGTGGGTGTGCGAAGGCATTGTATTCCAGTTTGAACCTGGTTCGAGCTCTGTAAGTCCCATTGCCAACTGACAACTTTTAATTACTTCAGGGTGGATGTACTGATTGATAACACGTTTGTTGCAATCTTCAACAGAACCGCAGGGAACCTTTTTGGCCTTTGTAATATCAATTTTTACAATAGGATATGAAGCATGAGCAGGGCAGGAAGAAACATAGAATTTAGGCGGATTCTCTGTATCAACACATTTAAAGGTGATTTCTTTATTGCCCATACCGATATAAATACCGTCTCTGGGATTCATTTCGTATTCTGTACCGTCAACAACGATAATACCCTTACCGCCGATGTTGATACAACCCATTTCGCGTCTCTCAAGGAAATACTCTGAAGCCAGTTCTTTACCGCCAACAAGCTTTAATTCCTGGAATACAGGCATAAGTCCCGCGGTAATAATACGGTCAATATGGCTGTATACCATACGGATATTGTCCTTTGTGAATAATTTAGAGATGTGGAATTCCTCTCTTAATCTGTCAGTGACATAATTCTTTATGTCCTTGGGGTTTGATGCATTTCTGATTTCCATTTTAGATAAATCCTCCTTAATATAATTGCCGAAAATCTCTACCTGGGAAAGTGCCGCCCAAGAGAAGGGAAGCTCGGCTTGTTTGAAATTTGTAAGATGTATTATTCTTGTGATTTTCTTTTCGGGAAGTACTAATTCCTGACCGTCAGCAGTTTTAGTAAAATCTGTTGTAATGCGAGTTTTATCGTCAAATTCAACATCGAGACTTTTCCAATATGTATCGTGCGGGAAGTCTGCACGCAAAAAGAATACTGCCTTTTCAACCTCAACAGGTGTGCCAAAATCAATATAGTATTCCAAATCTTCTCTGGCTCCGCCAGCCCAGGAATGATATGGGTAATCACCGTGACCGTGATTTTCAGCTATACCGTCAATAGCGTTTCGCTCAAAGAAACAGGGTGCCTCACGGGTTACAAGATTTGCATAAGCGTGGGGGAAATATTTCTTTTGACCTTTTATATCGTAAGCATTGAGTGAAATTTTGCGGCTACCGTATTTTACGCTATCTTCGGGTTCATAAACAATAAGTCTGTGTCTGTCACCGGCAAAAGCATTTTTATTATAGATGGGCGTTACGATGTTATTTGCTCCGGCTCGCTTATGGGTATCAACTATAATGAAATCGAATCTAACAGTGTAGGATACAAGGAAGATTATGAAATGTATTCTCTTGATTTTGAAGAATTTCTTTGGGCAAAGGGATACAAACAAAGTCAGATTGAGGAACTTTATAATAAGCTCTTGAATACAACTCCTCTATCCAACATAGAGTATGATGTTATGCTTGAAAATTTCAAAGAGTATATGGTACTCGGTGGAATGCCTGCAATTGTGTTTACATTTGTTTCTCAAAAAAATTACAGCGGTACACTTAAATTGCAAAAGCAACTTCTTTTGGACTATGAAGAAGATATAACGAAATATGCTCATGGCTTGAACAAAGGTAAGATACTGGATATTTATAGAAAAATCCCAGTATTTCTTGGCAAAGATAATAAAAAATTTCAAATTTCTAAAGTTAAATCGGGCGCTCGAAACAGAGACTATGTTGGTACTGTGGAATGGCTCAATAATGCGGGTATTATCAATGTGTGTTATTGTATGTCTTCTCCTGAACTTCCACTAAAAGGAAACTACAACCCCGATAATTATAAAATTTATTTTAGAGATACAGGGCTGCTTATAGGTTCACTTGATGAAGAAGTGCAGCAAGACCTACGCAGTAATAAGAATTTCAATACCTATAAAGGTGCGATATACGAGAATGTGGTAGCAGATATGTTGGTCAAACAAGGTTATAATCTGTATTTTTACCGCAATGAAAAAGGAACTGTTGAAATGGACTTCTTTGTTCGCGATGCAAATTCTCTTGTTCCTGTTGAGGTAAAGGCCAACGATGCTTCAACACCGTCCCTTAATTCACTTATAGAAAAGGATGCTTACGGGGATGTTAAGTACGGTATTAAACTTGCAAACAAAAATATCGGTTTTAACGGTAAATTTTATACCATACCTTACTTCTTGACATTTATGCTTAAAAGATTTTTGAGTGAAAAGGATGCGGAAGTAAAATAATAAAAAGTCCACGTGTTTACAAATAGATTGTCTTACAGAAAAGGCGTTATTGATTTTATAATCAGTAACGCCTTTTTACATATTTAAATCAATTTTTAAAATACCTGCCATATACCATCCTTATTCTCTATAATAACTACAGGGTTTTTGCGTTGAAATTATTATAGCGTATATATGATTTATTTCCGATTTCAAAAAAGCGATAAGGTGTAAAATGGAGCGATATAATGTTGTGTCGTAGTGAAATCGTTCCTGTTTTTCTAAAATGGGAACGATTTGTTTGTAATATCAAGCGTAAAACTATTGCTATCGTTCCTATTTTGTGGTATAATACATTCGTATAAGTCTAATTTCAATAAGGAGGCAACTCTAATGGATTATATTAAGGTATCGAAAGCCGCTGAAAAGTGGGGCGTTTCTGCTCGTCGTGTTCGTTTGCTTTGTGCAAACGGCAAGATTGATGGTGTTGTTCGCAAGGGTAATCTTTATATGATTCCTGAAAATGCGATGAAACCGCTTGATGGCAGAACTAACAAAAAGAATATTTTGCTTGATATTCAGCGTAAACGCGAAAGGCTTTCCGAAATGCGTCCTCTGACACAGGGCGAGGTTGAACGTCTTGCTGAGGAGTTTATGATTGACTTTACCTATAACTCTAACGCTATTGAAGGTAATACATTAACCCTTAAGGAAACGGCACTTGCTTTGGAAGGTATGACTATTGACCAAAAGCCGCTTAAGGACCACCTTGAGGCAGTTGGTCATAGAGATGCTTTTTTATATGTTCAAGATGTTGCCAAGCAGGAACTTCCTTTGAGTGAAACCGTTATAAAAAACATTCACGCATTGGTACTAATGAATCGTCCCGACGACAAGGGTGTTTATCGACGTATTCCTGTACGCATTATGGGAGCTTATACCGAGCCGGTTCAACCTTATATGATTGAGCTGAGAATGACAGAACTTCTCTCTGCCAATGAAGCGCGTAAAAACACAATGACCGACATTGAGCGCATAGCTCTTTTTCATCTTGAGTTCGAAGGTATTCATCCCTTTATTGATGGTAACGGAAGAACGGGTCGTTTAATTTTAAACCTTGACCTTATACGCAATGGCTATCCTCCAATCAATGTTAAATTTACCGACCGCAAACGCTATTACGATGCATTCGATGCGTTTTATAAAGATAACGATGCAACACCTATGATCGAACTTATAGCAGAATATATTGACTTGCGATTTGATGATTATTTTGCAGTGTTAGAAAAATAATTTTGAAAAGACTTATTCGGAATTCAGTAAAAAACAAAGAGAAGCAAAATCACAAAATAAAGCAAATAAGAAAAGTTAAATTAAAAATCAAGTTATGCTGTTGACTTCGATATGCTCAAACAGGAACTTTCTAGTGTTGTTGTAAAATGACAGTCGATGCCATTGTTAATGCTGATTATCTGTGCACAGGCAAAAAGAATAAGTAAAATTTATGGCGAGGTTAAAACCTCGCCTTGTTTTTTAAATATGAGTCAAAAGGGGATAGGCATAAACCCAGTAATTATGCGGGTTTGTGGTGTTTCGTGCCTTTTTACCGTTACCCCAAGCGCATCGAATGAAATTGCGACCTGTTTTTTGTCGGTTTCAACACAATAAATCGGCAAAAGGCGGTTTTGGTCGGCAGAGATGGTTATAGAGCCTACAACTAAAATTGTTGCTGCCACAACAATGCATATTGCCAACATAAGTTGTTTTTTAGTTATTATAAAAAGTTTCATTATTTTCCCCTCCATATAAAAAATATGAAGGTATGCTCGTACTATATTATTTCAAATAAAAAAGAAATGCTTCCCGTAAAAAATGGGAAGCATTTCTTGTGTCTATAAATTAAAAAGAATTAAAATGTACGCACTTTTTCTGCCTTTACAACACGCAAGCGCTTGCGGCGGATACGGCTTAAAAGCTTTTCTTCAAAGGCAACAAGGCGGTCTTCATGGAAAATACACCATACCACAGTTGCTACCATTAATATTTCAAAAATTGTAATTAAAGTTTGTGAAAAAGTCATTTGTTTTACCTCCCGAACATTTGTTCGTTAATCTTATTATACTCAACAGATACATATTTGTCAAGCACTTTTTCGAAAAAATTTTCGTTTGCTACAAGTATAGTATAGCCTGAGCAATGTCCCATAAAACGGACTTTAAAAATATTAAAATATTTTTGTAAAAACCTTTATTTTTTAAAATGGTTGTGTTATAATCTATTATGTATAATTATGTTGACTTAAGGAGGGCGAAAAAATGTTTAAAAAATTAGTTGCTACGGTTATGTGCATAGTATTAACTCTACTGCTTTGCGGTTGCGATTTGTTCACTGCCGACACTGCAGAATTATTATCACCGCCCTCTCTTTCGGGCGACCTTAAATACATTTCCCAAGCAGTAAAGCAAAGTGCAGAAAGCGGATATACTTTAAAATATCCATCGCGCGGAAGCTACCGTTCGGCAGTTGTGCAAAAGGACCTTAATGGTGACGGTGTGCTTGAAGCCTTTGCTTTTTACAGTATGACCGACGGTGATGTTGTAACAATGCACATTAATGTTATTCACAAGGACGGAGAGGATTGGGTATCGGCGGGCGAGCAGCATGTGGTTGCCGGCGGTGTTGATAAGGTTGAGTTTTCTGACCTTGACGGCGACGGAGTGCTTGACATTATAGTTGGTTGGGAAATTTACGGTGCAAGTGAAAAGCAGTTGGCAATTTACAGCTTTACTGAAAATATAGTTACCCAACGAATGCTTCAAAAGTATACCGATTATGTTGTATGTAATCTTGATATGGACAGCAAGAATGAGGTCTTGGTTATAGACTTTAATTCTGCAGAGCTTAAAAATACTGCATCACTTTATACAATTAATAATGACGGTGTGACACAACTCGGCAGATGCTCGCTTGACGGCAAGGTGCAGTCGGTTGGAGAGCCTGTGCTTTCGCAATTATCATCGGGTAAGAACGCTGTTTATATTGACTGCGTAAAGGGTCTTGGCGCTATAACCGAGGTTATATATTTCGAAAACGGTCAGTTGCTTAATAATCTTTATGATTCGGAATTGCAAGAAAATTCTAAAACACTGCGTTCGGTATCATTTACTACCTATGATATTAATAACGACGGAATTTTAGAAATCCCTGTTCAAGAAAACGTACCGTCGGTAGCGGGGGCAGAGGTTACCGAAAAGCTATACCTCACAAAATGGTGTTCATTTAACGGTGAAGCGCTTACCAATCAGCTTACAACAATGATAAATGTGCTTGACGGTTACTACTATGTTTTGCCGCAAAAGTGGGTTGGCAATATTGCGATTTTAAAGGATACCGATAATAGAATAAGAGAAGTTTATTCGTACAATAGTGAAGAATTGACGGTAGGCGAAAGTCTTTTGTATTTACGCGCGTTCACTAAAAAGGAATGGCAAAGCGGCAAATACGCAAATTTAGGGCTTACAGAGGTTTCGCAGGACGACGAAAGCGTTTTCTGTTGCAAAATTTCAGAGAAAGCCAAGCTTGATGGTTTAAGTATTGAAACAGTAAAAGCTAATTTTGTAATTTACGAGAAGGAGTGACCGATTTGAAACGAATTATGATTGTTGAGGATGAAGCCGCAATACGTGAGTTTGAGGCTATCAACCTTAAAAGAGTTGGATATACAGTAGTAGAAGCAGGTTCGGGCGAAGAGGCGCTCGATATATACGATAACGACCTTGAGGGCTTTGATATTGCGCTTTTGGATATTTCAATGCCTGGTATGGACGGTTTTACGCTTTGCAAGGAATTGCGTAAAAGAAGTGAAACACTTGGTATTATTATGTTGACAGCGCGAACTCAGGAAATGGATAAAATAAGCGGACTTATGATTGGCGCGGATGACTATATTACAAAGCCGTTTAGTCCTACTGAGCTTTTAGCGCGTGTCGACTCGCTTCACCGCAGAGTAGAAATGTACGCGCCTAAGGTTGAGGTTGTTTCGGATGATATTACATTAGGCGAATTTACACTCAATTTAAGAAGAAGAACCTTGCTTAAAAACGGTGTTAATATTGAGCTTACTCAGGTGGAATTCCAAATGATTGAGTATTTCTTTAATAACCCCGATGTTGCGCTTGACAGAACCGACATTTTAAATAAGGTTTGGGGCAGCAATTATTTCGGCGAAGAAAAAATTGTAGACGTTAATATTAGAAGACTTCGTATGAAGGTTGAGGATAACCCCTCTACACCAAAGCGACTTGTTACGGTTTGGGGTATGGGTTATAAGTGGAATACA
>JAZOTR010000065.1:0-6586 GCA_045657745.1 Acutalibacteraceae bacterium
CTGACCGTCAAGAGTAACAACCTTAATTCTATAACCGAATTTTTTGGCAATTGCAGTTGCGCAATCAATATCCTCTGCAACAACAGCGCCGCCTAAGAGATATTTAATAATTTCTCTGTATTTTTCATCGGTTTTAACAAGGTCGGAAGCAATGCCAACATAACCTAACATATCTTCAAATCCGTGTTCTTTGAATTCACGCGATTTGATAGTAGCAACAGGTAAAAATGTAGCTCTGCCGCCCTTATTATTTTTAAGATAATTAATTGCAATCTTTGCGTCCTTTTCGGTTTCTGTAACAATATTCTGAATAGCATTAGAAAGCGCAGTTTCAATAGCAACGCTATATTTACCCTCAACCTCAATAAGCTTAGAAACAGGACCGCAAATACCTCTTAAAATACCTGTTTGCGCCTGTGACATTATGAATTTTACCGAATGCGCAAAGCCTTCCATATTATTTTCAAGGTCGTGAAGTATTTGAATTCGGCGTTTTTTAGCCTCTATATCCAAATTAACAGTATCAAGCTCTGCCTTTAATTTTTCACTTGCTTCTTTTCGGGATTCAAGACGCATTTCATAACCCTTTAAGGAGTTATTCATACTGCCTATATTTTCTTCGATTGAATTAAGCAATGAATCTGTTTCATTGAATTCATTTTGTAAAGCTGAAATTTCGTTATTTCTTTGCTCAATTTGGCTTTTTGAATCACCCTGACGGGCAGTGATTTCTGCTATTGCAGTATCAGCAGTAACCATTGCAACACGCATATCGGACGATTTCGCTGAAAGTAAGTTAAGCTCACGAATTTGACCTTCGATTTTACGGCTAATTTCGTCGCCATTTTCCAAAAGCTCAGAAAGCTTTAATTCTAAATCACGAAGATTATTTTCAAGTTCAAGCTTACCTTCCTGCTTTTGTGCAGCTAATTCGCGTTTTTGTAAAATTTCGTTTTGCGCAACACCGTCCGAATCAATTAAAGCGTCTTTTTCTTCGTTTAAACGAGTAACAGATTCTTCGTTGTGTTGAATATCGTTATTTAAAACTGTAATTGCACCCTCAGCCTTAACGATTTCTTCATTTAATGATGAAATTGTTAATCTTTCGCCCTCAATGTCTGAGGTTAATTTTGCGAAAAGCGAGGTGTTTTGCTCGGTCTTACGGTCAAATTCAGCTAAAGACTCCTCGATTTGCTTATACGAAAGCTGAGCCGCAGCAATTTTGCTTTCCTGTGCTCTTAAAGCTTCTTTTGAGTTATTAAGAGTATGAAGCCAAAGACCAATTTCAAGCTCTTTCTTTTGAGCTGCAAGCTCTAAAAACTTTTCAGCCTTTTTGCTTTGCTCTGCTAACGGTCCAACTCGTGCTTCTAATTCGTCAACAATATCGTGTAATCTTAAAAGATTATCCTCAGCTGCAACGAGCTTTCTTTCAGCCTCAATTTTACGGTAACGGTATTTCGAAATACCTGCAGCTTCTTCAAATATATCACGGCGCTCACCCGATTTTGAACTGATAATATTATCAATTTTACCTTGTCCAATCATAGAATAACCGTCACGACCAAGACCGGTATCCATAAATAACTCGTGAATGTCTTTAAGACGAACCGAAACATTATTTATAGCATACTCGCTTTCGTGAGAACGGTAATATCTACGGGTTATTGCAACAAAATCGTTATCAAAATTAAGAGAACGGTCGGTATTATTAATATTTAATGTAACCTCACAAAAGCCGTGTGGGCGGCGAGTTTCAGTACCGCCGAAGATTACATCTTCCATAGACTGTCCGCGAAGACTTTTGGTAGATTGCTCACCCAAAACCCAACGAACTGCATCAGAAATGTTACTCTTACCGCTTCCGTTAGGACCTACAACTGCAGTTATACCCTTACCAAACTTCAAAACAGTTTTATCCGCAAAGGATTTAAAACCCTGAATTTCAATTGAACTTAACAGCATTTATAACACTTCCCTTTCTATTCTGAAATTTAAATCGCTAATACTTTCATCAACCTTAACTTTACAGTCGAATCCGCGATTTTTTAGATATAATAAATTAGTTTTTCTTTGACCAATCATTTTTGAAACATCTTTTTTACCAACATAAATTATGTATTTACCCTTATCAAAAAGACAGGTTAAAACCTTTGTAAGCATAATTTGCGATTGGCAAAGCTCCGAAAAAGACGGATGCCAAGGTCCTGCAAGATATGCTTCCTTTTCTATTGAATGAAGACCAAGTCTTATAACCTTTATTCCTTCTCTTGTGAACATTAAATAAAGCTTAGTTGCAAGCTTAACAGCTTCACTTAAAGTTTGAGGTTTATACTTATTATCAATATAAAGCGCCTCTAAATCGGTATCCTTTAAAACTATTGTAGGGTAAATTCTAACGGTATCGGGATGAATTTCAATAACCTTTTTAGCAGTACGCTCAGCAGATTCATTATCATCTGCGTAAAGTCCCGTCATAATCTGAAGACCTAATTCAAAGCCGTGCTTTTTAATTAAGGTAGATGCAGTTTCAACATCTTTGGCCGAATGACCGCGGTTATTCATTTTAAGCACACGGTCATTAAGACTTTGCGCGCCCAATTCAATAGCGGTAACATTGTATTCCTTTAAAAGCATTAAAATTTCATCATCAATAGCATCAGGTCTTGTAGAAATACGAATACCTGCCGCAAGACCAATTTTAACAAAGCTTGATGCCGCTTCTAAAAGTGAAATCATATAATTACGGTTAATTGCCGTAAAGCTACCGCCAAAAAATGCGATTTCGGTAGTTTTAGGGTCATAATTTTTAGAATTAACCGCCGTTATAACAGCATTTTCAACATCAGTAGCATTTGGTGCTTTAAAGGTGCCTGTAATATAACGCTGATTACAAAAGCTGCACTTATTAGGACAACCGATATGAGGAACAAAAATAGAAATATTTGAATGACTTTTACTCATATTTCGGCTCCCATAAGTTCCAATGCCTGTTTAGCCGCCATTTGTTCGGCTTGCTTTTTATTTTTTCCTTTACCGCAACCGATAACATTTGAATTAAGGTGAACTTCAACCTCAAAAACTTTATCGTGGTCAGGACCCGATTCACCCTTTAAAACATAGGTTACATATTCTTCGGGGTTTCTTTGAATAATCTCCTGTAAAGCGGTTTTATAATCCTTAAAGGTTTGTTTATTATGATTTTCAAGTTCTTTTTCAACAAAACTTAAAACAAATTTGGTAGCAGGTTTAATTCCACCGTCAAGATAAATTGCGGCAAGAACAGCCTCAAAAGCGTCAGCCAAAATAGAATCTCTTTCTCTGCCGCCGCCCTTATCTTCACCTTTGCCAAGCATTAAATATTTACCAAGTTCAAGCTTTCTTGCAAAAATACAAAGCGATTTTTCGCATACAAGCGATGCTCTAAGCTTTGTAAGTTCACCCTCGGGAATGTCCTTATAGTGCAAAAACAAATAATCAGCAACAATTATCGAAAGCACAGAGTCGCCCAAAAATTCTAAACGCTCATTAGATGTAAGACCGTTTCTAACCTCATTAGCGTACGAAGAATGGGTTAAAGCATTTTCGAGTAATTTAACATTATTAAATTTGTAATTTAGTTTTTGCTCTAAAACTTCCATTATAATTTAATCCTTTGTTTGTTCTAATGTATTTGTTATGTTCTCAATAACACCGTTTTGTGTGAATATAACGGCTTGTCTAATAGCGTTTTTAAATGCCTTAGCATTTGAGTTTCCGTGCGCCTTAATAACAGGCTTCTTAACACCTAAAAGCGGCGCTCCGCCAACCTCAGTGCTATCCATCATACTCTTAAGTGAGTATAAATCCTTTTTAATTACCAAAGCAGCAAGTTTATTTTTAAGGCTCTTATATAATGCATTCTTAACTAATTTAAAGAATGTTGTTGCAGTGCCTTCAATTAATTTAAGAGCGATATTACCTGTAAATCCGTCAGTAATAATCGCATCACAAACACCCTTAGGCATTTCGCGTGATTCAACATTACCAACGAAACTAATTGGTGCTTCGGATAAAAGCTTATAGCTTTCCTTTTGCAACTCGCCACCCTTGCTATCCTCGGTGCCAATATTTAAAAGACCGATAGTTGGGTTTTCTTTTCCCTCAACACCCTTTAAATAAGCGCTTGCCATAATACCGAATTGACAAAGCATTTCGGGACGGCATTCAGCATTAGCGCCCATATCCATAAGCATATAATGACCGTTTGGTGAGGGTATCATACCTGCTAAGGCGGGGCGTTTAATTCCCTTTATACGCTTAACAATAAGAGTACCGCCAACAACTACTGCACCTGTTGAGCCCGCGGATACAAAGGCATCTGCTCTGTCCTCCGCTAATTCTTTAAAAGCGAGTGCCATAGAAGAATTAGAATGTGCCTTTAAAAGTGTGGTTGGGTCATCGTGCATATCTATAACATCATCGGTATCAACGATTAATAGCTGACCGCTGAATTTTATATTTTCTTTATTTATAACATCTTCAATTATATTTTGATTACCTACAAGAGTAATATCAACGCCTAATTCTTTCGAAGCGAGTGCCGCGCCCTTAATTATTTCAAGTGGTGCATTATCGCCACCGAAAGCATCTACTACAACGCGCATTTTAATTCTCCTTTATATTTTCAAAATATCTGAGTGAACGCTCAGCTAAAGCGGCGTAGCGTTCTCTTTTATCTCTAATGTGCTGTTCTAAAGGTGGTATTATACCAAAATTAGCCCCCATTGGTTGAAAATTAACAACCGTTTGGTCGGAAATATATCCGAGCAATGCGCCAATCATTGTATATTGAGGTAACACAAGCGGTTCTTGGTTATTAAACCTTCTAACCGCATTAATGCCTGCTATAATACCACTTGCAGCAGATTCCATATAACCTTCAACACCTGTAATTTGTCCTGCAAAGAATATATTGCTATTAGATTTCAAGGATAAATCACTATTCAAAAGCTTAGGCGAATTTAAAAACGAATTTCGGTGCATAACACCATAGCGCATAAATTCTGCATTTTGAAGCCCCGGTATTAAAGAAAATACTCTTTTTTGCTCGGGGAATTTTAAGTTGGTTTGAAAACCAACAATGTTATATAAACTACCATCCGCATTTTCACTTCGAAGCTGAACTACCGCCCACGGTCTGTTGCCTGTTCTTGGGTCCCTAAGTCCAACAGGCTTTAAAGGACCAAATCTTATTGAATCCTCGCCTCGACGTGCGAGAATTTCAACAGGCATACAACCCTCATACACAGTAACAGGTTTATCAAATTCAGAGAGTATTGCAGATTCGGCATTAATAAGCTCGTTATAAAATGTGGTGTATTCTTCTTTGTTCATAGGACAATTAATATAATCGTCAGTCCCCTTACCGTAACGCGAAGCAAAAAATGCAACAGAAAAATCAATACTTTCCTTTGTAACAATTGGTGCTGCCGCATCATAAAAGGATAAATTTTCGCTACCCGTAAGCTTAATAATATTTTCAGCCAAAGCACCATCAGTTAAAGGACCTGTTGCAATTACCACAATATTATCTTTAGGGATTTCCTTTTTGACCTCTTCAATTACATTAATGTTTGGGTGTGATTTAATTTTTTCGGTAATATACCCCGAAAATTTTTCACGGTCTACTGCCAATGCGCCACCCGCTGCAACAGAACATTTATCTGCCGAGTCAAGACAAACACTCGAAAACTTGCGCATTTCCGCCTTTAAAAGTCCCGCAGCAGAATCCGTTCTTGCAGCCTTTAGTGAATTAGAGCAAACAAGCTCTGCAAAATCATCACTTTTATGTGCAGGACTTTTTTTAATTGGCTTCATTTCAATTAAATCAACCTTAATACCTGCATTAGCTATTTGCATTGCGGCTTCGCAGCCTGCAAGACCTGCACCTATAACAGTGATTTTATTCATCGTTATTTCCTTTGCTTTTCTTTCTTGAAGGACATTCGGAATTCATACAGTATTTTCTTCCTCTAACACCGTTAATGATATATCCACCGCATTCGTTGCACTTGTCGCCCGTAGGAATTCCGGGGGAAGCAAAATCACAAGCGGGATAGTTAGAGCAACCGTAGAATTTCTTGCCTTTTTTGGATATTCTTTTCACAAGCTTTGAACCGCATTTTGGACAAGGTTGTGTAATCTCGTCCTCGGGTACAGGCTTAGTATTTTTACATTCAGGGTAACCGGGGCAAGCTAAGAACTTACCGAATCTTGAAGATTTAACAACCATTTTTCTACCGCATTTTTCACAAACAATGTCAGTTTCAACTGCAGGCACCTTTACCTTTTTGCCTGTAAGTGAATCCTCTGCTTTGCCGTAGAAATTATCAAAATCTTCATAGAAATCCTTAATGGTTTCTACCCAATTAAGCTCACCTGCACCAATCTTATCAAGCTTAACTTCAAGCCCTGCGGTAAACTTAACATCAAATATTTTGTTAAAGTACTGAACCATTAAGTCAGAAATAACCTTACCAAGCTCAGTAGGCTTGAGTGATTTCTTTTCACGCTCGATATAATCTCTACCCATAATATTAGAAAGTAT
>JAZOTR010000066.1:0-12861 GCA_045657745.1 Acutalibacteraceae bacterium
TGAATTAAAAAAATATATTCATTACTACAACAATGAAAGAATTTCCTTAAAACTAAAAGGAATGAGTCCAGTACAATACCGAACTCATTCACAAACAATTTAATATTTAATTTTGTCTAAACTTTGGGGTTCACTTCAAAAACCCGCCTTTTTGTTTTGCTTAATTATTAAATTACATCATAAACTTCAACAATACCGCTTTTGTGGTAAAGTGATGGGGTGACCAAAAGGGAGTAGCCTTGGCCGTTGTCACAGGTCCACTCAACAGGTCTTCTTTGCGGAACGGCACAAGCGGATAAAAGCATCATAATAGCGCCGCCGTGCATTATAACAGCTGCCGATTCAATACCCTCATTTAGCATATTAACAATGATTTGGTTAAGACCTAAGCAAAGTCTTTTAACGAAATCGGTGTTATCCTCGCCGTTCGGGGTGGCCGAAAGCTTTCCTGCCGCCCAATCCTTAAAGCTTGGGTGAAGTTCTAATTCCTTAGCGGTTTTACCCTCGAAATCTCCAAAATCATACTCTTTTAAATTATCAACGGGGGTAATCGGCATATCCGGATAAAGCACCGCGCCCGTTTGCTTACAACGAAGAAGGGGACTTGAATAAAGCTTTTGTATTTCGGGGTATTCAACATCTTCGCGCATAAGTCTTAATTCGTTAAGACCCTCTGGCGCCAATGGCAAATCGGTTTTACAGCCGATGTATTGACCTTTGTAATTTGCGTCGGTAGCGCCGTGGCGTATAAGGTGAATTTTTAAAGTTCTCATTAGAAATCCTCCAAAATTTCGGATATGATTGAGTTGGAAACAAGCATACCCTCGTCAGTAAGTGTAAATTGGCTTCCGTCTAAAGTTGCTAAGCCGTTCTTTGAAAAACTAAGGCATTTTTCTTTTGCTTTTTTTGGCAAAGCATCAATATTAATGCCGCTATCAAGCCGTAAAGCGAGCATAATTTTTTCCTCTGTTTCTCCGCCAAGGCAATCGAAAACAGGCTCGTTACCGTTAATAAAATCTTTCAGATTGGCGGGATAATAAAAGCGTTTGCCGTTAAGATAAGAATGTGCCGAAGGACCAAGACCTAAATATTCTTCGCAGTTCCAATATTTCAAATTGTGTACACTCTCAAAACCCTCTTTGCAAAAATTTGATATTTCATAGTGCGAAAAGCCGTTTTGTTTTAGGTAGTTACACATAAATAAATATTGGTCGCTAATTTGGTCGTCATCGGGTAAATTGAGCGTGTTTTGCAACTTGTAAAAGGCGGTATTTTGCTCGATTTTTAAAATATAGCAAGAAATATGTTGTGGGTTTAATTTAAGTAAAAAATCAAGGTCGTTTTTTAGTGTGTTTAAATCCGAATCGGGCAGACCTATCATTAAATCAAGTGAAATATTTGAAAAGCCGAGTTGTCTTGCTAAGTTGACGGCATTTTCGGCATCTTGCGTCGAGTGAGTTCTGCCAAGTTTTTTTAAAAAAGTATCATTTCCGCTTTGAACGCCTATTGAAAGGCGGTTTACACCTGCTTTTTTGGCATTTTCAAGCACACTTAAAATATCGTTTTGTGGATTAATTTCAAGTGTGATTTCAGCGTTTTCTTCAAGCGCGAAATTTTCTCTTACAGTGTTTAAAAGCGGTATTAAGCGGTGGTTTAAAAGTGATGGTGTACCGCCACCTAAGTATATAGAATTAATGGGGCGGCTGATTTTACCGCCCCATATTTTTATAGAATCCGTTAGGGAATCCACATATCTGTCAATCAATTCGTCGGTAAAAACCGCTGAATAAAAATCACAGTAAGCGCACTTTCGTTTACAAAACGGAATGTGCAAATAAAGACCTAAATTAGTCAAGAATTTCACCAATGCAGTTTGGACCTACTAAAGCAGCGTTTGCTTCGTCGGTATCAATGTGCATAGCTAAAGCGTAAGAATCGCTAACACGTGCCACAACATCGCCGAAGATAAGGCTTCTGCCGTCGGTATCAACCTTAACGCTAACAATTTGCTTGTCCTTAATGCCGAATTTTTCACCGTCAGCTACGGTCATATGTATATGTCTTTTAGCAGCAATAACGCCCTGAGCTAATTCAACTTCGCCGCAAGGACCAACAATTTTACAAGCGCCTGAACCTGCAACATCGCCTGATTCGCGAATAGGAGCGGTAACACCGATAGAACGAGCGTCTGTTAAAGAAAGTTCAACCTGAGTATCAGGACGGACAGGTCCTAAAATAGAAGCCTTTAATTGAGATTTTGCACCTACGATTGTAACCTTTTCTTCGCAAGCGAATTGACCGGGTTGAGATAAATCTTTTTTAGGGGTTAGTTTGTAGCCTTCACCGAAAAGTATTTCTAAATCCTTTTGTGAAACATGCACGTGACGTGCAGAAATTTCAACCATTACTTCTTTTGCCATTTGAAAAACTCCTTTTAAATAAATCTTTATTTTATTTTAACACAAATTCGTCACAATGCAATAGCAATTTAACATATTTTTTATATAATTTGAATTGACTTTAAGGGGCATATAAGGTAGAATATAAATAATAAATATTACTATAATGGGAGTGTTATGATGAAACCTGTTTATAAGCGTGTGCTTTTAAAGCTTAGCGGCGAGGTTCTTGCCGGCGAAAAGGGTGTTGGCATTGATTTTGACAAGGTGCTTGAAGTTTGCGAAAAGGTAAAGACCTGTGTAGATATGGGCGTTCAGGTTGCTATCGTTGTTGGTGGCGGCAATTTCTGGAGAGGTCGCTCAAGCGGCAAGATGGACCGAACAAGAGCAGACCACATGGGTATGCTTGCAACTTCAATTAACTCTTTGGCTTTGGCAGATGCGCTCGAGCAGTTGGGTGTTACCGCCCGTGTACAAACTGCTATTGAAATGCGTCAAATAGCTGAGCCTTATATAAGAAATAAAGCGGTTAGACATTTGGAAAAAGGCAGAGTAGTAATTTTTGGTTGCGGTACAGGTAACCCATTCTTCTCTACCGATACTGCGGCAGCTTTACGCGCAGCAGAAATCGGTGCAGATGTTATATTCAAAGCAACTAATGTTGACGGTGTTTATGACTCTGACCCCAAAAAGAATCCAAACGCAGTTAAGTTTGATACTCTTTCGCACTTGGATGTTCTCCAAAAGGGACTTCACGTTATGGATAGTACAGCAGCTTCGCTTTGTATGGATAACGGAATTGAAATTTTGGTATTCAATCTTGATAACCCCCAAAACATTGTTTCAGCAATGGTTGGCGAAACAATAGGTACAGTAGTAAAGTAACAGGAGGCAATTTATGAACGAATTAATTAAAAATACTGAAGAAAAAATGATTAAAACATTAGGCGTGCTTGACAGAGATTATAAGTCAATCCGCGCAGGCAGAGCAAACGTTTCTGTGCTTGACAGAATCACTGTTGACTATTACGGTTCACCTACACCTATTCAGCAGATGGCAGCAGTATCTGTTCCTGAACCGAGAATTCTTATGATTCAGCCTTGGGATGCTTCAACCTTAAAAGATATTGAAAAAGCAATTTTGGTTTCAGATATTGGCATTAACCCACAGAATGACGGTAGAGTTATTCGCCTTTCTTTTCCACCTCTAACCGAGGAACGCAGAAAGGAAATCGTTAAAGAGGTTAAAAAGGTTGCAGAAGAAAATAAAGTTGCAATCCGTAACACACGCCGTGATGCTCTTGAAAAATTAAAGGGTCTTAAAAAAGCTAACACAATTACAGAGGACGACGAACAAAACGGCGAAAAGAAAATCCAAAATCTTACTGATAAATACTGCAAAGAAATTGATACATTGGCAGTAGCAAAGGAAAAGGAAATTTTGGAAATCTAAAATTTGAAAATCGGGGGTTGTCGCAATAAGACAACCCTTTAAAAATCTTTGAAAGCGGCGGTAAAGTATGTCGATATTCAAAAAGAAAGACTTAAAACGCGTTTTGCCCGAGCATATTGCTATTATTATGGACGGTAACGGCAGATGGGCTAAAAATCGCAAAATGCCAAGAAGTGCAGGTCATGTAGCGGGAGCTAAAACCTTTAAAAACATTGCAAGGTATTGCAACAAAATAGGTCTTAAGTATTTAACGGTATATGCCTTTTCTACTGAAAATTGGAAGCGTCCAAAACAAGAAGTGGATGGCATTATGAACTTGCTTCGCGATTATTTAAAGGACGCGGAAAACTTTAAGGACGAAAATATTCGCGTAAGATTTATTGGCGACCGTACACCTTTGGCGGACGATATTAAGGAATTAATGGCAAAAAACGAATACGATTCGAGAAACGCTACCGGCCTTACCCTTTATATCGCGATTAACTATGGCGGCAGGGATGAAATCACCCATGCGGTGCGTGAAATTGTTGAAAAAGGCATTAAGCCTTGCGACATTACCGAGCAAACAATTTCCGAGCATTTGTATACACGTGATTGTCCTGATCCTGATTTTATTATTAGACCGAGCGGCGAATACCGCCTTTCGAATTATCTTATTTGGCAGTCGGCTTATGCGGAATATTGGTTTTCGGATATTTTGTGGCCCGATTTTAGCCACAAGCATTTAGAAAAAGCAATAGAAGACTTTAACAAACGCAATCGTCGTTTTGGAGGAGTATAGGTTTGAATTAAATTGCCCACAGCACCGTTTTTGCTCGGGGCAGTACTTTTGTACGGCACCGCTTGTTGCAAACGGCACTGTGAACAATTTTCTTGTAAACCTGAGTTTTGAGTATAATTGAGAGGAATGTTTATTATTATGAAAACTCGAATAATTTCAGGAATTATAATGGGAATAATAGTTGCCGCAGTATTAGTATTAGGCTTTATGTGGGAGTCAATTGTTATTTCAATAGCAGTTTCGCTTTTGTCTGCCCTTGCGACTTGTGAGCTTATTCATAATGCTGCAGGTGTAAAGGATATACAGTCGGTATTAGGGGCGTGCGTATTTGCATTTATAATTACAATGCAAAATTATTTTGCAAAAAGTTTTTTGCAATCGCTTAAAATAATTTTTCTTGTATCGGTTCTATATAGCATATATGCAGCAATTATGATTCTTAAAAACCACGGAAAATTCGGACTTGGCAGAATAATGGCGCTTTATAGCGTGCCAATTATTTACGGTACGGCATTTTCTTGCTTAGAGGGAATAATTACAAGCCGTAACGGAATATATTATTTATTATTGTTACTCAATTTCTCTTCGGTTTGCGATATGGGTGCATATTTTGTTGGCGTTACTCTTGGTAAGCATAAGCTTTGCCCTAAAATTAGTCCTAAAAAGACGGTTGAGGGCGCAATAGGCGGTATACTTGCAAGTGTGATTGTTACTATGATTTTATCTTTTTATTTTGATAAAACTATGTGGATAATGGTACTAGTAACAATCCCGTTCTGTATTTTAGGTATGATAGGCGATTTATTTGCTTCGGCTATTAAGCGTGCAGTTGATATTAAGGATTACGGTAATTTAATACCCGGTCACGGCGGTGTAATGGATAGACTTGACAGTATTATTATGATTGTGCCTACAATGTACGCATTAATTTTACTTTCGGTGATATAATGAAAAGTTTAATTATTTTAGGCTCTACGGGGTCTATCGGAACACAAGCGCTTGAGGTTTGCGAAAGACAAGGTTATAAAGTCAATGCACTTGCCGCGGGCGGTAATATAGAATTACTTGAAAAACAAGCAAGAAAATTTGGGGTAAAGGCGGTTGCTGTGTTTGACAGCGAAAAAGCCAAAGACCTTGAAATTAAATTAAAGGATACCGATATTAAGGTATTATCGGGCGCTGAAGGTGTTTGCGAATTAGCGCAAATGCAGGGGGATATTGTTCTTAATTCTATTGTTGGTATTGCGGGACTTCGTCCTACTTTGGCGGCAATTGAAAGCGGCAAGGATATTGCGCTTGCAAATAAAGAAACCCTTGTAACAGGCGGCGAAATTGTAAATCGCAAAGCAAAAGAAAAGGGTGTTAAAATACTGCCGGTTGATAGTGAGCATTCGGCAATTTTTCAGTCACTTCAGGGTGCGCCCATGGGTAGCCTTAAAAAGATTTTATTAACCGCTTCGGGCGGTCCGTTTTACGGCAAAAAAATCAGCGATTTGGAAAATGTTACGGTTAAGGATGCGCTTAACCACCCCAATTGGTCTATGGGTGCTAAAATTACCATCGATTCAGCAACCCTTATGAATAAGGGACTTGAGGTTATTGAAGCGGTGCATCTTTTTGGCTTACCTGCAAAGGATATAGAGGTGCTTGTTCATAGACAAAGCATTGTTCATTCGGGTGTAGAGCTTACTGACGGCGCAGTGATTGCGCAATTAGGTACACCTGATATGCGTTTACCTATTCAGTACGCGCTAACCTACCCCGAAAGAAGTGATTTTTCTTTTGAAAAATTAAGTCTTTCGGATATTGGCGCTTTAACCTTTGAAAAGCCTGATACCGAAACTTTCCGCCTATTGCCTTTGTGTATTGAGGCTATTACCGAGGGCGGACTTAAGCCAACGGCGGTAAACGGAGCTAACGAACAAGCGGTAAAGCTTTTCTTAGAGGGTAAGATTAAATTTTTGCAAATTGCCGAACTTGTAGAAAAAGCGCTTTTATCTGCGCAGAATAAAAACGATTTTACTGTTGAAGATATTTTTGAAACAGATAAATTAGCAAGAGAATGTGTAATGCAAAATATATAATTACGTATTATTTTGGGTGTGATTAGGATTTTAGATTTATGGAATAATGTATGGCCGTATTTAGTGGCGGTACTGTTGTTTTTAATACTTATAGTTATCCACGAATTCGGACATTTTATTGCGGCTAAGCTTTTGGGTGTTCGCGTAAACGAATTTGCGGTAGGTTTTGGACCAAAGTTATTTTCCAAGCAAATAGGTGAAACAAAATACGCTTTTTGTCTAATCCCTTTTGGCGGATATTGCGCTATGGAGGGTGAAGACGAAAATTCTTCCGACCAAAAGGCATTTTGTAACAAAGCCGCTTGGCGTAGGTTTTTGATTGTTGTAATGGGCGCGGTTTTTAATTTGGTGTTAGGCCTTATAATTGTTGCAATTATTTTAGCCCCTTCTGACCGCTTTGCTACTACAACAATTGCCGAATTTGCCGAAAATTCAGTGAGCAGCCAAAAGTTAGAGGTTAATGATAAAATCCTTGAGGTTGACGGAAGAAAAATTTTTACAACCTATGATTTAAGCTATGCCTTTACAAATGTTAAGGACGGCAAGATAGATATTAAGGTTTTGCGCGAGGGTGAAAAGCTTTTACTTAAAGATGTTGCTTTTAGTAGCGCCGAAGAACAGGGTATAACCTATTTAGAGGTAGATTTCAGAGTTTACGGAAAAGAAAAAAGCTTTGTTTCCTTTATAAAAGAAACGGTTAATACAAGTATTTCTTATTGTGCGGTAATATGGCGCAGTTTAATTGACCTTATTGGCGGGAAATACGGTATAAGCGCAGTTTCGGGACCTGTTGGCACAGCGGTTGCAATAGGCAATGCCGCAAAGCAGAGTCTTATGAATATATTGCCTATAATGGCGCTTATAACAATAAATCTCGGCATATTTAACCTGCTTCCGTTACCTGCGCTTGACGGCGGAAGACTTGTGTTTATATTATTTGAAATGATAACGAGAAAGCCCGTTCCTCAAAAGTATGAATCGGTAGTACACGCTGTAGGATTTGTAATTCTTATAGGGTTTATGTTGCTTATTACAGCAAAGGATATTTGGGGACTTATATTTTAATGCGTAATTCGTATTACGTAATTAAAAGGAGAAGAAAATGTTTACGAATGATAAAACTGTAAAAGTAAAGGTTGGTAATACTTATATTGGAGGCGGCGCGGATGTAACCGTTCAGTCAATGTTAAGTATACCCGCTCACGATATTGAGGGTAATGTTAATCAGGCTCTACGCTTACAAGCGGCAGGGTGTGATATTGTGCGCGTTACCGTACCCGATAAAGAGGCTTTAAAAACGGTTGAGGCTTTAAAAAAGGCTATAACTATTCCACTTGTTGCAGATATTCATTTTGATTACCGCTTGGCAATTGAAAGCGTTGCGGTGGGTGTTGATAAAATAAGAATTAACCCAGGTAATATCGGTTCGGATGATAGAGTAAAAGCGGTTGCGGATGCTTGTCGTAATGCAGGTGTGCCAATAAGAATTGGTGTTAATTCGGGCTCGCTTGAAAAGGAAATTTTAGCAAAATTCGGCGCAGTAACCCCTGAAGCCATGGTTGAAAGCGGTCTTTATCATATATCCTTGCTTGAAAAGTTTGATTTTGAAGATATTGTATTGTCGCTTAAATCGTCGGACACTTTTAATATGTATAAGGCTTATGAATTGGCAGCCGAAAAATGTAAATATCCGCTTCATTTAGGTGTTACGGAAGCGGGAACCGAGAATATGGGCGTTATAAAATCCGCCGCAGGCATTGGCGGACTGTTGCTAAGAGGAATTGGCAACACAATAAGAATCTCTTTGACCGATGACCCCGTAAAAGAGGTTGAAGCAGGAATAAAATTACTTAAAGCAATAGGTCTTCGCAAGGGCGGAATTAAGCTTGTTTCTTGTCCGACCTGCGGCAGAACGGAAATCGATTTAATCGGTATTGCTAAAGAGGCGGAAAAGCGCCTTTCAAATGTTAATAAGGATATAACTGTGGCAATTATGGGTTGTATTGTGAATGGCCCCGGTGAAGCAAGTGCTGCCGATATTGGCATTGCGGGCGGCAAAGGCTGCGGAGTTCTCTTTAAAAAGGGCGAAATTGTTTGCAAATTACCCGAAAACCAATTGCTCGAAAGATTAGTAGAAGAAATAGAAAAAATGTAACGGAGTTGGAAAAATGGCTACCCCCCGCTTTTTGGATATATTTTCACTGTATTTTGATAGCGCTCTGAACGATGCGTTAAAGGATGCGCTTTTAGAAAAATGCAGTTTAGATATCGATTCGCGCAGCTTGAATATTGAGATAAAATCAACTGCATACATAAACAGGGAAAATAGTTTTAAAATAAATAATTCTTTAAAATCGGCTTTAAAACTTGAAAATTGTGAGATTTCGTATACCTTTTGCGGCGAGGCGTTTTGCGAGGATGCCGCAAAGGATTTAACCGAACAGTTAAAGCTTAAAAATGCAGTGCTTAACGGTTATTTTAACGGGGCTGAGTATGCGCTTTTTGATGATACCGTTGCTATAACCTTAAAACACGGCGGATATAATACAATAGCCGAAAGCGGTTTTGAAAAGCAGTTTAAAGCGCTTGTAAAAACGCAGTTTGGAATAGAAATAAATGTAGAATTTTGCGGTCAGTTAGATGATGTTGAAATGGAATTGCCGCCTATTGAGTATGCGAACGCACCCGCGCCAAAAGCTGCGCCTAAAAAAGAAGAGGTAAAGAAGATTACTTTTGAAAAGCGTGAAGACCGTCCGCAAAACGGTATAGTATATCTCGATAATCCGCAGCTTTTTTACGGCAGAAGAATTAACTCGAATACAAAGAGTATGATAGAGGTTACCCCTGAGGATAGCGAAATTTGCTGTTGGGGTCAGGTTTTTGGTGTTGAGGTTCGCAAAATTAACACTAAGCGCGGCGAAGCGAATATCATAAGCTTTAGCTTTTCGGATTTTACAAACTCGCTTAGCGTTTCAATTTTTGCAGACCCCAAAAAAATGGATTCCTTTGCCGAGGTTAAGAACGGTAACTTCTTGCTTATAAACGGTATACAGGAATTCGATAATTATAAAAAAGAATTTATTGTAAAGCCAAGTGCTATGGCGGTTTTACAAAGTTATAGCGAAACCGACGATTACGAGGGCGAAAAGCGTGTAGAATTGCACTGCCATACCAATATGTCCGAAAAAGACGCCGTTTGCTCGGCTGAAAGCATTGTTGAACAGGCGTTTAAGTGGGGACATAAGGCAGTCGCCATTACCGACCACGGTGTTGTACAAGCCTACCCCGCCGCCGCAGGCGCAGTTAAGAAAATTCGTAAATCAGGCGGCGATTTTAAGCTTATTTACGGTGTTGAAGCATATTTTGTTGACGATGTTAACGAGGATATTTCCGAACTTAACGCAAAACAAATAAAGCGCTATCACCAAATCATATTGGTTAAAAACCTTGTTGGACTTAAAAATCTTTATAAGTTAGTGTCGGACGCGCACATTAATAATTTCAAGGGCAGACCGCTTACTCTTCGCAGTAAGCTTGATGAATTGCGCGATGGTCTTATTGTAGGCTCGGCTTGTGAAGCGGGCGAGCTTTTTCAAGCGATTTTTGAAAACAAACCCGAAGAAGAGCTTTTGCGCATAGCCGATTATTACGACTATCTTGAAATTCAGCCGCTCGGCAATAACGACTTTATGGTGCGCGAATCTACTATGCCCGATAAAAAGGACAAAAAGGGTAATGTTATACCTAATAGATACCGCCACGTTACAAGTGTTGAGGTGCTTAAGGACTACAACCGTAAGATTGTTGAAATAGCGGATAAATTGGGTAAACCCGTTGTTGCAACGGGCGACGTTCATTTCCTTAAAAAGAGCGATGAAATCATCCGTAAAATCCTTATGGCGGGTCAAGGTTATGATGCAGAGGATTTTGACTATCAAGCACCGCTTTATTTCAAAACCACAAAGGAAATGCTTGACGATTTTGCTTACTTTGGCGAGCGAGCAAAGGAATTTGTTATAGAAAATCCGAACAAAATCGCCGAGATGGTAAGCGATGATGTTATCCCTGTGCCTGAAGGCAACTATCCACCCGTTATTGAGGGTTCGGATGATGAGCTTAGAAGAATTTGTTGGGAAAACGCTCATAAAATGTACGGCGAAAACGTGCCCGAAATAGTTGCTAAGCGACTTGATAAAGAACTTAACGGTATTATTAACAACGGCTATTCTATAATGTATATTTCGGCGCAAAAGCTTGTGGCTTATAGCGAAGAAAACGGATATTTGGTTGGCTCGCGTGGTTCGGTAGGCTCTTCGTTTGTTGCTACTATGGCGGGTATTTCCGAGGTTAACCCCTTAGCGCCGCACTATGTTTGTCCTAAGTGTCAGTATAGCGAATTCTTTACAAAGGGCGAAGTTGGCTCAGGCTTTGACTTGCCCGAAAAGAATTGTCCGCATTGTAATACACCGCTTAACCGCAACGGTCACGATATTCCGTTTGAAACCTTCTTGGGCTTCAAGGGCGATAAGGTGCCTGATATAGACCTTAACTTCTCTGATATATTCCAAACCGAAGTTCAAAAATATACCGAAACCCTTTTCGGTAGTGAAAATGTTTTTAAAGCGGGTACAATTTCTACCGTTGCTGAAAAAACTGCTTACGGTTTTGCAAAGGCTTATGCCGAGAAAAAGGGTATTACTCTAAGCGGCGCCGAGCTTAACCGTTTGGCAAGTCTTGTAGAAGGCAGTAAAATTAAAACCACAACAGGTCAGCACCCTGCGGGTATGATAGTAGTGCCAAGAAGCAACACTATTTACGACTTCTGCCCTATACAGTATCCTGCAAATAAGGCAGAAACAGGGGTTATAACTACACACTTTGACTTCCATTCTATTCACGATACAATTTTAAAGCTTGACGAACTCGGCCACGTTGTTCCTACTACATATAAATATTTAGAGGAATATTCGGGAATACCTGTAAGTCAGGTTTCTATGAGTGACGAAAAGGTTTACAGCCTTTTCACTTCACCCGAAGCGCTTGGTGTAACCGAGGAGGATATTGATTCTAAGACGGGTACATTCTGTATTCCTGAGTTTGGTACAAAGTTCGTACGCGAAATGCTTGTTGATTGTAAACCGAAGAATTTCTCGGACCTTTTACAGATTTCAGGTCTTTCCCACGGTACCGACGTTTACTTGGGTAACGCTAAGGATTTGATTGATAACGGTACTTGTACTATTTCGGAAGTTATCGGTACGCGTGATAATATTATGGTGTACTTAATACATCAGGGTATGGACGAAGGAAGAGCCTTCCAAATTACCGAAACCGTTCGTAAGGGACTTGTTGCTAAAGGTAAGGTTTCTAAAGAGGATTGGGGTAAGATGGAGGATGATATGCGCGCGGTTAATGTACCTGAATGGTATATAAACAGCTGTTATAAAATTAAGTATATGTTCCCTAAGGCTCACGCGGCGGCTTACGTTATAGGCGCGCTTAGACTTGCGTGGTACAAGGTTTATTATCCGCTTGAATTTTATTGCGCGTATTTTACTGCTCGTCCTGAAGATGTTGATGTGCCAACCATTATGGGCGGTAAAGAAGCGGTTAGAAGATATTTGCGCGATATTAAGGCAAAGGGTAAGGATGCTACTCAAAAAGAGCTTGATGTTTATGAAAATATGCTTATTTTCAACGAGCTTCTTTCCCGCGGGGTTGAGGTTTTACCGATAGACCTTAATAAATCCCACGCTATGAAATATTTGCCCGAAAACGGAAAAATGCGTTTGCCTTTCGGCGCGCTTTCGGGCGTTGGCGAAAAAGCGGCTTATTCTATATATGAAGCGGCGCAAAAGGGCAACTTTATTTCTAAAGAGGAATTTCAGCTTGAAGCGGGTGTTTCTAAAACCATAATTCAAAATCTTGCAGATTTAGGCGCTTTAAACGATTTGCCCGATACAAACCAAATTTCAATGTTTTAATATTAAACCCCGTAAGCTTATGAACTGCCCCAATTTGTGCAGACAGTACAAAAAGCCCCTATGGTAGGTTATATTAAATTTCAAGCAACATACTGACATCGCTTTTCAAGTGGTGTCAGTTTTGTTTTTAGTTGTATGCGTTCGTTGTTGTAAAAATGGA
>JAZOTR010000067.1:0-7605 GCA_045657745.1 Acutalibacteraceae bacterium
TAACCCGTAGTGCCGTCTTGCTTTTCAAAAACCGTAACCTCAGCAACGTCAAAGCGTGGTTGCAATTCGCATTCGGTTTTTGTGAGAAAATCCTGCGCGGTTTTAAGAATACGGCTTTGTTTAAAGCTATCCACCGCTTGTGCGCCCGACACTAAGCTATTTTCTTTTCGGGTTTTAACCTCTACAAAAAGAATATACTCATCAGTTTGGGCAATAATGTCAACTTCCCCGTATTTACAACTGTAATTTTGCTTAATTACCGAATAGCCTTTGTTTCGTAAATAGTTGGCTACCCTTTTTTCGCCTTCAAGCCCTGTTTTGCCTATGTTCATTTATTTTCACCCAATATGTTTTTAAGGAATGAAAGTCTGTGAATTTCGCAAGGGCCGTGTTCTTTAATTAAATCGGTGTGTAATTTTGTACCGTAGCCCTTATGCTTTGCAAATTGATAAAGCGGATATTTTTGGTCGTATTCTAAAAGTAATCTGTCACGGCTTACCTTAGCTAAAATTGAAGCCGCCGCTATTGACATTGACTTTGCGTCACCCTTAACAATAGTAGCACCGGGGACTTTTATGTCTTTTGGCAAACGGTTGCCGTCGATTAAAGCAAAATCAACCTTTTTAAGACCGTTTATAGCTCTGTTCATAGCAAAATATGTAGCGTTCAGAATGTTATGTTCTTCGATTTCTTCCAATGTGCCGTAAGCGATACAGTAATCAACCGCTTTTTCAATTATAATATCAAAAAGCTGTTCTCTTTTCTTTTCGGTTAGTTTTTTAGAGTCGTTAAGACCTTCGATTTCGGTGCCTTCTCGCAAAATTACTGCCGCCGCGCAAACAGGTCCTGCTAAAGGACCTCGTCCCGCTTCGTCAACACCGCAAATAAGGTTAAAGCCGCTTTGCATAGCGGCTTGTTCGTAGCTGTAATCAGGCATTATTATCTACCCTTTCCAAAGATATATTTCCGATTTTTTGGTTTCGGTATTCTTCTAAGAGCATATTTGCCGCTCTTTCGGTATCGGTTTCACCGCCGCGAATAACCATTCCGCGTTTTTTACCAATCATACATAGTAAATCGTAGCTATCAAGCGAAAAGTCAAGCTCGCCGTAGCGATTTACTAAATATTCGGGATAATTTTGGCTTAAAATTTCAAGCAAACGCATTGCCAAAAGCTCGGTGTCTAAAATTCGGTCCTTAACCGCGCCTGTAAAAGCTAAATGCTCACCTACTGTTTGGTCTTCAAATTTCGGCCATAAAACACCTGGTGTATCAAGCAATTCTAACTGCTTATCAATAGTAAACCATTGGTTACCTCTTGTAACACCGGGTCTGTTTTCGGCTTTTGCGCGGGTTTTACCTGCGATTTTATTAATAAACGAGGATTTGCCGACATTAGGAATGCCTACAACCATTACTCGAAGCGGTTTTCCAACCATTCCTTTTTCTTTATAAGCTTCAAGTTTATCGGCTAAAACGGTTTTCACAGTATCCTTAAAAGCATTTATGCCTTTTCCACTCTTACAGTCAATAGCAATAGCGGTTGTGCCGTTTTGCTTATAATAGTCAATCCACTGTTTTGTGATATTATTATCCGCCATATCGCACTTGTTAAGCAAAATAATATGCGGTTTGTTTCCAATGATTTCCTTTAAATCGGGGTTGCGGCTGCTTTGAGGGATTCTTGCGTCAACAACCTCTGCCACAGCGTCAATAATAGGTAAAATTTCTTTTATCTGACGCTTGGTTTTTGCCATGTGGCCGGGAAACCACTGAATACTTTGTTTAAAGTCACTCATTTGTTATCAAGCCTTCCAATTCGGTTAAATGGTAGGATTCTGAAAACTGCGTGGCCTAAAATATAACGGGTATCAATCATACCGTTATCCCCTATTTCAGAGGAACGGCTATCAAGTGAAACTGCGCGATTATCACCAAGTACGAAAATACAGCCTTCAGGTACAATCATCGGGAAATCCAAATCGTCTTTACGTAAAGTGAGGCTTGAAGTATAATCTTCAATTAAAGCCTTGCCGTCTACATAAACAATACCCTTGGTAAAGTCTATATCTACGGTTTGATTTTCGGTTGCAATAACACGCTTAATAATCGGACCTTGGCTTGTCACACTACCCTCTATTGAGTTTTCAACATTGCGAGATATTACTACAATATCTCCTCTTTTGGGAGTGTAGTTAAAATCGCTGATTATTATGCGTTCACCCTCAACTAAGGTGTTAAGCATAGAGTCACCCTCGATAGTAGCAACTCTGAAAACAAAGGAAAACACCAAAACTACCGAAATAAGCGCCATAACAATAACATCAAGCCATTCGAAAACGCTTGATTTTACGGTTAATGGTTCTTCGGTTGGTTCTTCCTCTTCAACATCGGTGTAAATATAAAAACCTTCGGTGAAGTAATCGTCATAAGTATCCCGTTTTTTCATAAGTATACCTCTAAAATCAAATAAAATCAAAGGGGGACAAGGTATTTACCCGTCCCCCTTCCGTGATTAAATCTTTTCTTTAACCTTGGCAGCTTTACCAACTCTGTCACGTAAGTAGTAGAGTTTTGCTCTGCGAACTTGACCCTTGCGTACGAGTTCAACCTTAGCAACTGAAGGTGAATGTACAGGGAATACACGTTCTACGCCAACACCGTAGGATACACGGCGAACTGTAAAGGTTTCAGAAATACCGCTGTTGTTCTTAGCAATTACAGTACCTTCGAAAATCTGAATTCTTTCCTTTTCGCCTTCCTTGATGCGAACATGAACCTTAACGGTAGAACCGATTAAGATTTCAGGAGCGTCTTTTTTGAGCATGTCTGCTGTTAATTCGCGAATTACGTCCATCTTTTTTCCTCCTTAATTTTGTACCAGATGTTCTTAACATAAATGCCAGAGGACCATCCGCTTCAATGTCGATTTTTCGGCAATGAACCCACCCGTAAGGACCGGGTGAAATCAAATGCTCGTATATTCTACCACATATCTTTTAAAAAATCAAGCATTATTTTACAAGAATTCCTCCGTCGCCCTTAATAAGAATTAAAATCTCTTCTTCTTCAAGGGTTGTTACATTAATATATACGAGTATTTCTTGCCCGTTATCATCACAAATGAATTCGTAGCAACGCCTTTCGCCCTTGGGTGTAGGAATAAGCGCCAAGGCGGTTTTATTTACGGTTAATTGGTCGCTTACTATAAGCCGCGCTTCTTCTAAAGTGTATTTCGGTGTTTCAAAGGCTCTTTCTTTATGGTTGCTTAAATAACCGCTTGCTTCAAAGAAAACTATTTCCCCTGTATCCATAGCAACGCCTACCTTTATTAAATCGGTATAGCAAATTGTTTCACCGTCAAGATAGGCGAAATTTATAACGCAAACGCCCTCGTCGGTAAAATAATAACTTTCGGTAAAGTTCAGCATATCATTATTATTCAAAAAACGCTTAGCCTTTTCGCGCGCTTGCTGGTAGCTAAGAATATACTCGTTAATTTCGCCGCTTTTACGCATGTAAACAACATACCCACCCGCTTTACTTACGGTAATATCAATATTATTTCCAGAGAAACGATAAACAGGTATTTTTCCGTTTTCTTCCGTAATAAAGCTTATATCATTTTCCGAACATTCAGAAAACATGGCGGCAATTTTCTTTGCAGCGGCTACTGTAACCTCGTCAGCGTCCTTTAGCATTTCGGCTTCCTCGTTTAAAATATGGTCGGAATACGGCCCATCGTAAACCAAGGTTGGCAAATCGGTAAGAGAACCCTCTAAATCTGAAAAGGAATTTAAAATATTGTCATCAAGTTCTAAGTCAATTTTATCATCTAATTCCTTTGCCCAATAATCAAGGTTGTTGTAATTAATCTGCGCGTCATTTATAACGGTTGATATTTTATTTGCCGCATCGCTTAAAGCGACAATATTTTCTTTGTATTCCTTAGGAAATTCCCTGTTTGAATACAAATTGCCCGAAACCGACATAGCGTAATTGCCCACCTGCGACAAAAACAAATTAAGACTTTCAAAACTTTGGTTAGATGGTAACTGCGCTAAAGCGTTTTTAGAAATTTCCGTCTCGCCCAAAAGGGTTACTGCCGCTTCGCCTAAATGCTTAGCGGTATTTATATATTGTGCTTTTTGAAGTGCAACCTTTATATTATTCATCGCTTCGGTTAGTTCGCTAAGCGAGCGGGAATAATTATTTTCAATTTCTAATTTATATTTTTTGTTTTTTACAAATGCTTTTATATAAAATCCGCTAATTACAATAATTGCCGCGCATAAAAAAGATATTATTCTTACTATATTTCGTCTTTGCATTTAAAAACCTCCATATAGTAATTTTTGCCACATTACCCTAATTTTATCCAAATAAAAAACCAACTGTTATTCAGTCGGTTTTTTTACAAATGTATCCTTAATGATTACAAAAACAACTACCGCGGCAAAAAGGGAAAATAAAACAATCCCTATTACCGATAAAACTTTAAGAAAAGTGTTAGGTTTGGTTGCTTGGTAATGAGAATTTAAAAATTCTTCTATATAATCGGTATTCTCACCCGAAGCGGTATAAAAGCTTAAAATTTCCTTTTTGGAATTCGCAACCGTAATGTATTGAGTTAGGTAGTATTCACCGCCGCTATCGGTTGTTTTTACACTAACCTTTAAAAAGCGCTTATCACCCTTTTCAAAAACAGTGCCGTTTATACCTTCAAAGCCTGTTAATTCTTCGGCAAGCTCTAAAATTTCGTTATCTTTAAGACTTAAAAAGTTACCGATTTTTTTTGAAAAAGCATCGCTTATTTCGGTTTTTCTTATCTGCTTGGTATTATCCTTATTGACCGCTAAATATGTAATGTTATTATCCGCTACATAATTATTTAATTGGTCCTCGCTTAAGCCCAAAATTTCGCTTACATAAGTATTTGCTTCGCCGTGAACATAAAAATTATCCCGACTTTCGGCACAAACACTAAACGAAAACAAAAACACCGCGCAAACAGAAATTATAATTCTTTTAAACAATTAAATCACCTTGTTTTGTTTTTTAGAGGCGGTAACGGTATTTTGCATAAGCATTGCAATAGTCATAGGTCCAACACCGCCCGGAACAGGAGTGATAGCCGAGCACTTGTCCTTAACTGCGTTAAAATCAACATCGCCAACAAGCTTACCGTCAACACGGTTAATGCCAACATCTATTACAACCGCGCCGTCCTTAACCATATCGGCAGTAACGAAATTCGGTCTACCAACCGCCGCAACAAGAATATCAGCCTTTTTGCAAACTTCTGCTAAGTCCTTTGTTTTAGAATGGCAAATGGTAATAGTGCCGTTTTTGTGGAGCAGTAGCATTCCCATAGGCTTGCCAACAATATTAGACCTACCTATAACAACACAGGTTTTACCCGAAATGTCAATACCCTCGTAATCGAGCATTTCCATAATGCCTGCAGGGGTGCAGGGTACAAAATCATAATCGCCAAGCATAATTTTACCAACATTTTGCGGATGAAACGCGTCAACATCCTTTTCGGGCAAGATTGCGTTAATTACTTCATCCTCGTTAAGATGTTTCGGAAGCGGTAATTGGCAAAGAATACCGTTTATGCTTTCCTTTTTATTAAGTGTATCAATAAGCGCTAAAAGTTCTTCTTGTGTAGTATTTTCAGGCAAAGCGTATTCCTCTGAAATAATACCCAAAGCCTCGCAAGCCTTTTTCTTATTTGCAACATATACCTTAGAAGCGGGGTCCTCGCCTACAATTATAACTGCAAGACCGGTAGTAATACCCTTTTGCTTTAATTCGGCAACCTCTTTAGCAACTCTATCCTTTACGCTCCCGGAAATTATTTTACCGTCTATAATCTTATACATTTTCTTCCTCCGCATTTTCAGCAAATTGTTCTATATATTCCTCTTGGGGTTTTATCTTTTTGCGAATTACAATAATAGCAGTAACACTTGCTATGCAAAGCAAGAATGCTAAAAGGCAAGAAACCTTAATTGGACCTAACATTAAGCTGTCGGTTCTGAGTATTTCAATAAAGCCTCTGCCAAAGCCGTACCAAGCGCAGTACATTAAAAATGTTTCGCCGCTGAATTTACGGTTTTTGCTTAAATGATTTATTATAAAGAAACCCGCAATGCACCAAATGGATTCATATAAGAAGCAAGGATGAACTAAGCCCTCGCCCATTTCGTAAACAGTTCTTTCGCTTTGCATACCCCAAAAGCTGCTGCCTGTAAAGCTGCCGTAGGCTTCTTGGTTTACAAAGTTACCCCATCTGCCAACGCCTTGACCGATAAGGAAGCCGAGGGAAGCTAAATCGAACATATCAGTAAACTTTATTTTGCGGATTTTACACATTATAAGCCCCGATACAAACGCGCCTATAACACCGCCGTAAATGGCAAGTCCTGAAAAGCCCGAGGAATCGCCAAAGCCGAAAAATTCTCCAAAGCTTGAAAGCTTTTCACCGTCAAAAATAACATAGTATGCTCTCGCGCATAAAATCGCAATAGGTGTTGCTACGAGCACAACGTCAAGCATACGGTCGTTATCAATACCAAAGCGCTTTGCGTTAGTAATACCGTAGATTAGCGCCAACATAAAGCCGAGCGCAATAATAATTCCGTACCAATAAATATCCCAATGACCGTCGCCTATCGGTATAGAAAAGGCGATTGGCTTTAAAACTATATCAATGCCGAAAATTGTAACATTATACATTTTAAATTCCTCATTCTTTTGGTGTAATAACTGAAAGAACTGTTTTATCGTTCTCTAAAAGACTAAGTCTTTTGTAAACATCGTCTACGGTAACCGATTTCAAATATTTGATTTCGTCAAACAAGCAGTTATCGTTAACGGCGCAATCCACAAACTGCATTGCAATACCCTCAACACTGTTGAAAACGCGTATCGCATTACCGTACATTCCTTGGCGGACAGCTGAAAATAACTTTTTGTTTATGCCGTCTTCCTTAAGGCGAGTAACCTCGTCCTTAATTCTTTGCGCAACTAATTTAGGATTAACCGACTCGCCGTCAAAAATCACTGCGCTATAACCGTCGCCCGTGAAATATTCAAAAGAAAATTCGTCGTTTATAAGTCCCTCGTTAGTGAGTTGCTCGTAAAGCGGTGAGCAGTCGCCCGCAATAAGTTCGAGCAAAATGCCTGTGCAAACACGCTCTTTTACGGTTGGCTTTTTATCGGCGATTTCTTTGTATCCAAAGCAAAACATCGGTTGTGCCACTTCAAGCGCTTGTTCAACATAATCGGTAGTTACTTCTAATGGCTCGTCAGGCATAATGCGCTCGATTTCCTTTTTCTCACTTGGTTTAATGCCCTTTTCAATTAAATCCAAAACCTTTTCGGTTTTTACATTACCCGCAATACAAATAAACATATTCGACGGATTGTAGAAGGTGTTGTAGCATTTGTAAAGCGAATCGGCATTAATTTCGGAAATAGACTTAACTGTACCTGCAATATCAATTCTTACAGGGTGGTTTTTGTACATGCTAAGAAGCATATTAAACATTACGCGCCAAGCAGGACTATCGTCATACATAGTGATTTCCTGACCGA
>JAZOTR010000068.1:0-3365 GCA_045657745.1 Acutalibacteraceae bacterium
TTGTCGGCTTCGTCTCATATTAGATATATGGGCAAAAAAGAATATAAGACATTTATTGATTTAAAACCTGCGCTTACCTTAGAGCAACTTGATAACAGAGTTTTAAGAGATTTTGCGGAAGAACAAAACAAGGACTTTGCAAATTCGCTTTCAAAGCTTTTACCTAAAAGCTTAATACCTGTTATTATAAAGCTTTCGGGTATTCCAAACAATAAAAAGGTTAACCAAATTAGTCGCGATGAAAGACTGAAGTTATGCAGTATTATGAAGGCGTTGCCTTTGCATATAACGGGATTTAGGCCTATTGAAGAAGCAATTATTACAAGTGGCGGAATTTCTGTCAAGGAAATCGACCCTAAAACTATGCAATCAAAGCTTGTAAACGGTCTTTTCTTTGCAGGTGAAATAATTGACGTTGATGCCTATACAGGCGGATTTAATTTACAAATCGCGTTTTCTACCGGTTTTGTTGCAGGTAGTAATGCTTAAGGAGAGTATTATGATTTCAGTAGCTATTGACGGTCCTGCAGGAGCAGGGAAAAGTACATTGTCGCGTAGGACGGCAAAGGAACTAGGATTTATTTATGTTGATACAGGCGCCCTTTACAGAGCGGTTGGTCTTAAGTTTTCAAATTTGGGTCACGATACCGAGCTTAATTGCGATATTGAGGGCATTTTAAAGGATACAACGGTGGATATTCGTTTTGTAGACGGTGAGCAAAGGGTATTTTTAGACGGAAACGATGTGTCGGACAGTATCCGAACACCTACCGCTTCTATGATGGCTTCTGCTGTATCTGCAAAACCGCCTGTACGCGCTTTTTTACTTGAAATGCAAAGAAAGCTGGCAAAGGAAAATAACGTTGTTATGGACGGTAGAGATATTGGTACGGTAGTTCTTCCAAATGCTACTGTAAAAATTTTTCTTACCGCATCTGCTAAGGCAAGAGCGGAGCGCCGTTATAAGGAACTTATCGAAAAGGGTACAACCGTTACATTCGATGAAGTTTATGACGATATGGTTAAGCGCGATTATAACGATATGAACCGCGAAATCGCACCGCTTAAAGCGGCAGATGATGCAGTATTAGCGGATACTACCGAATGTGATTTAGAGGGCTCTTTGGAATTGCTTTTAAATATCATTAAGGAAAGAATTTAATTATGAATATTACTCTTGCAAAAACAGCAGGCTTTTGCTTTGGTGTTAACCGCGCAGTTAATACGGTGTACGAATTATTGGAAAAGGGCAAAAAGGTATGCACCTTAGGGCCTATAATTCATAATCCGCAATTAGTTGAGGAATTAGAGCAAAAGGGTGTTCGCATTGTGGCTTCGCCAAGTGAAGTGCAAAAGGGCGAAACACTCGTAATTCGCTCACACGGTGTTGAACAATCGGTAATTGATAACTGCAGTGATTTAGAGGTCGAGTTTGTAGATGCAACCTGTCCGTTCGTATCTAAAATACATAAAATTGTTAGCGAAAAAAGCGAGCAAGGCTATGTGACAATTATAGCGGGGGACAAAAATCATCAAGAGGTTATAGGTATTGTAGGCCATACCGCAGGCGAGGTTTATGTGGTTGCAACCTATGAGGAGTTGCAGGAATTAGTCGAACTGAAGCAGAATTTTGCTCAAAAAAAGGTCATTATGGTTTCTCAAACCACTTTTAATGCAAAAATTTGGGAAAAACTTCAAATTTTTTTAAAAAAAGTGTGTACAAATGCAGAAATATTTGATACAATATGTAATGCGACTGCAATGCGTCAAGAAGAGGCTTATGAATTGTCTAAACGAAATGATGCTATTATAGTAATCGGCGGAAGGCACAGTTCAAATACCGCAAAGCTATTTACGGTATGCAAAGCTAATTGCGACAAAACGTATCTTATTGAAACAGCCAAAGAATTACCAATAGACTGTCTTAAGGGGTGCGAGAATGTTGGAGTCGTTGCGGGTGCATCAACACCTGCAGGTATAATAAAGGAGGCTATTAAAACCATGTCGGAAAATTTACAACCGGTAGAAGAACAGGTGGAGGTAAAAGAACCTGTACAAAAATCATTCGAGGAAATGACAGATGAGGAAGCATTCGAAGCTTCGCTTAACAGTTTAACAGGCGACCAGAAGGTAACAGGTACAGTTATTGCTGTTAATCCCACAGAGATTACTGTGGACATCGGCAGAGGTGTAACAGGTTATGTTACAGCTGCTGAATACTCTTCTGAACCAAATGTTAATCTTGTTGAAGAGGTTAAGGCTGGTGATGAGATTAATCTTATCATCATGAAAATCAGCGACCAGGAAGGAACCGCAATGCTTTCAAAACGTCGTTATGACGCGATTGCCGGTTGGGATAATATAGTTGCTGCCAAGGATTCAGGCGAAGTACTTACAGGCTTCGTTAAGGATATTATTAAGGGTGGCGTTGTTGTTTACACAAACAATGTTAGAGTATTTATTCCTGCTTCTCAGGCTACTGCTTCAAGAAACGATTCTCTTGAAGATTTAAAGGGTAAGGAAATTCAATTCCGCATTATCGAAATCGGAAGAGGTCGCAGAGCAATTGGTTCTGCAAGAAGCGTGCTTCGCGAACAGAAAAAGGCAGCTGAAGAAAAGGTATGGGCAAATATCGCAGTTGGTGACCGCTTTACAGGTACTGTTAAGTCGCTCACAAGCTATGGCGCATTTGTTGATATCGGCGGTGTAGACGGTATGGTTCATATTTCTGAACTTTCATGGTCCAGAATTAAGAATCCGTCTGAAGTAGTTCTTGTTGGCGATACTGTTGAAGTATATGTAAAAGAGCTTGACGCTGAAAAGAAAAAGATTTCCTTAGGCTACAAGAAGCCTGAAGAAAATCCGTGGACTATTTTCACTACTAACTACAATGTAGAAGATGTAGTAAAGGTTACTATCGTTAGCATGACTACATACGGCGCGTTTGCTCGTATCGTTTCAGGCGTTGACGGCCTTATCCACATTTCTCAAATTGCTAATAAGCGCATTAATAAGCCTCAGGACGAGCTTACAATCGGTCAAGAGGTTGAAGCAAAGATTACCGCTATCGATGAAGAAAAGAAGCGCGTAAGCCTTTCTATCCGTGCTTTACTTCCTGAAGAGGAAGCAGTAGAAGAAACAGTTGAAGCTACTGAAGAAGTAGTTGCTGAAGAAGCTACTGAAGTTGCTGAATAATTAGTAAAATAAAAATCACCGCTTTAAAATGATATGCACCCCAAAAGTTAGACACTTTTGGAGGTGCATATTTTTATGTCAAAAAAAGGTCAAAAATTCAAAACGTACTCGCCAGAATTCAAAATTAATGTTATAATGGATATGCGTGACAACCATATGGGATATCGTGA
>JAZOTR010000069.1:0-16504 GCA_045657745.1 Acutalibacteraceae bacterium
GATTACCTTTTAAATCCCCTTAAAGAATTAATTAAGGCTAACACCTACGGCTATGAAAGACAGGAAAGAAACACCGAACTTAAAATTGCAGAACTCGGAAACGATGCAGGCATTATTGGTGCCGCTTCATTAGGATAAAAACAATTCCCGATAGTTACCTATCGGGAATTTTCTTTTGCTCTTATTTTATAAATTTCTTCGGCGGCGATACGCACTTTTGCAACGCTTACCGATTTATCTTTCGGGAAACAGTAATAAAGCACTTTTCCGTTTCCGATACATACCATATCGCCGATTTCGTACCAATAATAGTCGGAATAAAGACTATACGAAAGTAGGGACGACTGTGTGTAATCAAGCTTGCCGTCACATCCTGTAAGCTTAAATCCGTCAAAGGTATGTACAAATGTTCCGCTTCCAACCTTGTAAACTTTTTTGGTATCTATTAGCATATAAATATCAACATCGGTACTAAGCTTGTATTCTCCGCTTAAAATCTCTTGCTTTACGCTTCCCCTTTGCCAAGCGTACCAATCGGGTATGTGTGGAAATTCAGTTTCACCACTTTGAGCTTTCATAAAGCCCTCTTCAGTAAGTTCATAAACCTTACCGCAATTTTCGCATTTAAGGTGTATCCCCTTGCCTACCGTCTTACCCTCTGTATTACAGTTGGGGCATTTATACAAAACTCGATGCAGATAATCCGCTCTGAATTTTTCGGTAATCTTAAGATTGTTTTGCTGTTGCCACAAAAAATTATCAAACGAAAACTGTTCTTTTAAAAGTTCGTTTATTTCTTCAGGGGTTTTATTTTTAATATCCTCGGGTGACAAAATATATTCCATCTGCGCCGATACCTTTACTTTTCTAAGCTGTAAATTATTATAAAGCGGGTCGCGCGCAAAAGCACCGTAGGTTCTTATCATAACAACAGGCACCGCAAGCTTTTTAACAAGCTTTCCTAAGCTTTCGGGCAACGGTGTTGCCGTACCGTCAAAGCTGTAACTTGCTTCCGGATACATTAAAACCGAGGTTTTATTTTTCTTCATACAATGAAAAATGTCCCTTACAAGCACACTGTCACTAACAAACTTTTGAGTAGGAATACATCCAACCATTCGCATAAGCAATTTTTTGCCTACAAAGCCGTCCGAAGTCATAACAATGTTATATCTTTTAGGGTAAAGCAATTTACTTGCGATTTTTAAATCAATAAAACTTGAATGGTTCATTAAAATTAGCGCAGGCTCTTTTTTACCTAGCTTTTCCATACCTATTTTTTTGTATTTAAACCCTACAGGTAAAAGTGAGAAAATCGAAAGAACCCTTATAACCGTTGCTAATATAAAATTAGGCTTTAGTGGCTTTTTATGTTTCTTTATGGGAAGCGCTAAAACTTCATCATAACTTTTTATAGCCGTTTTAATTTTCATTTTTTCAACCCCCCGCTACGATTATATCATAAACACCCCATTTAAACAATATATTTTCGCATTCTACTCATAGTAGAGTTAGTTTTCAGAAGATTAGAGTGCGTTATTCAGAGAAATATGGGATAATATTGGCACACTAAAACAACGAGGTAAATTTATGAATTTTAAAATTGTTGCCGATTCTTCGGCAGACCAAATAATCTTAAAAGGGGTACCTTTTGCATCGGTGCCACTTAAAATTATTACAAATGAAAAAGAATATGTGGATAATAAAGAGCTTAATGTTACAGAAATGATAAACGACCTTAAAAATTATTCAGGTAAGTCCTCTACCTCTTGCCCCTCGGTTTCGGATTGGCTTACTACCTTCTCGGATGCTATACATATCTTTTGTGTTACAATTACAAGCAACCTTTCGGGTAGCTACAATTCGGCGGTAATTGCAAAACAGGAATACGAAACGCAGTACCCCGACCGCAAGGTTTTTGTTATAGACTCTCTTTCTGCAGGTCCAGAGCTTAAACTTATAGTAGAAAAATTAGAAGAACTTATTTTGGAAGGCAAAGCTTACGAGGAAATTTGTGAAGCTATTACCGAATACCAAAAGCATACCAAGCTTTTGTTTATGCTAGAATCGCTTACTAATCTTACAAATAACGGCAGAGTAAGTAAAGCAACCGCAAAAATAGCAGGGATATTAGGTATTCGTCTTGTAGGTAAAGCAAGTGATCACGGAACACTCGAACCGCTTGAAAAGACACGAGGCGAGAAAAAAGGTTTAAATAGTATTTTGCAAAACCTTAAAGACCTTGGTTATAAAGGCGGTAAAATAAGAATTTCCCACTGCCTAAATAAACCTTTAGCAGAACTTTTAAGCTCGATTTTAAAAAGTGAATTCGGTACTACCGATATTGAAATTTATCCCGCCGCCGCGCTTTGCAGTTTTTATGCCGAAAAAGGCGGATTATTAATTGGTTTTGAAATATGAAAAAGAGTGGCTAAAGCCACTCTTTTAATTTATCTGTATTTAAATGTTACAAGACCGAAGATTAAGATTACAAGTACGAAAATCGGTAAGATGTACTGCATATAAATGCGCATCCAATCCTTAACCTTTGCGCCCTTACCGGTATTGGCTTCTTCCTTAAAGTTTTTAAAGCCCCAACCGAATTTCCAGGTACAGAAAAGAATAAATATTACTGCACCTACAGGAAGCATAATAAAGTTAACAATAAAGTCCTCTAAATCTAAGAAATTGGTGCCTTCCGCAAACGGAACAAAGCCGGACAAAACATTAAATCCAAGCGCACACGGAAGCGACAATACAAATAAGCCGATACCGTTAATAATACAAGCTTTTTTACGGCTCCACTTAAACATATCCATACTGCAAGCAATAATATTTTCGAAAACCGCAATAACGGTTGAAAGCGCCGCAAAGGACATAAATACAAAGAAAAGTGTTCCCCATACTCTGCCCAACGGTAAATTGTTAAACACGTTAGGAAGGGTAATAAATATAAGATTTGGACCTGCATCAACAGGAATATCGTAAGCAAAAGCCGCAGGGAAAATAATAAGACCTGAAGTAAATGCAACGAAGGTGTCAAGTGAAGCAACACTAATTGATTCGCCCAAAAGCGAACGGTCTTTACCTAAATAGCTTCCGAAAATAGCCATAGAACCAATACCAAGCGATAATGTAAAGAACGCCTGATTCATAGCGCCAACAACTACAGCGCCGGGATTTGAATTAATAAAGTTATCCCAATCCGGCAATAAGTAGAATTTAAGACCCTTGTTGCCACCTTCAAGGAAGCAACTGTTAATCGCTAACACAACCATAATTGCAAGAAGCGCGAGCATTAAGTACTTGCTGATTTTTTCAACACCCTTATTAACACCCAAAGCGCAAACGCCTATACCAATAGCAACCGCAATTGCCATAAATAGCACCATTTGAGTAGGACTTGAAACCATTTCGCCAAATACATTAGGAACAGTTTCGGGTGTTGTGCCGACAAAGTCGCCTTTTGCCATTTTAACGAAGTAATTAATCATCCAACCGGTAACGGTAGTGTAGAACATCATTAAAATATAGTTACCTGCAAATGCCATATAACCGTGCAAATGCCATTTTGAGCCCTTTGGTTCCAACTGCTTGTACATTGCCGCAGGACTTTTTTGCGAAGCGCGTCCTAAAGAAAATTCCATTGTCATTACAGGAATACCCATAACAATAAGGAAAAACAAATAAATCAGTACAAAAATTGCGCCGCCGTACTGACCAACCATCCAAGGAAACTTCCATACATTTCCTATGCCAATAGCGCAACCAGCGCTAAGCAATATAAAGCCTAAACGGCTTGAAAGCTTTTCTCTCTCCATATAAACCTCCAAATGTTTAATACATATTAAATATAACACATTCGTATTTTTTATACAAGATTTAATTTTTTACTTGATTTTTCAAATTGTTTTTGTTATACTGATATGGCGTTCTGAATAACGTATGCAGAGATGGCTGAGCTGGTCTAAGGCGCACGATTGGAAATCGTGTGTGTACTAATAATACACCGAGGGTTCGAATCCCTCTCTCTGCGCCAGAAAAAGCGACTTGTCGAAACAAGTCGCTTTTTCAATGAAATTCGCCTTTCGGCGAGTGAAATAGCTTCGCTATGAAATACGCTATGCGTATGAAATATTTGCTTCGCAAATGTTTAAGAGGCGAATTTTATTTCACTTTCTGCGATAGCAGAAAATTTCATAATCCGTTAGGATTATTTCATATTGCGTAGCAATATTTCATGGAATATGTTATAATGTTTGCAGAGGTGATATTCTTGAAAGAAAATAAACTTGTGGATTTATCAATGGACTTTTCTGTAAAAGTTATAAAACGTTGTGAAAACATAAAAGGACATTACTCACTCGTTAATCAATTAGAGCGTTCTGCAACTTCTATTGGTGCAAACATTCACGAAGCAAATTATGCTCACGGTAAACCCGATTTTGTTGCTAAACTTCAAATATCTCTTAAAGAATGTTATGAGACTGAATATTGGCTTGAATTATTTGTAAAGTCTGAGTTAATAGATAAAGAAATTGCAAAAGATTTATATAATCAATGCGGCACAATTCGCAGAATTTTAATCGCCTCTATTAACACCGCAAAGGAAAACAACAAATGATTAAAAACATAAAAGATATTTTGTGCACTCAAGAAATCTATAATATATATTCAGCTTGTATGTTCAATCCTACTTTTGATAAATTTAAGCTTAAAACAGAACAAATGCAAAATGATTCTTCTGTTTGTGTGTATGGATATTTTTTAAATGATAAAATAATAGGTGTGATTTCCACACAAGAAACTGATAAAACTGTAGAAATTATAGGAATAGCTGTTGATACTAAAGAAAGACATTCAGGTATTGGAACGAAACTTATAGATTATTTAAAAGATAAAAGCCAAAAACCTATTACTGCTGAAACCGACATTGACGCTGTTATATTTTATAAAAAATGTGGTTTTGATATAGAAGAAAAGATTGTTTCAAAATCCAATATTTCTTATAATAGATATCTATGTACTTTAAATTACAAGTAAAAACTGTAGGGGTTCGAACACATAGGTCAAAATTTCAAAGAGTTTCGAATTTGTGCAACCCTTTCAATAAAAAGGCGGAGCATTACCGTAAGGTATATGCTCTGTTTTTTTATTTCTTAATATTTGAGAGGATACGAACAAGCCGTTGAGAAAACAGTCCGGTGGACTGTTGTTTAGGCGCGGCAACGAGCAAAAGCGAGGCGATAGGCATGGGAGTGCCTAGACAAAATCCCTCTCTCTGCTTTTTCGTTTATTGATACAACATAAATTTCAATGCAATGATTAATTAGCATAAACAGCTATAAAATTAATCCAATTCAAATACCTTTACAAGTTGAGGCTGAGCGCCTGTTTCAGGGTCCATTTCCATAATCATAACATCTTTCATATATTCGTTCCATTTGTCAACAACAGGACTATTTGCCTGTGTATCCGCCGCAAACTTAATACCCTTTTCGCATTCGTAATAACCAAAAAGCTCATTACCGACATTCCAAATAGTATAGTTGCAAATTCCTGCAGATTTAAGTAATTCTACTAATTCCGGCCAGATTTCATCGTGACGGCGGCAATATTCATCAAAACAACCGTCTTTTATAATCGCTTTCCAAGCATATTTTTCCATAATCATTAATTCCTTTCATTATTAAGTATTTTTTATGATAATATAATACAACATTTTAACTTAATACTCAACAACTTATTGGTTTATACATATTTAAAAACCGCTTGACTTAATTTGACATTTTTAGTAAACTATTTATGTAAAAAGTATAATATAAGCAATTTTTTTAGGTACATATTTAAAAAGAAAAAATCCGCCTACTTAAAGTAAACGGATTTTTATCTGGAGCTGAAGATGGGACTCGAACCCACGACCTGCTGATTACGAATCAGCTGCTCTACCAACTGAGCCACTCCAGCGTTTTGACAATTTTAACACCATAGTAGTAATTATACTTGTTATAATCTTAAAGTCAAGAAAAATTTAGGTGGTTTTATTATGAAAACAACGGTAAATATGCGTATTAAAAAAGCGCGTAAAGAAAAGCATTATTCCCAAAAGCAACTGGGCGAGATACTTAATATCAAATGCAGCACCTATTCCCAAAAGGAACGCAACGGTTCTTTTTCGGTGGATATGGCCCTTAAAATTGCCGAGATCCTTCAGGCCGACCCGTATTATATAATTTTCGGCGAAACCGAGGATAAATTGTTCGATAATTCTGAAATTTCACCCGAAGTTTCAACTGCAAACGAGCCTAAAACCTTTATTGAGCTTATTCGCACAAGAGAAGAAGAATTAATCTTAACACATAACGAAAAAAATCTTATTAGAAATCTGCGTTTGCTTAAGGAAAAAGACCGCTCAGATGTTATTAAATACATCGAAAGCAAGCGTAAATAATTTTTTGGTGGTATTAAATGGAACTAAATTCAAAAAATATAAAAAAAATATTACTTGTCGTATTTCTTTCTGCTGTAATAGTAGCGTGTGTCTTTAATTTTGAGGGTGTATTGCTGTTTCTCGGCAAAATTTTCTCATATATAAGTCCTGTTATAATAGCGCTTTGTATTGCTTTTATTCTTAATGTTCCGCTTACTGCTTTAGAAAACAAAATTTTTAAATTTATGGCAAAAAGTAAGCGAAAGATTGTGCAAAAGTTGCACCGCCCTATTTGTATGGCGCTAACCTATTTACTTGCTTTTGGAATAATTTCTATTTTAGTATTGGTTATAATTCCTGACATTATTGAAACTGTAATTTACATTGTTGATAAGCTCCCCTCTTTTGTTCTTTCTGCGCGCGAGTGGCTTACAAAAACTTTTGCCCGTTTTGGATTCGAAGCAGAGGATTTACCCTTACTCAACCTTGATTTATCTTCCTTTACAAGCACAGTTAAGGATTTATTATCATCATATTCAGGTAAAATCGTAGGCGATGCCGTAACCATTACAACCTCGGTTATTGGAGGTGTTTTCGATACTGTGTTCAGTTTGGTTATTTCAGCCTATGTATTAGCACAAAAAGAGCGTATCGGCAATTTTTTAAAGAAGGTTATTGATACATTCACCACCTCAAAATTCGCTTCCGCAGTTTATCATATCGGGGCTAGAGCCTCTGAATCTTTTTCAAGATTTATCGGCGGTCAGCTCGCAGAATCGGTTATTTTAGGGCTTCTTTGCTATATCGGTATGCTTATTTTCGGCTTTCCTAACGCTCCTATTATTTCGGTCCTGATTTGCGTCACTTCATTAGTTCCTGTGGTCGGTGCGCTTGTAGGCGTTGCAATAGGCGCATTACTTATTTTAATAACCAATCCTATAGAAGCATTATTGTTCGTTATATTCATCATTATTTTACAACAAATCGAGGGCAATCTTATTTACCCGCGTGTTGTTGGTAAAGCAGTAGGTCTTCCCGGAGTTATTGTTATAAGCGCCGTTTTAGTAGGCGGTAATATAGGCGGAATTATAGGCGCCTTAATTGCCGTTCCCATTTCCGCTACACTTTTCATTCTTTTAAAAGAAGCAATTGAAAAGAATCACAAAAACTAATAGATTAATATTATATTACAATTAAGTTTAAAACACCCGAAGAATTTTCTTCGGGTGTTATTTACAGTATTATTAATTCCTTAGGGCTTTGTGTAAGGTTTATTATTCCGTCTTCCGTTACATAAACCATATCTTCTATCCTTACCCCAAACTCGTTTTCAATATAAATTCCGGGTTCTACGGTAATTACCGTACCGCTTTGAAGAATTGATTCATCTCTTGTGTTAAATGCGGGACTTTCGTGAATTTCAAGACCTACGCTATGACCGAGTCCATGACCAAAGCAACCTGCAAATCCGCTATCATAAATCAGATTTCTCGCAACGGCATCAATATACTTACAAACAACGCCTACTTTTATAGCTTTAAGAGCTTCGGTTTGGGCTTTTAAAACGGTATTATATGCAAATTTTTGCTTTTCACTTGCATTTCCTACTGCTACCGTTCTTGTCATATCCGAGCAGTAACCGCCAACTTTAGCACCGAAATCCATAGTGAAGAAATCGCCCTTTTCTATTATCTTATCGGTTGGTGTGCCGTGCGGTAATGAGGTGTTTTTACCCGAAATTGCAATAATATCAAAAGCAATACCCTCACTACCGTTTTTACGCATAAAAAATTCCATTTCAAGCGCAATTTTCTTTTCTGTACGGCCCGCTTCAATTCGTTCTAAGATATAACTAAAGCTCTTATCGGTAATTTCCTGTGCTTGTTTTATTAAGCTTAGCTCTTGCTTATCTTTAATACTTCTTTGCGCCTTTATAAAGCCTTCAGCGCAAGGATTGTCACTGATTTCAATATCCGAAAAACTTTGTTTTAAAGCGTTATATCTTGCAATACTTATACTTTCGGTTTCTAAAAAAACAGTTTGTATTTTCTCCTCTTTAAGTATATCGTATATTTGTGAATAAAGCCTTTCACAAAGCACTACATCCATATTTTTCACTGTGTTTTTTGCCTTTTCGTAATAGCGGAAATCTATAAGAATGAATGCTTTGGTTTTGGTTATTATAACCGTTCCTGCAGAGGACGGAAAGCCTGTGTAATAAAGACGGTTATGCCCTTCAAACAATATGACCGCCTGAGTGTTTGTTAAAAATTCCTGTAACTTTGATATTCTTTCAAATGTCATTTTTATTCCCCTTTAAAATAGGTATAATTTTATCCGCTAAAATAAGTAATGAAAACAAATTTATTATAAGCATTATTCCGTTAAAAAATTCCGCAACGCGCCAAACTGTTTTAACATTTAAAACCGCGCCCAAAACGCAAAACAAAGGATATGTATAAACGAATATTTTTTTACCCTTATTGCCGAATAAATAACTACTGCAATTTATTCCGTAAACCGCCCAGCCTATTATGCTTGAAATCCCGAAAAGGCATAGCATAAGCGCTAATAAATTTTGCGAAAAAGGGCCATATAATACCGAAAAAGCATCTATTATGGGCAATGCGGCAGCGTTCCCATAATCTATAATAACCCCACTGCAAAGAATTGTCAATGCCGTTAGCGTACATAAAACGATTGTATCTAAAAACACCTCAAAAATCCCGTAAAGACCTTGTTTTTTTGTGTCATTATCGCTTGAAATAGCATAAGCCATTGCCGCGGTACCAAGTCCTGCCTCGTTCGAAAAAATTCCCTTTGATGCCCCACCGATAACGGTAGCTAAAACCGAGCCCACTGCTCCGCCCGTAACGGCAGACGGATTAAACGCGCCTATAAAAATTTTCAAAAAGCATTCGGGCACAAGCCTTATATTTACAAAAATAACGCCCAAGCACAAAACGGTATACAAAACCGACATAAATGGCACTGCTTTTGTTGTAAATTTACTTATTTTTTTAACGCCGCCAATAACCACCACAGCAGTAATAACAGCAAAAACTATACCCATTAAAAGCCGTGTATTCCCATCATTAGAAAAACAAATAACCGCCGAATTGGTTTGTATAATATTGCCTGTGCAAAAACAGGCAAAAATGCCTGAAAAAGCATAAATTTTAGCTAAAAATCCATATCTTGACGGCAATCCGTTTTTTATATAATACATTGGTCCGCCAAAACTTTCTCCTGCCTTTTTTTCTTTAAATTCACATGATATTACAATCTCTGCCGATTTAACGCACATTGCCACTAACGCACTTACCCACATCCAAAAAACTGCGCCCGCGCCACCTAAAGCAACTGCTGCCGCAACCCCCACTATATTCCCCGTTCCAACCGTTGCCGAAAGCGAATTACAAGCCGACTGAAAGGGCGTTATTCCGTTACTTTTATCACCGCTTCCGCAAAAAAACACCTTTACGCTTTTGCTAAGATTTCTAAACTGGTAACCCTTTGTTTTAAATGTAAAATATATCCCCACAAGCATTAAAAGCGCAAATGGAAAGATACCTGAAATTAACTTTTCTATAAATTCAAAAACATTCTGCATACTAAAAACCATCTTCTTTTTTATTTATATTATTAAAATAAAAAAATTTTTATGATATTAGTTGAGATTTTCGGGAACTTAATGTATAATGATATGTGTATATGTATTTTTAGGAAGTGAGCATATAATTTATCTTGATAATAGCGCAACAACAAAGCCCTGTAAAAAATCGATTGACTGTATGAATACCTGCCTTACAGAAAACTGGGGCAATCCATCAAGTCTTCATTTACTTGGTATGAATGCCGAAAATGAAGTTATTTCTGCAAGGGACTGTGTTGCAAAATCTATTTGTGTAAATCCAAATGAAATAATATTTACTTCCGGCGGCACAGAAGCCAATAATACTGCTATAATGTCTGCCGTTTCCCGCAAAAACCGCGGTAACCGTATTATTACAACCGCTATTGAACACCCCTCGGTTTTAGAAACCGTTAAAAAGCTTGAAAAAGATGGGTTTGAGGTTATTTATCTTAAGGTTGACAGCAACGGTGTTATTTCATTAGATGAGCTTGAAAATTCACTAAACCAAAAAACCGTGCTTGTTAGCATAATGCTTGTTAATAATGAGATTGGTTCTATTCAACCGATTGAACAAGCTGCAAAACTCATAAAAGAAAAAGCGCCCAATGCGTTTTTCCATTGTGACGCAGTACAAGCCTTTGGTAAAATGCCTATCAATGTAAAGAAGCTCGGAGTGGATATGCTCACCGCAAGCGGTCACAAAATACACGCGCCAAAGGGCATTGGCTTTTTATATTTAAACTCAAAAACTCACATTCCCCCATTTATTACAGGCGGAGGCCAAGAAAAAGGTATGCGCTCAGGTACTGAGTCTGTACCGCTTATCGCCGCACTTAAGGGCGCTATTGAAGATTTCCCAAATATCACACAACAGCTTGAAGAAACCCGCTTATTAAACCTTTACGCAAGAGAAACTTTAAGTTCATTGCCTATGATTACATTTAATTCGGCAGAGAATTCACTTCCCTTTGTTTTAAACATTTCGGTAAATGGCTACCGCTCGGAAACCTTGCTTCATTTTTTAGAAATGAAAAATATTTATGTTTCAAGTGGCTCGGCTTGCTCTAAGGGTAATACAAGTTATGTTTTAAAGGAAATGGGAGTTAACCCTAAAAGTATAGATTCGGCACTTCGCATAAGCTTTTCAAAGCATAATACCCGCGAGGATATTGATATGCTATGGGGCGCACTTAAGGAAGCTACCGAAAAACTAAGAAAGGCATAATATGAAAGAGATTATACTAATTAAAAACGGTGAATTAACCTTAAAGGGTCTTAACCGCAGTAATTTTGAAGATATATTGATTAAAAACATCCGTAGAAGACTTAGAAACCTTGGCGAATTTGATGTTCGCAAGGCGCAGTCTACTATTTATATCGAGCCTAAAAGTGACGACTTTGATTTCGCCGAAGCGCTCGAGCGAGTAAAACTTATATTCGGTATAGCCGCTTTTTCAAGAGCTTGTGTTTGCGAAAAAAGTATGGACGATATTTTAGAAAAATCGGTTGAATATTTAAAGGATAGCTTGGCAAACATAAAAACATTCAAGGTTGAAGCTAAACGCTCGGACAAGCACTTCCCTCTTACCTCACCCGAAATATGCCGTGAGGTTGGCGGTAAGTTATTAGCCTCTAATCATCACTTGAAGGTTGATGTTCACAATCCCGATGTAGTAGTTTATGTTGAAATTCGCGATTATTACGCTTATGTACGCGCAGAGCAAATTCACGGTGCGGGTGGCTTACCCGTTGGTACTGCGGGTACCGCTTCTATTCTTATTTCAGGCGGTATTGACAGTCCTGTTGCCGCTTGGACAATGGCTAAACGCGGACTAAGACTTAACGCAATTCACTTTGCAAGCCCACCTTACACAAGTCCCCGTGCAGAGCAAAAGGTTAGAACCTTGCTTTCAAAGGTCGCTCGTTACAGTGGTACTATTAATCTTGCAATCGTACCATTCACCGAAATTCAGGATGAAATTGCAAAAAATTGCCCCGAGGAATATTTTACTCTTATAATGCGCAGAATGATGATGCGTATTTCCGAACAAATTGCCAAAAATTCGGGTAGCTTAGCTCTTATCACAGGCGAAAGCTTAGGTCAGGTTGCATCTCAAACCTTGCCTGCACTTGTTACAACCGATATTGTAACAAATATGCCTGTTCTTCGTCCTCTAATCGGTATGGATAAGGAAGAAATCATAACTATTTCCCGTAATATTGACACCTTTGAAACCTCTATCCTTCCCTTTGAGGATTGCTGTACGGTATTTACGCCAAAGCACCCCAAAACACGACCCACAGTTGAATCGTGTGAAATCGCAGAAAGCAAGCTTGATATAGACGGCCTTATCCAAAAAGCTATTAGCGAAACCGAATATACCTATATTGAATGAGAGGTTTAAAACTTGATTAATACCCAACTGTTTGAAACCGCAGAACAAGCGGTAGCGCTTCTTAAAGAACGAAAGCTTAAAATTGCAACTGCTGAATCCTGTACGGGCGGTATGGTTTCTGCCTTTATAACCTCAGTTTCAGGAGTTTCCGAAGTTTTTGAAATGGGTATAACCTCGTATTCTTGCCGAATTAAAAACGAAAAATTAGGTGTTGAACAGAAAGTTTTAGACGAATACGGTGCCATTAGTGAGCTTACAGCTAAGCAAATGGCGGAAAATATTCGAAAAATAGCAGGCGCTGACATTGGACTTTCGGTTACAGGCGCCGCAGGACCTGACGGGTCTGAGGGTCACAACCCCGGTTTCGTATTTATAGGCTTAAATAATGGTGATAAAACTATAGTAAAACAGCTTGATATCGAGCCTAAAAGCCGTAATTTTGTACGAGAGCAAGCCGTTTTACAACTTTTGAAATTACTTATAAATTTTCTTAAGGAAGATTAAATAAATGAAGAATATATTTAACAAGTCCACATACAAAAATTTATGGGAATCATTTTACAACTCATACATTCCCACCAAGCGAGATAATATAACACAAATTATTTTAAAAAGTACATTTCTTTTAATGCTTGTACTGCTTATTTTCTTTTTTGTTTTTGTTGTTAATTATTTTACCGCAATAAACAACGAGCAAGCTATGTTTTTTGAAAACAAACAGGTTTTTCAACAGCTTTCCTCAGGCAGTGAAAAAAACTATGTAAATGCATTAAAATATTTTAAAAAGCAAAATTCCGACCTTAAGGCTTGGATTTCAATAAAAAACACTTCACTTGCAAGTCCTGTTTATCAAACTACCGATAATGAGTTTTATTTTAAGCATAATCAATTAAAAGAAAAAAGCTCATTCGGCGCCCTGTTTTTTGACAGCAAGGATTCTATCGTAACCGAAACCATTGATAAAAATTTCGTAATATACGGCAACAGCCCAAAAGCTGACCAATTATTCTCTTGCCTTAAAAATTACAAATCTTTATACTTTTATAAGCAAAATCCTTACATAAATCTTACTACTATGCAGGGCACCGAAAAATATGTTATTTTCGCAACCTTTATAATTAACTCTAAACGCGAGGATGACGGTAATTATATTTTCGACTATAAAAAAAGCAACTTTGACGATTCTGATTCCTTTACGCTTTGGTATAATGAATTAAGGCAGAGAAGTCTTTATTTACCTACTGTGTCCGTAACTAATGAAGATAGCTTTTTAACCCTTGTAACCGATTCTGTTGAATTTAAAGGCGCAAAGCTTGTTGTAATGGCACGCAAAATAAAGCCCGATGAAACCATTGATGTTTCAAATACTGTTATAAATAAAAAACCGCGCTATCCAAGCATTTATTACACCATTAAAGAAATAAAAAATCCGTTTGATACCAAGGAGGCAGATTATGTTTTATAATATTAAATCAGACATTATCTACTACAAAACCGCAACCGATTTTGAGCTTGAATTTAATCTTTGCGGAACCTGCAGAATGCGTCTTTTAAGTGATAAAATGCAGGATAAAAAGTCCTTTGTTCATTCACTTGCCCGTGCAGTATCTCGTAGCAGTATAATACTTATAGCCGGTCCTCTTTTTGACGAAAACGGCACAATCGCCACCGTATGCGAAGCCATTAATACCACCACCGAAAAGGTAGACAATGCAGCCTTTGGCATTTCCGGTGACTATGACATTAACATTATCAAAGATTCCACTCCCCTTGTTACATCTGACGGTTATTTCGGCGGTTGTATAATAGAATCGGGCCCGCAAACTATGATTCTTCTTACCGACAATAAGGAAATACGCAAAACCATTATGAAAGAGCTTATTCACCCGTATATAGAAGAATTATATGCCGCTCAAATTTCCGCAGAGGATGATACCCTCGTTCTTGATACTGATGAAGAAACCTTTGAAGAAATCGAAGATAACTCAGAAGACCTACCAATAGAAGAAAGCTTAGAGGATACTAAAGAAACCCCTGAAAACAAAAATTCAGAAGCGCCTTTAGAAGAATCTGACGAAATTTTTTCGGATTCTAAATTAATTGAAGAAGATATAGAACCCGAAACTGATACTATTGATTTATTCGTAGAGCCTACTAAAATAGACCGCGAAACAGTAGAGCGTTATACAACCGAATATGCTATTTCTGAGGATGAATTCAACTACGACGAGGACGAATACTACGAAGAAGAGCCGCGAAAGAATAAAACCGGTCTTAGTTGGGCAGTTTTAATAATTTCAATGTTTCTGCTTTTAATCACAATAGTTTTATGCTACTGTATCTTCATTTTCCCATCAAGACATGGCGTTTCACCTGTCGCAAACCTACAAGAAATTTATCATACATTATTTGGATAAAATTGTATACAAAAAAATCCATACCGTAAGAGTTGTACAATTAAGGACAGTAAAAGAGCTGTGTAGAAATTTTCTACACAGCTCATAATTTTGTCTTATACCGTAACAAGCAGGACATTTAGGCGCCAAATGTCACCTTTTAGGAGAACCTAAAACCCTTAACAAACTCAACAAAAAAATCTTTACATTTCAAATCAGCTGTAATATAATGATTTTCGACAGATAATCTAATTTTTTATAATTTGTGAGGGGTTGCAACATGGCAAAAATCATAATAAGGCGCAAGTCAAGTATGGCTGGATGCGCTCAAAACCATAACGTATATCTTTTGAACACTTTTGTAGGTGAATTAAAAAACGGCGGCGTGCTTGAAATACCAGTTGAGGTTGGTACTCACATGCTTTCTTTCAATAGCACAATGAAAAAGTTTGGAAAAAACGCCACATTTAACGCAGTAGTAAATGAACCTGATGAAGTGGTGGAATTAAAAACAAAATTTGGTATGAGCGGCGAATATGAAGTTGAGTATGCTGACAATAAGCCGCATATTCCTGTTGGTGTAAATGCAATAAATAATCAAGTTCAAAATACTGATTCTTCTGAAAACAAATCAGAAAATCAAAGCATTGCTACACAACCTTCTGGTTTGCATTGTCCCCGTTGTGGAAGTCATGATATTATGCCTGTATCGGAAGTATCAACAAAAGGTAAGGATTTTAAGGCAGGGGATGCTTGTTGTGGCTATATGCTTTGTGGTCCTTTAGGTCTATTATGCGGTGCAACAGGAAAAGGAAAACAAACCACTACAAATACATATTGGATGTGTAAAGGTTGTGGAAATAAATTCCAAGTATAATGGATAAAAAGACAAAACGTTGGATTAAATCCCTGACAATCGCTCGAAAAATGTGGGGATGTCATCAAAAACCTGAACGTAGTTTTTTTATAAACGGCTATCAGCTCCCTTTATGCGCACGTTGTACGGGTGTTTTGATTGGATATTTGTGTGCTATGTTGCTGTTAGTTCTCGGCTGTGTAATAAATTATTTATTGTGTTTGATGTTTCTCGCTCCACTTGTTTTGGATGGTGGTATACAACTATTATTTAATATTTTGTCAAACAACATTAGGAGATTTACTACGGGAATAATTTTTGGTATAGGGTTTATTCATATGATAGTAAACTTGATTGTATATTTGATATGACAAAATAAAAGCACAGACTTTATCAGTCTGTGCTTTATTTATTACCGTTGTTTAGTTGGTAAATAACACCAAATAACTGTCCTTAACGGTACAACCCATACGGTATGGATTTTTTTATTGGCGCAGACGGAGGGATTTTGTCTCGGCACTCCCGTGCCTATCGCCTCGCTCTCGCTCGTTGCCCCGCCTAAACAACAGTCCACCGGACTGTTGTTTTTAACGGCTTGTTCGAATCCCTTTTAATTATTTAAGAATAAAAAACAGAGTATATACCTTTTGAACTGACCCAATTTGTGCGGACAGTACAAAAACAGACCTTATGGTAGATAAAATTGAATTTTAAGCAACGAACTGACATCGCTTTTCGAGTGGTGTCAGTTTTGTTTTAAGTTGGATGCGCTGATGATTGTAGAAATGT
>JAZOTR010000070.1:0-3806 GCA_045657745.1 Acutalibacteraceae bacterium
CTTAAAGGCGATAAAAGGGGAAGAACTATCGGTTTTCCTACAATAAATCAAAAATACCCACAAGAGCTTGTGAAAATTAAGTTTGGCGTTTATAAAACCAAGGTTTTGGTTGACGGCAAGGAATATGATGGTGTTACCGATATTGGCTTGCGTCCGACCTATGAAACCGATTATGTTATAAGCGAAACCTTTATTAAGGATTTTTCGGGCGATTTATACGGAAAAGAAGTTAAAATAATTCCGCTTGAGTTTATAAGAGAAGAAATGAAATTTTCTTCACTCGACGAACTTAAAAAACAAATACAAAAAGATATAACCTGACCGTATTTAAGGTCAGGTTATTTTTATATAAAGTAAAAATTTGTATCCCAAGCGGGAAGATAGGGAAAATGACGAAGATACATTTTGTAATCGGGGTTAATTTCCAAAACTGCTTTTGGAATTGTAAGAAAATCGTCTGTTCGGTGGTAAGCAGAAATTAGCATTTTAGGTTTGTTTTTTGAAATGGTTTCTTTGGCTCCTAAAATTGCCTTTATTTCTTCACCTTCAACATCCATTTTTATAAAAGTTGCGTCTATATTAAGCGAGTCTACCGAAATGCAGTCAATTTCTGTTCCGTCTGCAGAAATTGCGGAGTTTCTTCCGCTTTTCATAGCAAAGGCTGTTTTACCGCATTTATCTGAAACACAGGCGTTCAAGAGTGTTATGTTTTTAATGTCGCTTGTATTATTTGTAAGCTTTTTAAAGGTCTTGGCGTCGGGCTCTACTGCTACAATGGATTTATAATTCGGGCATCTTTGTATAAAATCTATTACAGTATCGCCGTTGTAGGCGCCTAAATCAATAAAATTCTCGTCACAAAGCTTTAAGAAAGAACTATACGGTTCATCGGGCGAAACCTCGCACTCGGTAAGGTAGTTGATTTTTCCGCTTATCTTGTATTTTATAATATTCTCAAAGGTTTTTTTAGAAATATCATCTGCAAGGCGAGAATACACAAGGTCGAAATCCGCCTTATGTTTTAAGTAGTAGTCTTTAGTGAAAAGTCCGTCACCAATAACCGGAACCTCAGGCGCATACAATTCCTGTTCACTTGCTATTTTAAGTATGTTTTGGATAACTTCGGGAAGTTGACTTCCAAAGCAGAGCAAAACAATCATATCCTTATGTTTTTCCTTTAGTGCGGAGTAGGAAGATATTGGTACCGAATGAAAAAGTTTTTTTCTTACAAATCCATCACTTGCAAAAACGTCACAAAAGGGTATTTTGTATTCATTTAGGACTGATATAATTTTATCAGCGCCATTGCCCATTCCGTAAAGAACAATAGGCTTTTTTGTCTGCTTTAAATGTTCCCAAAGACAATTTTCCATAAGCGGTCCCCTTGAATTTAATAAAAATATTATAAGTGATTTTGTTAAGGATTACAAGTTGACATTTTAAAAAAGTTATAGTATAATTCTATTAATAATATTTTGTAATGCTTTCGGAGGCATTTTATGACTAAAAAAACTATTTGGTTAATAGTTTTGATAATATGCTCAGGCGTGTTTATTGCAAGTTTAATTTATTTTTTAAATTTGTATCTTGATAGCAAAAAAATCGAAAATCTGCGTGAAGATGTTTCGGTTTCTTCACAACAAGATACTACCGATAAAAAAGAAGATAAAACTGTAGAAGTACCGATTGATTTTGACAAGCTTGAAAAAGCTAATCCCGATATTTATGCTTGGATAAGTATTCCTGAGGTTAATGTTGATTATCCTATTTTACAAAGTGAAAGTGACAACGGATATTACTTAAATCATACTGTAAACGGTCAGAAATCGGTTTATGGAAGCATTTATACTGAAGACTACAACAGTAAAGATTTTTCAGATTTTAATACATTGGTTTACGGTCATAATATGAAGAACGGAACAATGTTTGGTTCGCTTAAGAAGTACCGTGATGCCGAATTTTTCAAAAACAATCGTTTTATAACCGTTTATATGCCGGAAAGAATTTTAAAATACGAAATTTTTGCCGCGTATACTTGGGATAACAAGCATGTTTTACTTACAAGAAATTTTGAAACGGGATATAATAGAACAGCATATCTTGAAGAAATTTTTGCAGTAAGAGATATGAAGTCCCAAATAAATAAAGAAATTACCGTAACTGAAAGTGATAAGATTATTACTCTTTCAACCTGTATGGGCGATAAGAGCAAACGGTTTTTGGTGTCGGGAGTGTTGGTTTATGACAGCGCCAAAGATTAAAAATAAAAAACCGCTTATAATAATCGGCATAGTTGTTTTATTAATTTTAAGTATTATTGCAAGTTATTTTATAATACTTAAAATTGGTGAAATTCGTTTGAGAGATAGTCTTAGTAATACCGATGATATGCTTTCGGGCGATGCTTATTCTGACGAAGCGGATGCTTATTATAACGGCAAAGCGTATTATTATAACGATGACCTTGTCAACATTCTTTTTATAGGTGTGGATAAGGAAAATTTGCTAGATAATACAGGTAAGCAAGCAGATGCTATTTATCTTGTTTCTGCGGATTTTAAAAACAATAAAGCAAATGTAATGGCGATTTCCCGCAATACTATGACCGATATTGAAATTTATGATATGAACGGCGAATATTTGGACACGGAAAATAGGCAAATATGTCTTTCGTACGCTTATGGCACCGATGAAACCCATTCTTCCATTCTTACAACCAAAGCGGTTTCGCGTTTGATTTACGATATACCTATTAACGGATACTATACCGTTTTTATGAATTCAATAGGCGATATAGTTGATAGTGTAGGTGGTGTTTCGGTAACAGTACCTGAAGATATGACCGCGGTCTTTCCTGAATGGAAAAAGGGAGCGAAAATCACTGTAAAAGGCGAAAAAGCCCTAAAGTATTTAATATACCGAAGTGATGTTAGCGAACAACGTTTACAAAGGCAAAAGCAATTTATTTCAAGCTTTGTTTCATCAGCTAAAAAAGCTGTGGCGAAAAATATTTCTTTGCCGCTTAATATGTATAAAAAATTAGCAAAAAACACCGTTACGGATGTTGATGCTACCAGCGCAGTATATCTTGCATCTGAAATTATGAAGGCGGAATTTGAAATTTTTCAAATTTCGGGTAAAGTTGGGTTCGACGGTACTTATGAAACCTTTGAAACGGACGAATCGGCACTTTATGAACAGGTTTTAGATGTATTTTATAAAGTTAAAAAATAATATTTAAGAGGAGTATTATTATGAAAAAAATATTAGCAGTTTTATTAACATTGGTTTTAGTTTTTGCTATGGGAACTATGGCTGTTTCTGCAGCTACCGCTTCACCTGAGGTTAACGGTATTATTTCTGGCACTGAAATTAAGGATGCAGACGGCGCAGATGCTTCAATTGAATTTGAAAAGATTGACGGCAAGGTAACAACTGAATTCCAAAATGAATTAAAAGACCTTAAAAAAGAATCTGAGGACAGCAACATTAAGGTTGTTGCACAGTATGAGGTTAAGGCTGAAGGAACTCCTAAGTATCCTTTAACCGTTACTTTGGATGTTCTCGGTGTTTCTACTGCTTCTAAGGTTTATGTAATGGTTCAGGAAGGTTCAAATGTTAAAACAATTGAAACAACCGTAGTTAACGGTAAAATTACCTTTACAATAGAAAACGCTATCCAAAAGATTGCTATCGTTACAGATAAGGCAACTGCTGCAAATGTTGAAAAAGAAAACGATGTATTATCTCCTCAAACAGGCGACGCTTCATTGTTAGTAGTAGTAATGGGTGTTTTGGCTGTTGTA
>JAZOTR010000071.1:0-2456 GCA_045657745.1 Acutalibacteraceae bacterium
TGCAAAGTCCTTGTTTTGTTCTTCCGCAAAATCTCTTAAAACTCTGTTATCAAGTTGCTCTAAGGTAAGCGCAGGTTTTAAATCAATAAATGTCTTATATTCTTTTTTGCCCATATATCTAATATGAGACGAAGCCGACAATACAAGCGGTCCCGAAACGCCGAAATGAGTAAATAACATTTCGCCCATTTCAGAAAACAATGGCTTTTTCTTGCCGTTTTCGAAAACGCTGAAAGTAACATTCTTAAGGCTAAGCCCTGAAAGATGAGTACAAAAGCCTTCGTGTATTGTAAGCGGTACTAGTGATGGTTTAAGCTCGGTTACCGTATGGCCTAATTTTTGCGCCATTTTATAACCGTCACCCGTAGAGCCCGTAAGCGGATACGACATACCGCCCGTTGCTAATATAACACTATCAGCGGGAATAACTTGTCCATCGCTTAATTTCACACCCGTAACCGCACCGTTTTCTACTAAAATTTCTTCCGCTTTGGCATTAATTATTTTAGCACCGCCTGCTTTCGCAGTTTTAACTAAAGCGTCTACAATATCAACCGCCTTGTCAGACACAGGAAATACCCTATTTCCCCTTTCGGTCTTAAGCGGTACGCCTACACTTTCAAAAAATGTCATAACATCCTGAGGGGTAAAGCTTGAAAATGCGGAATATAAAAATCTTCCGTTTTTAGGCACACTTGAAATAAGGGTATCCATATCGCAATTATTGGTAACATTACATCTTCCCTTACCGGTTATCATAACCTTTCGTGCAGGGCGCTCGTTCTTTTCTAAAACAGTAATTTCCGCGCTGCCTTTATACTTAAAATTTGCCGATATTGCAGCCTTTAATCCCGCAGCTCCTGCGCCTATAATAACGATTTTCTTCAAGTGCTCACCCCATTTCATACAACTATATTCTACACTAAAAAGACAAAAAAGTAAAGTGAAAAAGCCTTCCAAAAGGAAGGCTTTCAAATTAAATAATTCTAACCTTTATTACGCCCTCAATAGCGTTGATTTCTTGTTCTAACTGTGCAACGTCCGCACCGTCAATATCAAGCATTGTATAAGCGTAATCACCGCGTGACTTATTAAGAAGGTTTTCAATGTTAATACCGTCATCTGAAATAAGACCGGTAATCTTAGTAAGCATATTAGGAATATTCTTATGGATTACGCAAACACGGTTTTCGCCGCTTCTTGGCATTGTAACCTCGGGGAGATTAACCGAGTTTACAATATTACCGTTTTCAATGTAGTCAATAAGTTCTTTTGCAGCCATTGAAGCGCAGTTATCTTCCGATTCAGGTGTAGATGCGCCCAAGTGAGGAATAGCAATAACACCGTCGGTATCTAAAATTTCGTCGGTCGGGAAATCTGTAACATAAGCTGCAACCTTGCCTGATTCTAATGCCGCTTTAACCGCATCAGAATTAACAAGACCTGCACGAGAATAGTTAAGAATTCTAACACCGTCCTTCATTTTAGCAATTGTATCTGCATTTACAAGGTCCTTTGTAGAATCTGTAAGCGGAACATGGATAGTGATATAATCGCACTTTGCAAAAATTTCATTAATATCGTTAATATAAACTGCATTGTGGTTTAAGTTCCAAGCAGATTTAACCGACAAATACGGGTCATAACCATAAACGGTCATACCAAGGTGGTTAGCCGCATTAGCTACCATAACACCAATAGCACCAAGACCGATAACACCTAAGGATTTACCCTTAATTTCCGGACCTGTAAATGCGCCCTTGCCCTTTTCAACCATTTTGCCAACCTCTGCACCGTTACCCTTTAAGGTTTTAGCCCATTCAATACCTGAAATTACGCGGCGTGATGAAAGCAAAAGACCTGCTAAAACAAGCTCTTTAACCGCATTTGCATTTGCACCGGGAGTATTGAAAACAACTATACCCTGCTCACTGCAGCGTTCAATCGGAATATTGTTTGTACCTGCGCCTGCACGAGCAATAGCCTTTAAGGTTGCAGGGAATTCGGTATCGTGTAAAGCGGCAGAGCGAACAATCGCACCATCAGCATTTTCTACTTCGTCGCCGATAGTATATTTATCGTCAAATACTTCAAGACCTGACTTTGAAATTTTATTATAGGTTTTAATTTTAAACATTATGAATTCTCCTGTTCAAATTTCTTCATAAATTCTACCAACTTTTCAACACCCTCGATTGGCATTGCATTGTAGATAGAAGCACGCATACCGCCAACACTGCGGTGACCCTTAAGGTTAACAAAGCCTGCTTTTTTGGATTCAGCAACAAACTTAGCATCAAGCTCTTCGTCGCCTGTAATAAACGGAACATTCATTAATGAACGATCTTCAGGAACGACTGTACCCTTGAACATTTTGCTGTTATCAAGGAAATCATAAAGAATTTTTGCCTTCTTTTCGTTGATTTCCTTCATCTTTTCAAGGCCGCCCAATTTCT
>JAZOTR010000072.1:0-16733 GCA_045657745.1 Acutalibacteraceae bacterium
CCATACTTTCTTCAGGCTTACAAATAACAATCATTTCCTGTTTTTCGAACTGATGAATACGGTAAATACCGCGTTCTTCAATACCGTGAGCGCCCTTTTCTTTACGGAAACAGGGAGAGTAACTTGTAAGTGTTAACGGAAGTTTTTCTTCTTCTGTGATAGTATCAATAAACTTACCAATCATAGAATGCTCACTTGTACCGATTAAGTAAAGGTCTTCGCCTTCGATTTTGTACATCATAGCATCCATTTCTTCAAAGCTCATAACGCCTGTAACAACGCCGCTTCTAATCATAAACGGAGGGATGCAGTAGGTGAAGCCTTTATCAATCATAAAGTCACGCGCGTATGCGAGTACTGCAGAATGAAGTCTTGCAATATCGCCCATAAGGTAATAAAAGCCTTCACCTGCAACCTTACCTGCGGCTTCTTTATCAATGCCATTGAAAGCAGCCATAATGTCAGTATGATAAGGAATTTCAAAATTTGGAACAGTTTTTTCACCGTACTGGGTTACTTCAACGTTTTCGCTATCGTCTTTACCTACGGGAACACTGTCGTCAACAATGTTAGGTATCTTCATTTGAGCTTCTAAAACCTTTTTAGAAAGCTCGGCTTCCTTTTCTTCTAAAGCCTTTAATTCAGCAGCCTGCTCGTTTACGAGCTTTTTCATTTCCTCGGCTTCCTCACGCTTGCCTTGACCCATAAGCATACCAATCTGCTTACTTACTTTGTTACGGTTTGCGCGAAGCTCGTTTGCGCGGTTGTTAGCGGCGCATTTCTCGTTATAAAGGGCAATAACCTCATCAACAAGGGGAAGCTTGCCGTCCTTAAATTTCTTTTTAATATTTTCTTTAACAAGTTCAGGATTTTCGCAAATAAATTTTATATCAAGCATTTTTTCTCCTCCAAGGGCTAATAATACTTATACAGTATATCATAGCTAAATTATTATGTCAATTTTTGGAGATGAAATTTATGAAAAAAGATAAAAATTTTCCCGAAACCCCCGATATCGCCGATATACCAAGTAATCATAAAACCGAGCACGACAAAAATGCATTTGATATGATTAATGCCTACGGCATCTATGAAATTCAACCCACTGCTGATACCGATAATCAATACCCCGCAATAGCCCAAGGCTTTAATCCGAAATTTATTAAAACCGACCGCCAACACAAAAATTATAAGGGCGACAGATTTGAAAAATCAAAAAGTGATACTAAAACTTGACAAAACACGCGGCAACAATTATAATATATAAGTAAAATTTTGTTTTTCTGGAGGAAAAATTATTATGATTAGTGCCGGCGATTTTAGAAATGGCGTAACTTTTGAAGAAGATGGCAACGTATTACAGGTTGTTGAATTCCAACATGTAAAACCCGGTAAGGGCGCTGCTTTCGTTAGAACAAAGGTTAAAAATGTTATAACAGGTTCGGTTATTGAAAAATCTTATAACCCAACTGCAAAATTCCCAACTGCTTTCGTTGAAAGAAAGGATATGGAATATTCTTACAACGATGGCGACCTTTATTACTTTATGGATCAAGAAACATATGATATGGTTCCGATCAATGCAAGTGATTTGGGTGACAACTTTAAGTTTGTAAAAGAAAATATGGTTTGCAAAATCTTATCCTATAAGGGTAACGTTTTTGGTATTGAACCCCCGACATTCGTTGAATTACAGATTACTCAGACCGACCCCGGCTTTGCAGGCAACACAGCTACAAACGCTACCAAGCCCGCAACAGTTGAAACCGGCGCTGAAATTCGTGTACCTTTGTTTATTAACGAAGGCGATATGGTTCGTATTGATACCCGTACAGGCGAATACATGGAAAGAGCATAAGGAGATTTATAATGGATATTTGCGAAAAGATTGCTTATATTAAAGGCTTAGCTGAAGGTCTTTCACTTGACGATAGCACAAAGGAAGGTAAAATCCTTAACGCTATTATTGATTTACTCGGTGATATTACCGAGGAAATTTGCGATATTGAAGACGGCTGCGATGAGCTTATGGAACAAATCGACGCTGTTGATGAAGACTTGGCTTCTTTAGAAGATTTCATCTATGAAGATGATGACGATTGCGACTGCGACTGTGACTGTGATTGTGACGACGAGGTTTACGAAATCGAATGTCCTGCTTGCAATGATGTTATCTATCTTGATGCTGATATGCTTGAAGAAGAGGGTATGGTTTGCCCTAACTGCGGAACCGACCTTGAATTCGATTTTGATGGATGCGACTGCGGCTGTGACTGCTGCGGCGACGAAACCGAAGAATAATTTTTAAAAAAGTTTAAGTGCCGCACCTTTAAGTGCGGCATTTTAAATATGTGAAGGTAGTTATGGAAAAAACAGAATTAAAACTTCAATATGAAATCAGTGAAAAAAGCGAGAGTGGAATACCTGTAATTATTGTTGCGGCAGGCGCTTCTTCAAGAATGAAAGGCACCAATAAGCAGTTGACGCTTTTGGGCGGAATACCTGTATTAATCAGAACATTAAGTGTTTTTGAAAAAAGCAAGGATATTTCAAATATAATTCTTGTTGTAAGGGATGAGGATTTGTTTGAAATACAAATGCTTTGCACTAAATATATGATTTCAAAGGTTTCGGATATTGTTTGCGGCGGAAAAACAAGGCAGGAGTCTGTACTTAAAGGTTTTGCGCGACTTAAAGAGAGCGATAATGCGGTACTTATTCACGACGGTGCCCGTCCGTTTGTGGATAGTACGATTATAAATTCCGTTGCAAGCGCACTTGAAAACTGTAATGCAGTTACTTGCGGTGTAAAAGTTAAGGACACTATAAAGGAAATTAATGAAAACGGCAAGGTTGTAAAAACACTTTCAAGGGAAAAGCTTGTTTCAGTGCAAACACCTCAGGGTGTAACCGTTAAAGAATATTTAAAAGCCGCCGAAAGCGTAGATGTTTCAAAGTTTACTGACGATATGTCTGTAATGGAGGCTGCGGGATATGAGGTTACAGTAGTTGAGGGCAGCTATAAAAACATTAAAATAACTACCAAAGAGGATATTGTTATGGCGGAAGGCTTTTTAAGTGAGGAGGAAGTGGAATGAGAATAGGTCACGGTTATGATGTTCATAAATTTGCTGAAAACCGCAAGTGCATAATCGGCGGTGTAGAAATTCCTTACGAAAAAGGTCTTTTAGGTCATTCCGATGCCGATGTTTTACTTCATGCAATTTGTGACGCGCTTTTAGGAGCAGCGGCACTCGGTGATATTGGCAAGCATTTCCCTGATAACGATAATGCTTTTTTGAATATTGATAGTAGAATTTTGCTTAGAAAAACAGTTAAGCTTATAGAAAGCAAGGGCTATAAAATAGGCAATATAGATGCTACTATTATTGCCCAAAAGCCGAAAATGGCGCCATACATTTCTAAAATGGCAGAAAATATTGCGGCAGACTGCAAAACAGATATTAGCAATATAAATGTAAAAGCCACTACCGAGGAGGGATTGGGCTTTACAGGCGCGTTAGAGGGAATAAGCGCCCACGCGGTGTGCATTATAGAGTAATAAAAAATCCGTGCGTTTCATACCTTTTTATTGGTGGTATGAATGAAGCTTTATTTTGTATTTACAAGAAAAAATTTGGCGGTTATTTTAGCTGTAATAATAGCCGTCTTTATTTTAATAGGACAATTTTTAAGTCTTGAGTCGGTAGGGATTGACGCTTCAACAAACGCTAAAAGAGTTCTCTTTTTGCAAGGGCTCGGGTACGAGGTTGACGAAACTGCTACCGAAATAAAGGATATTGTTATACCTGAAAATTTTAGCGCGGTTTACGAAAAATATAATAATTTGCAAAAGCAAGCGGGCTTTGATCTTGAAAAATACAGGGGAAAGTCTGCAAAGGTGTATAGCTATTCCTTGCAAGATGATAATGAGCAGCAAATACATTTGATAGTTTGCGAGGATAAAATTATCGGAGGGGATATAGCGCACCTTAAAATAGATGGGAATATGACAGGTCTTAAAAGGAAAAACGAATGAAAGAACAAAGATTTGACAAAATAATATCATCACAATTTAATATTTCCAGAAAGGATGCCCGTATAGGTATAAGGCGAGGCAAGGGTACTGTTGACGGAGTTGTTATTAAAGATCCGTCGGCTCAGGTTTCGCCCGATGCTCAAATATCCTATGGTGGACAAGCTTTACAGTATAAAGAGTACATTTATATATTAATGAACAAGCCAAAGGGTGTACTTTCTGCTACTACCGATAAAAATAAAAAAACGGTGGTGGATTTGGTGCCGCCCAAATTCAAACGAAATAATTTGTTTCCCGTTGGAAGACTTGATAAAGATACGACCGGTTTGCTGATTATAACCGACGACGGCGAATTTGCCCATAATGCTATTTCACCTAAAAAGGATGTTTTAAAAACCTATATTGCTACGCTTGACGGTAAGGTAACCGACGAAATGGTAGATATTTTTTCTAAGGGTGTTGTATTGGCGGACGGTACACTTTGCAAAAAAGCTTTTTTAAAACCGCTCGGAGATAACAAGGCGGAAATTAAAATCAGTGAGGGCAAATACCACCAAATCAAGCGTATGTTTGGCACGGTTGGTCTTGGTGTCAACGAATTGTGCCGAGTGGGATTTGGCAATTTGAGCCTACCGAGCGATCTTTTAGAAGGCGAGTGCAAAGAGCTTGAAACTTGGGAAATTAAGGCAATATTCGAAAAAAGTTAATAAAAACATAGCAAATTAAACAAAAGCTCATTTATAATGTTGGGTATTATTTGTATTGTAATTTTGAAAAAACTTTGATATAATAACAAATGACAAAAAATATGTTTTCAGCAATAGGAGGCTGCAAAATGGCAAGTTTATCACTTCGTAATGTTTATAAGAGATATCCTGGCGGTGTAACAGCTGTTACAGACTTCAACCTCGAAATTTAGGATAAGGAATTTATCGTATTCGTTGGTCCTTCAGGTTGCGGTAAGTCTACTACACTCCGTATGGTAGCAGGTCTTGAAGAAATCTCTGACGGTGAAATTTACATTGGAGATCGTCTTATTAATGACGTTGCTCCTAAGGATCGTGACATAGCAATGGTTTTCCAGAACTATGCTCTTTATCCTCACATGACAGTATTTGACAATATGGCTTTCGGTCTTAAACTTCGTAAAACTCCGAAGGATGAAATTCGTCGCCGTGTTGAAGAAGCAGCTCGTATTCTCGATATTGAACACCTTCTTGAACGTAAACCTAAGGCTTTGTCCGGTGGTCAGCGTCAACGTGTGGCTCTCGGTCGTGCTATCGTTCGTGAACCTAAGGTATTCTTACTTGACGAACCGCTTTCTAACTTGGACGCTAAACTTCGTGCACAAATGCGTACCGAAATTTCTAAGCTCCATCAACGTTTAGGTACAACCTTTATCTACGTAACACACGACCAGACAGAAGCTATGACCATGGCATCTCGTATCGTTGTTATGAAGAGCGGTGTTATCCAACAGGTTGATACTCCTCAGAACCTTTATCTCTATCCTTGCAACCTCTTCGTTGCAGGCTTTATCGGTTCACCTCAAATGAACTTTATCGAATCTAAGATTCTTAAGGAAGGCGATGACTTCTTTGTAGAATTCGGTTCAGAAGATACCAAAACACGCGCAGGTGTTAAGTACAAGATTAAGTTGCCGGCTGATAAGAATAAGGACGATTGCCTTGTTCCTTACATCGGCAAGGAAGTTATTATGGGTATCCGTCCTGAAAACGTACACAACGAAGAAGACCTCGTTAAGATGTACAAAGACGGTATCGTTGAAGCTAATGTTGAAGTTACCGAGCTTATGGGTGCTGAAACCTACCTTTACATGAACTGCGAAGGTCAAACAATCAACGCTCGTGTTGCTCCTACCAACACTGCTAAGCCTGGCGATAAGATTCAGATTGCTATCGAACCTCAGAAGATTCACATCTTTGATAAGGACACTGAACTTACCATTACTAACTAATAGTTTAATTACTGCCGTAGAAATTCTACGGCAGTTTTTATTATTTCTATTGACATTGACGCTTTAAAGTGTTAAAATGTCAGTATGTTCAAAAAATGGGTTAAAATTTGCTTAAAATAGTAAATTTATTTGGAGGAAAAAATGGTTATAACACAGTATTTGGAGCGTAACGCTAAACTATATAGAGATGAGGTTGCACTTGTAGAGGTCAATCCTTCTGAAGAGCGCGACAAGGCGGTAACTTGGCGCGAGGCAAGTCTTATCGAGAGCGCAACCGATGCCCCTTACAGACGTGAAATGACATGGCACGAATTTGATGTTAAGGCGAATAAGTTTGCGAATTTGCTTTTGAGCCGTGGAACAAAGAAAGGTACAAAGGTTGCTATCCTTTTAATGAATTCGCTAGAATGGTTGCCTATTTATTTTGGTATTTTAAAGGCGGGTTGTATTGCAGTACCGCTTAATTTCCGTTATTCGGGCGAGGAAATTAAATATTGTCTTGACTTGGCGGATTGTGAAATCTTGGTTTTCGGTCCCGAATTTGTCGAAAGATTGGATTCGGTTTATAAGGATTTAGATAAAATTAATCAAATGTTCTTTGTTGGTAAGAATGTTCCCGCTTATGCTGAAGATTGCGGAAAGCTTATGACTTATTGTTCAAGCCTTGTTCCACCTGTGGAATTTTGCGAGGACGATTTTGCGGCAATCTATTTTTCTTCGGGTACAACAGGCTTCCCGAAGGCTATTTTACATAGACACAGAGCGTTAGAGGCTTCTTGCAGAACCGAACAAAATCATCACGGTCAAACTAAGGACGATGTATTTTTATGTATACCGCCTTTGTATCACACAGGTGCTAAGATGCATTGGTTCGGAAGTCTTCTTTCGGGTAGTAAGGCGGTATTGCTTCGCGGTGTTAAGCCTGAATGGATTTTGCGTACCGTTACTGAAGAAAAGTGTACAATAGTTTGGCTTTTGGTGCCGTGGGCACAGGATATGCTTGACGCTATCGAATCGGGTAAAATTAAAACTGAGGATTATTTGCTTTCGCAATGGCGTTTAATGCATATAGGTGCACAGCCTGTACCGCCAAGTCTTATTCGCCGTTGGCTTAAGGTCTTCCCAAATCATCAGTACGATACTAACTATGGTCTTTCGGAATCCATAGGTCCCGGTTGCGTGCATTTGGGTGTTGATAATGTGCATAAGGTTGGCGCTATTGGTAAAGCGGGTTACCTTTGGGAAGTTCGCATTGTAGACGAAAACGGTAACGAGGTAGAAAATAGTAACGTTGGCGAATTAGCCGTTAAAGGCCCCGGTGTTATGGATTGCTACTATAAAAATAAGGAAGCTACCGATGAAATTCTTAAGGACGGTTGGCTTTACACAGGCGATATGGCTAAAGTTGACGAGGACGGCTTTATCTATCTTGTTGACCGTAAGAAAGACGTTGTAATTTCGGGCGGTGAAAATCTTTATCCCGTTCAAATTGAGGACGAACTTCGCAAATTCCCGAAAATTAAGGACGTTGCAGTTATCGGTATTCCCGATGCGCGACTTGGCGAAATTGCAGCGGCAATTATTGAAATTAAAGAGGGCGAAACCTGTAACGAGGATGAAATTAACGAGTTTTGTAAGGAACTTCCCCGTTACAGAAGACCAAGAAAAATTATTTTCGATAAGGTTCCCCGTAATCCAACAGGCAAAATTGAAAAGCCTGTTTTAAGGGAAAAATATTGTAAAGGCTCTCTTGTAGAAGCGCAGTTAAACGCTTAAAGGTTAGGGTGGCTTAATATGAAAAATACATACCGTTGGTTTATTTTAATAGCATCGGTATTTGCAATGTTGTTTGCAGGCATTATTTACGCTTGGTCAATTCTTAAGGTGCCTTTTGCAGAGGATTTCGGTTGGCAAGCGCAAGAACTTTCGCTCAATTTTACGCTAACTATGTGCGCCTTTTGTTTAGGCGGCCTTTTGGGAAGCTTTTTATCCCGTAGAATAGGTGTAAAATTAGCGGGGGTAGTTTCGGCTGTTTTGTCAGGAAGCGGTATGGCGCTTACAGGATATTTAAACGGAAGTAATGTTGCAATGCTTTATCTTACCTATGCTTTAATGGCGGGGCTTGGTATAGGTGTTGCTTATAATGTAATTATTTCTACCGTTAGCGCGTGGTTCCCTGATAAAAAGGGACTTTGCACAGGCTGTCTTATGATGGGATTTGGTGCAAGTTCACTTATTCTCGGCAACCTTGCTGACTTGCTATTTAAAAGCAATTTAGCTCGAAAAGGTACATATATCCTTTTAGGAATTTCACTTTTTACTATATTAGGTATTGTAAGCTTATTCTTAAAACGACCTAAGGAAAATGAAGTTTTACCTAAGGCTTTAAAAAAGAAAGCTAATCACACAGAGGACTTTGAACAACTTGATTTTGCCACAAAAGATATGCTAAAACGTTTTTCTTTTTGGCGCGCCTTTGTTGTAATGACCTTTGCGGCGGCGGTAGGTAATTCGGTTATAAGCTTTGCGCGAGATTTAGCCCTTTCAGCAGGCGCAAAGGTTACATTGGCTACAACCTTAGTTGGTGTGTTAGCGGTATGTAACGGCTTAGGTAGAATTATAACGGGCGCAATGTTTGACTTTCTCGGCAGAAGAAAAACTATGATTATTGCAACGTCATTGACTATAGTAGCCGCAGGCATAAGCTTATTATCGGTAGTAACAGGCTCTTTGCCTATTTGCATTGTGGGGCTTTGTTTAACAGGGCTTTCTTACGGCTCTTGCCCTACAATGTCAACGGCGTTTGTTTCGGCTTTTTATGGTCAAAAGAATTTTGCCACAAATTTCAGTATAATGAACTGCCACTTAATTTGCGCATCATTTATGGCAACTGCCTGCAGTAAATTATTAGGTGTTTTCGGTAACTATACCGCTCCGTTTATTTTACTTTTAGGTCTGGCGGTTGTGGCTTTTATTCTTAATTTAACCATTAAGCGTCCGTAAAAGGTATTAATTTAGTTGATTTTAATAGAATTTTATAATATAATATTTAGTTGTAATATTTATATTTTATAGAGGTGTAAATTAATGAAAAAACTTATGCTCGGAAACGAGGCTATTGCCCGCGGTTTATATGAAGCAGGTTGTTCCTTTGTTTCAAGCTATCCCGGTACTCCAAGTACCGAAATTACAGAGTATGCTGCAAAGTATAACGAAATTTATGCTGAATGGGCGCCTAACGAAAAGGTTGCGATTGAAACCGCTTTCGGCGCGTCTTTAGCAGGTAAAAGAAGCTTTTGCGGTATGAAGCACGTTGGTGTGAACGTGGCCGCTGACCCACTTTTTACTGTGGCTTATACAGGTGTTAATGCAGGTCTTATTATAGGAGTTGCAGATGACCCCGGTATGCATTCTTCACAGAATGAGCAGGATTCCCGTCATTATGCAATTGCTTCGAAAATACCAATGCTTGAGCCTGCAGATTCTAAGGAGTCAATTGAATTTGTTAAAATAGCATTCGATATTTCCGAAAAATATGACACACCTATTTTTATAAAAATGTGTACCCGCGTTGCTCACTCACAGAGCATAATTGAAGAAAGCGACAGAGTAGCATTCGAGCAAAAGCCGTATGCTAAGGATGGCGCAAAGTACATAATGATGCCCGGCAACGCAAAGAAAAGACATCCTATTGTAGAGCAAAGAACACTTGATTTAATCGAGTTTGCGGAAACATCAGAAGTAAACCGTATTGAAGACGGTAGTGATAAGTCGGTTGGTATTATTACATCTTCTACAAGTTATCAATATGTTAAAGAGGTTTGCGGCGATAAATACCCTGTGCTTAAGCTTGGTATGATTAATCCGCTTCCTGTAAACAAGATTAAGGATTTTGCAAATACCGTTTCTAAGGTTATTGTTGTTGAAGAATTAGACGGTATTATTGAAAGTCATTGCAAGAATATTGGTGTAGATGTTTGCGGCAAAGAATTATTTGGTCTTATCGGCGAATTTAGTCAAAATATTGTTGCTGAAAAATTAGGCTTTAGCGTACCGCAGGGCAAAGCGCTCGAGGAAAACATTCCAATGCGTCCGCCTGTTATGTGCGCAGGTTGTCCGCATAGAGGTTTATTCTACACCTTAAAGAAAAATAAAATTACCGTTATGGGTGACATTGGTTGTTACACCTTAGGCGCGGTAGCTCCGCTTAATGCTATTGATACTACAATTTGTATGGGTGCTTCCGTTTCAAGTATTCACGGCTTTAATAAAGCAAATGAAGGCGCTACTGACGGTAAGACAGTTGCAGTTATCGGTGACTCTACCTTTATGCATTCAGGTGTTACAGGTCTTATAAATATCGCTTACAACGGTTCTAATTCTACTGTAATTATTCTTGATAACTCTATTACAGGTATGACAGGTCATCAACAAAACCCAACAACAGGCTATAACCTTAAGGGTGACCCTTGCTCTAAAATTGATTTAGAGGCGCTTTGCAGAAGCGTTGGTATTAACAGTGTACGTGTTGTTGACCCTTATGACCTTAAAGAGTGTGATACCGTAATTAAAGAAGAATTAGCAAAGGCTGAACCTTCGGTTATTATTTCTCGTAGACCTTGCGCGCTTTTAAAATATGTTAAGCACGCAGGACCTATTAAGACTAATACCGATAAGTGTGTTGGTTGTAAAATGTGTATGCAAATCGGTTGCCCTGCTGTAAGTATGGAAAACGGCAAGGTTAAGATTGATAATACCCTTTGCACAGGCTGTGGCGTATGCTCGCAGATGTGTAAGTTCGATGTTTTTGAAGCAGTAAAGGAGGGTAAATAATGCAAACTAAAAATATTATGATTGTCGGCGTAGGCGGTCAGGGTACATTGCTTGCAAGTAAGCTTTTAGGCAGACTTCTATTAAGCAAGAATTACGATATAAAGGTTAGCGAGGTTCACGGTATGAGCCAACGCGGCGGTAGTGTTGTTACCTATGTGCGCTACGGCGAAAAGGTATATTCACCTGTTATTGATAAGGGCGAAGCAGATGTTATAGTTTCGTTTGAATTGCTCGAGGCTGCTCGTTGGACTGAATATCTTAAAAAGGGTGGCGTAATTATTACAAATACCCAACAAGTAAACCCAATGCCTGTTATTACGGGTGCTACCGATTATCCAAGTGACCTTGAAAGCAAAATTAAGGCGATGGATATTAATTTAGATGCGTTTGATGCCCTTTCCTTAGCGGAACAAGCAGGTAATTCAAAGGCAGTTAATATTGTACTTTTGGGTAGACTTTCAAAGCAGTTTGATTTTACCGAAGAAGAATGGATGACTGCTATTGAACAAAGTGTTCCTGCAAAGTTTTTAGAGCTTAATAAAAAAGCGTTTCTTTTAGGAAGAGATTACGGGGTGTAAAAAATGGTAAATTATTATCAGAAGGATATGGAATGTGCCTCTCGCGAAGAGATGGTTGCTTTACAAAGTGAAAGACTTGTAAAGCAGGTTAAACACGTTTGGGACAATGTTCCGTATTATCGCAAAAAAATGGAAGAAAAAGGCGTTACTCCCGATGATATTAAAGGAATCGAGGATTTACATAAACTTCCGTTTTTAACTAAGGACGATTTGCGTGACGCATATCCTTACGGTCTTTTGGGCGCACCTCTTTCCGATTGTGTTCGTATTCATTCAACCTCGGGTACAACAGGTAAGCGTGTAGTTGCTTTTTATACTCAGAATGATGTTGATTTATGGGAAGATTGCTGCGCTCGCGCTATTGTTGCAGCAGGCGGTACAAAGGAAGATGTTTGTCAGGTTGCTTACGGCTACGGTCTTTTCACCGGTGGCTCGGGAATGCACGGCGGCAGCCATAAGGTTGGTTGCTTAACTCTTCCAATGTCTTCAGGTAATACCGACCGTCAGCTTCAGTTTATGACCGACCTTGGCGCTACAATTATTTGTTGTACGCCGTCTTATGCTGAATATCTTGCTGAAAGTATTCACGAAAGAGGTCTTCGCGATCAGATTAAATTAAAAGCAGGTATCTTTGGCGCAGAGGCTTGGAGTGAAGAAATGCGCCGCGATATTGAGGCACAGCTTGGTATTAAGGCTTATGATATTTACGGTCTTACCGAAACAAGCGGCCCCGGCGTTGCATTTGAATGCTCAGAGCAAACAGGTATGCATATTAATGAAGACCACTTTATTGCTGAAATAATTGACCCCGATACCTTAGAGGTTTTACCTGAGGGTAGTCAAGGTGAATTGGTATTTACATCAATCACAAAGGAAGGTTTCCCGCTTCTTCGTTATCGCACAAAGGATATTACCGTTTTGTCACGTGAAAAATGCTCTTGCGGAAGAACCCTTGTTAAAATGCATAAGCCTATGGGCAGAAGCGATGATATGCTTATTGTTAAGGGTGTAAATGTATTCCCGTCACAAATCGAGGCGGTTCTTTTAGAAAACGGTTATCCTGCAAACTATCAAATTATTGTTGACCGTGTAAATCACAGTGATACAATTGAAATATTGGTAGAAATGACACCTGAAATCTTCTCGGATTCATTAGGTAAGATTACCGAAATGGAAAAGAACCTTGTGGCAGCGCTTAAAGCAATGCTCGGCATTTATGCAAAGGTACGCCTTGTAGAACCCAAAACTATTGCGCGTAGTGAGGGCAAGGCAGTTCGTATTATAGATAAGCGTAAGATTTAAGGAGGGTGCAAAATGGCTATTAATCAAATTACTGTATTCTTGGAAAACAGGGCAGGCAAGCTTTTGGAAATTACTAAAATTTTATCTGAAAATCATATAGATTTACGCGCAATTAATATTGCCGAAACTGCCGATTACGGCTTACTTCGTATAATTGCGGCAGATACCGAAAAAGCTGAAAGAGTTTTAAAGGAAGCAGGTCTTATCTGCACCAAAACTCCCGTAATAGCAGTTGCAGTACCCAATAAACCGGGCGGACTTAACAGTATGCTTGAAGTTTTAGCGGCAGAAAAAATCGACCTTAATTATATGTATTCAATTTTTGGACATATTGACGGTCTTGCGTATATGATTTTGCAGTTGTCTGATACTGATAATGCCAAGGAAGTTTTAACAAAAAACGGCATAGGTATCGCTAATGCAAAGGATTTAGGAATTAATTAAAAAATAAAAGCCTTTTTAGGCTTTTATTTTTTTGAAATATATGGTATACTCTTCTTAATTGAGGTGATTATATTGAAAAAAATAATAACTTTACTTTTAAGTATAATGATGATTGCGGTTTTTAGCATAACCGCGTTTGCAACAGGGGACGATTTAGTAGGCTCGGTACCGGGTGATAACACATCGGGCAACACTTCTGCGGGAGAAGATAATAATTCAAGCGAAAATGGTTCATCAAGCGAATCTTCTTCAAGTGAAGAATCCTCTTCGAGTGAGGAGTCTTCTTCGAGCGAGGAATCAACACCAAGTGAAAGCTTAACACCAAGTATGCCTGAGGAAACTTCTAAAAGCACTTTGCAGATAGTTCAATTGCCCAACAAGACGGTTTATAATATAGGCGAAACCTTAGACTTAACAGGTCTTAAGGTTAATATTATAACATCGGACGGTATTATTATTTCACAAGACGGTAAGCAATTATCCGTTTCGCCTACAAAGTTTGATAGCGAGGGCGAAAAAAAGATTGAAGTAAAATACCAAGGCTTAACCGCAACATTTAAGGTGACAGTTAATCCAAGCCATCAGCATAAGTTTGGCGCATGGACAATTGAAAAAGAAGCCACCTGTTCTAAAGAGGGTAAAAAGGTTCGCGAGTGTGAATGTAAGCATAAGGAAACACAGGTAATAGAAAAATTAGCGCACGATTTGGACGAAGGCAAAATAATTAAAACTGCCACACAAAAAACCTCAGGCGTTATGAGATACACCTGTAGTGTTTGCAAGGAAAAGATAGACGAAACTATCCCAATACTTGAAAGCACTGAGGAAACCGAGGTTGAAGCGGGCGAAAAATTCAAGCTTCAGCTTGAATGGTGGATGATTTTCGGACCTATCGCTCTAATAATTGTTGGCTATATAATTGCAATTGTAATTATTTTTAAGAAGAAACAGTAACATGCAAAAAAATCAAGAAATAATTTTAGAAATAACCGATATTACAACAGAGGGCAGCGGTGTTGGCAAGTATGACGGAATGGCTATTTTTGTACCGCTAACTGCTGTTGGTGATACTGCGCGTGTTAAAATTTTAAAGGTTAAAAAGGCCTATGCTTATGGTAAGCTAATAGAACTTTTAACACCCTCGGAAAATAGAATAGAAAACGACTGTCCGCATTTTTCCAAATGCGGCGGTTGTGTTTTCAGGCATATTGCTTATGATGCTGAATGCAAACTTAAAGAAAACAAGGTTTACGAAACGGTGAAACGAATAGGCGGCGTGGATTTAAAGTCACAGTCTATTATTTCTCATACGCCCGACCGCTACCGCAATAAAGCGCAGTATCCTATCGCGCAGAACGGTGGCGTTGGTTTTTACGCCTTTCATTCACATAGGATTATTGAATGTGGCGACTGTGCGCTTCAACCCGAAATTTTTTCCGCTATTACCAAAGAGGTAAGCGAGTGGATAAATAAGTACGGTATAAGTATTTACGATGAGGAAAAACACAAGGGCTTGCTTCGTCATATTTATATCCGTAAAGCAGAGGTAACAAACGAAATTATGGTTACCTTCGTTATAAACGGCAATACCTTACCTTTTGCGGATGAAATAATTGAAACTTTTAAAGCGGTTTGCGGCAGCGACCTTCAGAGCGTTCAGTTAAATATAAACAAAGAAAATACTAATGTGATTTTGGGTAAAGAGTGTAAAACCCTTTACGGTAGCGATTATATTACCGATGTTTTGTGCGGTGTTAAGGTAAGACTTTCGGCATTGTCTTTTTATCAAGTTAATCACGCTATGGCTGAAAGGCTTTATAATAAGGCGCGCGAATACGCGAGTCCTAACGGCAAAAATATTATAGATTTATATTGCGGCGCGGGTACAATAGGGCTTTCAATGGCTAAGGATGCTAAAAGTATAATAGGTGTTGAAATTATCCCCGAAGCAATAGAGGATGCTAAACACAATGCTAAAGCTAACGGCATAGAAAATGCAAGATTTATTTGCGCGGATGCGTCGGACGCCGCCGAGCAATTAGCAAAAGAAGGCATTAAGGCAGATACCGTAATTGTAGACCCACCAAGAAAGGGTTGCGCTAAAGAGGTAATAGAAATCATTGCTAATAGCTTTGCGCCCGAAAGCGTGGTTTATGTTTCGTGCGACCCCGCAACCTTAGCGCGTGACATTAAGATATTTGATGAGCTCGGCTATAAGCTTATAGAATATACCCCTTGTGACTTATTCCCACGAACAAGTCATGTTGAAACGGTTGCGCTTTTAAGAATGGAGCGGTAAATGAACGAATTAAATTTAAAATGTCCCCACCGTAAAAAATGCGGCGGCTGTCAGCTACAAAATTTAACCTACCAAAAGCAATTAAGCTTTAAGCAGGTAAAGGTTATAAAGCTGTTGGGTAAATACCATCATGTAAACGAGATTATAGGTATGGCTGAGCCTTACCACTATCGAAATAAGGTTCAAGCGGCATTTTCGGAGCGTAAGGGCGAGATTATTTCAGGTGTTTATCAGTCATCTACCCATAATATTGTTCCGGTTGACAGTTGCCTTATTGAAGACCAAAAGGCCGACGAAATTATTGTAACTATAAGAAAGCTACTGAAAAGTTTCAAACTTCGCGCATTTAACGATGTTACAATGAAAGGATTTTTGCGCCATGTTCTTATAAAACGCGGTTTTTCAAGCGGCGAAATTATGGTTGTGCTTGTTACCGCCGTAATGGATTTTCCTAAGAGCTCGCAGTTTGTTAATGCTTTACTTTCGCGCCACCCCGAGATTACTACGGTTGTACAAAATGTGAATAACAAATTTACAAGCCTCATTTTAGGCGAGGAAAGTCGCGTGCTTTACGGAAAAGGCTATATTGAAGAAAATCTTTGCGGTTTTCGTTTTAGAATTTCGCCTAAGGCTTTTTATCAGATAAACCCTATACAAACCGAGGTGCTTTATAACAAGGCTATTGATTTTGCAGAGCTAACGGGTACCGAAAAGGTGCTTGACGCGTATTGCGGAACGGGAACTATTGGTATAATTGCATCGGCTAAGGCGGGCAAGGTTGTAGGTGTTGAGCTTAACTCCGATGCTGTAAAGGATGCCAAGGTGAATGCAGAACTTAACAATGTAAAGAATATCGAATTTTTTGAAGATGATGCAGGCAAGTTTATGGTTAAAAGCTCACAAAAGGGCGAGAACTTTGATGTTGTAATTATGGACCCGCCAAGAGCAGGAGCAAGTCTTGAATTTTTGCGTTGCTTAGTAGAACTTGCTCCAAAAAAGATAGTTTATGTTTCTTGCAATCCCGAAACAATGGCACGTGATATGTCTTTTTTAACACGAAAAGGCTACAAGACAAGAAAAATTCAACCTGTCGATATGTTCCCGCATACCGAACACGTTGAAACTGTTGCACTGTTAATAAGAAAATAAAAAAGAGTTCAAGCATTGCTTGAACTCTTTCATTTTAAAGTTTTACAAAGCCGTAGCTTTCAAGTATTTTAATATACTTTGAAAGGCGCTCGTATAATGGCTCTGCCTTGT
>JAZOTR010000073.1:0-2341 GCA_045657745.1 Acutalibacteraceae bacterium
AAAGCACTCGGTTTTAAATCATACTGTAAGGAAAATATAAATTTTCTAAATTTTCTTGGCTATTACTTAAATACATAGCAGTATATGTGCCGCTTTCTTCCTTTTCATCTTTTGCAAGATTGTAAAAATCCTCATTCGGTGTAAGGCAAAAATCATTAATTTGATTTGTAGCTTTAAAGGTTTTAAATCCTAATTTTTTATAAAAATCAATAACATTATCATTTACAGGACGTAATATTAAAATATCGTCACTTTGAGCCTTTATTATATTTAAAAGCTCGGTTGCATAACCCTTATTTCTTTCATTTTCATCGGTTGCTACACCAAAAATATACTTAGCATTCTTTTCGCCTATTTTGCAAGGGAATGCAAAACAAATAGATACTATTTTGCCGTCCTTTTCAAGATAGTGGCAATATTTAAAGCATTTATCAAACAATTCATTTTCAAATGCATCGTCGCCATCAGCAAAATTCTTATGGTAAAGCTTTTGACAAACTTGCTTTTTAGGTAAGCAAAGGTATTTTTTCAAAAGAATTTCAGGCTTATACGAAAGCTTTGCCTTTCGAAGCCCCTCAATTCCCATATCATCCTCACGGTTGATATACTTATATTGGGCTAATCTTTTGGCAAATTCATTGTTAATAACGGTATATGCCGCGGCGTATTCAGGCAAAGCTTTTTCAATATGAACATCGAAAACCTCGTCGTTAATGGGCGAGCCTAAGGTAAATGCAACCGCCTTGCCGTCGATATATATTGCGCCGCCTGAAACACTAAGCGCTTCCATATTTTCTAAAATCGTTTTAATGCCTCGGGATTCACATTCCATATATTCGTCATACCGCTCGGAATTGGCTTTATACCACAACTGCGCGCACTGCAAAATATCTTCTTTATTTTCATCAGTTATATCACAGTAGGTCCAATTGTATTTCTTAGAAAATGCCGAAATATGATTTCGCTTGCTGTGATATTTTTTACCGCTAAGGTTTGCCAAATCGCTTGTAAGATAAATATAATCAAATGCATCACGGTGCTCGTATAACTGATAATTTTCATTAATATGCTCTGCTATTTCGTTAAATCTTTCGGCTTGCTGTATCCAAAGTATCGGCTCTTGTGCACCGCAATACTCACGCAATATCTTAGCGCCCTTTTTCATATCACTGCCAAAGGGCAAGCGAAAATTAGCCCGTCCCTTTATAACCGATTTTATAAATAATATTCCGTCCTTTTCGGCGTACATATTATTATAAATATCTTGCCATACAAGTAAATTAACAAAGCTTGTTTCACAAGAAAAGTTACCGTTAATATTTGTATATTTTTTGATTTTTTCTATATCAGATATTTCGAATTTTTTAAAATTAAGCATATTTTTTCCTTAATTAAAGCGTGCTAAAAGCACGCTTTATTTATTACTTTTTAATTTGCTTGACTACTTGTTGCGCTTGAAGTGTTAGAAGCTGTTGAAGATGTTCCTGATGAATTTTCCGAGGTTGTTTCTTCAGGCTTTTCGTAAACAGGCTTGCCTAAAACAGTACCCTCGTGGGTTGTACAGGTTTCGGGCAAGAATGCCTTTTTATACCAACCAACCGCTTTTGAAGGACATTTATCTGTTGCAAGAAGACCTGTTTCGGTACAGTAATATCTATCCTTAGCGTAACTGCTAACCTCAAATTCGCGTTCCTTCAAACCGCTATGGATTTTGGACATTACCTCGCTCCAAAGGTTTTTCGCAACATTAAGGTTTGCCGACGGCATTTTTTGCATTGTTTCATAACCGCACCAGGAGGATACAACATAGTAAGGCGAGCCGCCTACAAACCATTTATCGTTATCCTCACTTGAAGTACCGGTTTTACCGAACAATTTCATATTAGTCACAGCTGACGCTACCGACTTACCTGTACCGCTGCCACCGTAAATAACGGATTGAAGCATTTTGTTCATAACGGTTGCGGTATCCTCACTTAAAGCGGGAGTAGGTCTTGTGTTTTGCTCTAAAACAATATTACCCTTTTGGTCGGTAACCTTGGTATAAAATGTTGGCTCGTAATACTGACCGCCGTTACCGAAAATAGCATAAGCTGCCGCCGATTCAAGCGTAGTAAGACCGCCATTAGTACCGCCAAGTGACATAGGAGCTAAATCCACATCGTTCTTAGTAAGATTTTTTATACCTAATTTTTGGGTTAGGAAATCATACGAGGTTTGTGGCTTCATTTTATTTACTAATGCCGCAGGAATTGTATTAATAGAACGCTCGAGCGCCTTTTGCGCGGTCATATTACCCGAATATCCGCCGCCTGCATTTTTAGGTGTCCATTTGCCGTAG
>JAZOTR010000074.1:0-16541 GCA_045657745.1 Acutalibacteraceae bacterium
GATGAATTGAAACATTACATAGATTACTACAACAACGAAAGAATTTCCTTAAAACTAAAAGGAATGAGCCCGGTGCAATACCGAACTCATTCACAAGCAATTTAATATTTAATTTTGTCTAAACTTTGGGGTTCACTTCAATTCGGGGATTTTTTATTTTATAAACTTTTTATATCCGTTTCCGTACTGCACACAACGCGAAACACGGCTTAAGGTTGCTGAGGAAATATCGGTCTTTTCAATTACCTTATTATAGGTATTTCCCTCAATCAAAAGTCTTGCCGCCGCTATTCTCTGCGCCATTTGTTCTACTTCCTTATTAGTACAAAGGTCTTGGAACAATAGTTCCATATCCTTAGGATTATCAACAGCCGCCAACAGATTATATACATCTCGAATCATTTCGGGGGTTATCTTTTTCAACATAACGCTCACCTAAAATTCTTCTAACGATTTACTTAAAAAATGCTTGGTTTTTTGAGATTTTGGATTTTCAAATATCTCTTGAGGTGTGCCAATTTCTTCAATAACACCATCCGCCATAAAAATAACCTTGTCCGAAACAGTCTTAGCAAATTCCATTTCGTGAGTTACTATTATCATTGTGCTATCCTTGCTCTTAAGGCTCTTAATAACCTTTAAAACCTCTCCCGTAAGCTCGGGGTCTAACGCAGAGGTAGGCTCGTCAAAACAAAGAATATCGGGGTCAAGCGCTAAGGCTCTTGCAATAGCAACACGCTGCTGCTGACCACCCGAAAGCTGACAGGGATAAAAATCAATTTTATCTAAAAGCCCTACCCTTTCGATTAACTCTTTTGCGCGTTTTTCTATATTCGCAGGTGTGTCGCGTTTTAAAAGATTTGGCGCTAAGGTTATATTTTCCAAAACATTGTATTGCGGAAAAAGATTAAAGGACTGAAAAACCAATCCGAAATGCAAACGGTTTTCTCTGATTTCCGAATCCTTAACATTTTCGAAATGCTTACCGTCAAAAATCTGTTTTCCGTTTATAGAAATAGTTCCCTCTTCGGCAATTTCTAAAAAATTAAGGCAACGAAGCAAGGTGGTTTTACCGCTACCCGAAGAGCCTATTATAGACAAAACCTCGCCCTTTTCAAGCGAAAAGCTAATGCCCTTTAAAACCTCGCATTTTGCAAAGCTTTTTCTAATATCATTTACTTCAAGAATAGCCATAATCAACCTCTGTAATAATCAAGTTTCTTTTCAATATAACCGAAAAGCAAGGTTAAAATACCGTTGAACAAAAGGAAAAATACACCTGTGTAGAAAAGTGGCCATATAAGGCCCTTACCTGCATAGCGTTCAGCCGCCATAAGTATTTCACCAACGGCTATAATTCTTGCCAAGGAAGTATCCTTAACCAAAGTGATAATTTCATTACTCATAGGCGGTACTATACGCTTTACCACCTGCATTAATACTATTTTAAAGAATATTTGGCTTTTTGTCATGCCAAGCACTTGACCTGCTTCGTATTGACCCTTTGAAACGCTCTCTATTCCGCCACGATAAATTTCACTGAAATAGCAAGCGTAGTTAATTACAAAAGCTATAAGTGCGGCAACCATACGGTTACGCATAGGAACGCCAAAAACCAAACCGGGAACATATAAAACTACAAAAAGCTGGAGCATCAGAGGGGTACCTCTGATGATCCAGACAAATACTTTTGTAACAGCCGCTAACGGTTTGAATTTTGACATTGAACCAAATGTTACTACAAGACCTAAAGGAATCGCCATTAAAAGCGTTAGTGCGAAAACCTCGCAATTTTCCAAAAAGCCAAGTAATAATTCTTTTGTTACAATTTCAAACGACATTTACTCGACTCCGATTATTTTTCTTTTACGATCATTACCTGCTTATTAGCCATGTAAGGAATAGTAATGCTCATTGCTTCTGCTCTTTCGTCGGTAATTGTCATACCGTTCCAGATACAGTCAATATTCTTAGCAGCAAGTTCGGTTTCTTTTGCAGACCAGCTGATTTCTTGGAACTTAGCGTTAACACCTAAAACTTCGCAAACAGCTTTTGCAAATTCAGTTTCAAAACCAACGAGTTCGCCATTTTCATTTTCGTAGTTCATAGGAGCAAAATATGTAATACCAATTACTAATTCGCCCTTGTTTTTGATGTATTCCCAATCGGAATCTTTTTCTGCCTGCTTAAAGGGTTCGAATGTATCGTTAGCTGTGATAAGCTCATCAAGCTTGTAGTTTTTAGCGATTTGCTCAAGCTTGCCGTTGTCACGCAATGTAGCGATTGCTTCATTTACCTTTGCAGTAACATCAGAGCCCTTACGGAATGCAATACCGTAATTTTCGGGGCTGTAGCCGTCACCTGTAACGATAAGGTTTTCATAGTCAGTACCTTCACCGATTGAACCAATAGACATTACATAGTCAATAATTGCAGCATCTGCAGTGCCTGAAGCTACTTCCATAATAGCCTTAGCCTGAGTATCAACTGCGGTGTATTCGTAGCCATCTAAATCCTTTGCTACCGCTTCACCTGCAGATTCCTTTTCTGCTACGATTATTTCTGCCTGTCCTGCACAGCCAGCAAAGCATAAAAGCATTGCTAAAGTCAAAATAATTGCTAATAATTTTTTCATTTTATTTTCCTTCTTTCGAAATATTTGATGTCATAATTATACTTTATTAAGATAAAGTTGTAAAGTGTTTTTTAGCAATTCTTTAAACTTTAGCACTTTATACAACTAAATCATTTTTATTTTGTTTATTTTCTATACTTATTACGACAAATTTTCTTATACATTGATTTGAAGCGCCTTTTTATAATGTATATGGGTATAATAATCATCATAGAAATTCCAAAACTATATATAAGTGACAGCATAAAATCACCAATTATCCATTAATACTTTATTTACATTTTATTCAGAAGAAAAATAGTTGTTATTATCGGTATAATATGGTATAATTCTAATATTGTGAGGTGCATTAATAATGGATTTCAATAATATTAAAAACGGTGCTATAAATTTTTTCGTAAATTCTTTGCCGAATTTTCTTAAAAACACCTTTGAAATAAAATATTCAAAAGCTTCAAAAATAACAGGAAGCGTACTTTGTCTTGTTGCATTGTTATTGGTTGTTTTTAGTGTCAACACATACCAAACACTAAGCTTTTCGGTTCGTTGGCTTTTGCTCGCAATTGACCTTGCCTTGCCTTTCATCTTAGGTCTTTCTGTTATTTTTACAATCAAACTTAAAAACGATTTAACCAATAAAATATGGCAATTCGTCTTTTTCCTTTTAATCCCTATCGTTACTATAACTATGACCGAATGCCTTAACAATGTCTTTATTTATGATATGACATATTTGGGCTTTTTTGGAAACTATGTAGTAATTTTAGTTTTTAATTTTCTTTTCTTTGCTTTAACAGGCAGCTTTAGAGTTTCTTACCTTATTGTAAATACAGTTTTATTTGGTCTTGCATTATGTCATAGCTATGTTATGGACTTCCGCGGCACACCATTTCAGCCTATGGACTTTTTAAGTGTTACAACCGCCGCAAATGTTGCTAACACATATAACTTTGCCCCCGGATATAAGGTAATTACCGGAGTTTTTATTTTCATTTTTATTGTTACCATTTCCATAAAAACCCCTACACCTAAATACAATATAATAACCAAAATAGCATCTCGTAGCTTCACTGCTGTTTTTTCGGGTACTATTATAATTATCTTTTACGCAACAAGCATATTTGCAGATATGGGTATCCGTCCTGATTTCTGGAATCAAACAAGAGGCTACCATAACTACGGCTTTGTTTTTAATTTCTTTGCAAACACTAAATATTTATATATGAACAAACCCTCAACCTACGACCCGAATGAGATTGAGAACATTATAAATAAAAACGAACAAACAAACCAAGAAGAAACAAACACCTCTGAAAACACCCCTAATATTATTTGTATTATGAACGAATCGCTTTCGGACCTTAAGGTGCTTGGTAATCTTACAACAAACGAAGATTATATGCCCTTTATGAATTCATTGACCGAAAATACTATTAAGGGCAATTTGTATGTACCGGTTATAGGCGCGGGTACTTCTAATACTGAATTTGAATTTTTAACAGGTCATACTACCGCCTTTTTACCCTCGGGCAGTAACGCATATATGCTTTATGTTAAAAACCCGATGGCTTCTTTAGTTTCTACTCTTGAAGCGCAAAATTATTCCTCTTACGCTTTACACCCCTATTATTCGTCGGGTTGGAAGCGTCCCGAGGTTTACAGTAACTTTGGTTTTAACAAATTCATCGCCTTAGAGGACATTATTGACATTTCATTAATGAAAGATTATATGGACAACGGTAATGACCCGAACTACCTGCAACAATTAATTGAACAACATTATCCGGATTCTAAAAATATGCTCGTGCGCCAATATATAAGTGATTCATATAACTACAAGCTTATTATAGATGACTATAAAAACCGCGATAAATCAAAGCCATACTTTACATTTAATGTAACTATGCAGAATCACGGCGGTTACACTCCGAGCGCTGTCAACTTTGATGAAAGCATTTATGCTACATCTTCTACCCAAAATTATAACAAGGCAAACAAATATCTTTCTTTGGTAAAAGCAAGTGACAATGCTTTTAAAGAACTAATAGAATACTTTAAGAAGGTAAAAGAGCCTACAATTATATGTATGTTCGGTGACCATCAGCCAAATATTGAGACTGAATTTATTTCGGAATGCTTAGGTGTTAATAACCTTTCTAACCTTACATCCGAGCAAGAGCAAAAACGTCATATGACACCGTTCTTCATTTGGGCAAATTACGATATTGAAGAACAGTATGTTGAACGCCTTAGCAGTAACTATCTTTCTTCACTCGTGCTACAAACAGCAGGTGTTAAATTAACCGAATACAATAAGTATTTGCTTAGTCTTTCAAAGGTGCTTCCTGTAATTGATACAGTAGGATATATTGACAATCAGGGCGTGCATTATAAATGGAGTGATTCCTCTCCCTATCGTTCTATTTTAAGCGAGTATGAAAACATCCAATACAATGCTGTTTTCGATACTGAGAACAAGAATTTAAAAACCTTCTTTATTGACGGTTATACTCACGAAGCTTCTGATTTAATACGCGAATAGAAGGATTATTATGATAAATACAACCCTTTGTCATATTGAAAAGGACGGTAAGTATTTAATGCTTCACCGTATAAAAAAAGAAAATGACCTTAACCACGATAAATGGATAGGCATTGGCGGTAAATTTGAAGATAAGGAAAGTCCCGAAGAATGCAACAAGCGCGAAACACTTGAAGAAACGGGGCTTACCTTAAATTCCGCGCGCTATTGCGGAATAGTTACCTTTGTATCAAACGAATGGCCAACTGAATATATGCATATTTTTCACTCACTCGATTTCGAGGGTGAAATAAAGCCTTGTGATGAGGGTGAGCTGTGTTGGGTAGATAAAAAGGATTTATATTCCCTACCGCTTTGGCAGGGCGATAAAATATTTTTAAAATTAATCGATGAAAACCGACCTTTTTTCTCTTTAAAGCTTGAATACGAGGGTGAAAATCTTAAAAATGCAATTTTAGACGGTAGGTGTATTTTATGAATATATGTGTATACGGCGCTTCAAGTAATAAAATTGATATTTCATTTATGCAAAGCGCAGAAATGTTAGGCGAAAAATTAGCCGCTCGCGGTCACACGCTTGTTTTCGGCGGTGGCACTAACGGTCTTATGGGTGCTGTTGCGCGTGGATTTTCTAAAAAGGATGGCAAGATAATTGGAATCGCGCCGTCCTTTTTTAATGTTGACGGTGTACTCTATGATAAATGCGACGAATTCATTTATCCCGATACTATGCGTAAGCGTAAGGAATTAATGGAGCAAATGTCGGACGCTTTTATTATGACCCCCGGTGGTGTAGGCACCTTTGACGAATTCTTTGAAATACTAACTTTAAAGCAGCTTGGTCTTCACTCAAAGCCAATTGCTATTTTTAATATAAACGGATATTTCAATAATTTAATTGCAACACTTAATTCAGCGGTTGAAACTAAATTTATGGATTCTCGCACAACCGACCTTTGCCCTGTTTTCGAGGATGCCGATGAGCTTGTTACATATCTCGAAAATTACAAGGGCGAAGCTAAGCTTTTCAAGTGTATTGCAGGCGAAAAATAAATTTTTAAGAGGTTTTTTATGAAAACTAAATTAGGTTCTCGTTTTTGGTTTGCCTTAACGCTGTTTAGCCTTATAGGCCAAGTAGCGTGGGTAGTTGAAAATATGTATTTTAATGTTTTTATATACAAAATGTTCAACGCCTCGGCAGAAGATATTGCGGCTATGGTTTCGGCTTCGGCAATTGCCGCTACACTTACAACCGTATTTATAGGCGCCCTTTCTGACCGAATAGGTAAGCGAAAAGTTTTTATGTGCTCGGGGTATATACTTTGGGGTATTTCTATATTCAGCTTTGCTTTTATCAGAACTGAAGTTGTAAGTGCTCTCTTCCCCACTGTTACAGCCGTTTCGGCTTTGTGCGTAACACTTGTTATTGTTTTGGACTGTGTTATGACATTTTTCGGCTCAAGCGCAAACGATGCCGCATTTAATGCATGGCTTACCGATTCTACCGACTTTACTAACAGAGGCGCCGCTGAGGGTATAAATTCAATGATGCCGCTCGTAGCAATACTTGCAGTATTCGGCGGATTTATGTTTTTTGATTTAGAAAAGGCTTCGAGTTGGGTTTCAATATTTTCAATAATAGGTATAATTGTTATAGCTATTGGTATTCTTGGGATTTTTCTTATTAAAGACAGCAATGTAAAGCCTGCAAGCGAGGGTTACTTAACATGTATTTTTTACGGTTTCTTACCAAAAACAATTAAGAAAAACCCTTTACTTTATATAGTGCTTTCGGGCTTTGTAATCTTTAATATTTCTATTCAGATATTTATGCCGTATCTTATTATCTACTACGAAAAAAGCCTTGGTATGAGCGACTATGTATTTATAATGGCGCCCGCGATAATTTTAGCCTCGCTCGCAACTGCTTTTTGGGGCAGAGTTTACGATAAAAAAGGTATTAAATTATCACTCATACTCCCTCTTTTGTGGTTAGGTCTCGGATATATTATTCTGTTTTTAACTAAAACTACATTGCCTGTATTTATTGGCTCACTTCTAATGATGTGCGGTTATCTTTCGGCTATGGCAATATTCGGCGCTACAATACGCGATAACACACCCGAAAACAAAGCAGGTATGTTCCAAGGACTTCGCATTTTTTCACAAGTTTTAATCCCCGGAATAGTAGGTCCGTTTATAGGCTCGCAGGTACTTAAAAATTCAAAAACAATACTTAATAATGACGGTACAACCTCGTTTTTACCAAACGAAAATATCTTCCTTGCAGCCCTTTTAGCACTAATTGCTTTAATTCCGTTGCTTATTATTATTTTCAAAAACAATAAGCCAAAATTCGAGCAATTAAAAACTCCCTTTGAAGAAGATTTAAAAGGCACCCCTTGGCAAGAGTACCCCCGCCCCCAATTCAAGCGCGATTCCTACTTTTCTTTAAACGGCAAATGGGATTTGAAAATTTTAAGAAAAAATAAAACCGTATATTCGGGTAAGATTTTAGTTCCATTTCCTTTAGAATCACGCCTTTCAGGCTTCAGTGGTATAAAAAAGAAAAACGATATTCTTGTTTACACAAGGAATATCGAAATTAAAAACAAACCAAATTATAAAACTATTTTAAACATTACCGCCGCTGACCAAGAATGCGAGGTTTATATAAACTCAAGGCTTGTAGGCACTCACAAAGGCGGTTATCTACCCTTTAGCTTTGATATTACCGAATTTTTAAATGAGAACGAAAACTTGCTTACAGTGAAGGTTACCGATAAACTTGATACCGATTTTGCCTACGGTAAACAATGCAAAAAGCGCGGCGGTATGTGGTATACCGAAACAAGCGGAATTTGGGGCTCGGTATGGGCTGAGCAAGTACCCGATAGTTATATAAAATCAATTAAAATTACACCCGACCTTTCAGGATTTAATATTTTAGTTGATGGCGGCGAAGACCAAAAGGTAATTAAAATACAAGATAAGGAATACACCTTTAATGGTAATGGAACGCGAATTGAAATAGAAAACCCTGAAAATTGGACCCCCGAAAACCCGAAACTTTATGATTTCGAGCTTGTTTCGGGTATGGATAAAATCATTTCTTATGTAGCACTTCGCACCGTTACGATTAAAGAAAATAAAATTTGCTTAAACAGTAAGCCATATTTCTTCCACGGACTTTTAGACCAAGGATATTTTAGTGACGGTATTTATCTTCCCGCAAGTGAGAAAGGCTTCGAGTACGACATTGTTACTATGAAGGAATGTGGCTTTAATATGCTTAGAAAGCACATTAAAATAGAGCCCGAAATTTTCTACAATTACTGCGATAAATACGGAATGGTTGTTTTCCAAGATTTTGTTAATAGCGGAAAATACAATTTCTTTATAGATACTCTCTTGCCTACAATCGGTCTTAAAAAAGGCATTTCGCATTTTGCAAGTAAGAAAAGACGCGAAGCCTTCGAAAAAGATTCAAAAGAAACACTAGCGCTTTTATATAACCATCCGTGCGTTTGTTACTATACAATCTTTAACGAGGGTTGGGGGCAGTTTGACGCTAAAGAAAATTACCAACAAATAAAACCGCTCGACCAAACCCGAATTTTCGATGCAACATCCGGTTGGTTCCAAACAGGCGAAAGCGATGTTTTAAGCGAGCATATTTATTTTAAACCGCTAAAGCTTAAAAACGACGGCAGACCGCTCGTTTTATCTGAATTTGGCGGCTATTCACTTAAAATAAAAAATCATTCCTTCAACACAAATTCCACCTACGGATATAAATTTTTTAATGATAGTGATAAATTCAGAAACGCGCTTAAGGAATTATATATTAATCAAGTAGTACCACAGATTAAAAATAATAACCTTAACGCCACTGTATTAACTCAGGTAAGCGATGTTGAGGACGAAACCAACGGACTTTTAACCTATGACAGACAGGTTTTAAAGGTAGATAAAACCGAAATGCAAGAAATTGCAGATATACTCTTTAAAAGCTTTAAAGGAGATTGCTAAAAAGCAATCTCCTTTAAATTTATTCTTTTATTTCGGGCAAACCTTTAACCGAAATTAAAAGTGAAAGCAAGCCCGATAAAAGCGCAGCCGAAACAACAAGCTTCCAATTAACCTCTGTAATCATCATCGAGGTACCGATTGTAGCCACCGCGGTTTCCGCAACTGTCTTTATAGCTCTTATTCCTGCCGCCTTTAACCATTTAATTGTTTTTTCTTGCATATCTATACCCCCAATATTCTTTTCCAAGTATTAAGCCCTACACAGCCGTCTGCTGAAAGACCCGTAAGCCTTTGAAAATTAATAACCGCATTTTTAGTATCATTACCGAATTTGCCGTCTGCAGTTACACCAACCGCTTTTTGAACAATTTTTGTAAGATTTCTATACTTGTATGTATCTCTTTTCTTGCATATAGCTTGTTTTGCAACGCTTATACATTCGTTCCCCCATTTGCCGTCTGCGCCATATTGAGGGAACTTAAAACCGTCCGCAATAGCGGCATTTTGCCACTCTAAAATAGGATTAGTTTTACTTACTGCATTTGTATCCTTTTGATTAAGGTAAGCTTTAACACGCGCAATAAAATTATCCCAACCGTATTCGTCGAGTATTCTATGCGGGCAGTGTTTGCCACTATAATCCTTATGCTTTGTTACCTTATCAATTCCAAAACCGTACTCTATAAGCAATTTTGCAGTCAGCTTAGCTGCATTATCTACCGCTTTAAGCCACCTTAGACCGCCCGACTTTGAATAGCAAATCTCAATTGATATTCCCTCGCGGTTGCCTTTGCCATTGCTGCCATCCCCTGCATTCCAAGAATTACGGTCAAGCGGTAAGGCTTTAATAATTTCAACATCATCAACCGCAAAGTGAAATGAAACCTTATTATTATTTCGGTGCATATATTGAACCTCGTTTTCAGCAGATGCATCGTTTGCGGTATTATGTATTATTATTGTTTTCGCTTTTAAAGTATGCGGACATTTAATAGAATATTTATCCTTTGGGCATTCAATATTTTTAATTTCTATGTTTGTGTTTCCTCTGTATAATTCCATACGCATTTCCTTTTGCTGTTATAAACATTACATTCGGACTTTTTTGCGGCATCTACCGCATTTTCAAGCAAAAAAAATGCACCTACCTGAGAGGCAATATCAAACCAACTTTTTCTAACACGAAAAAGCTCTATATCATCTTGTGTTTTCATAAGCAGTTTCCCCCGCTAAAAAATCCCTAAGGCAAATCAGTGCCCGATTTTTAAGACGATTGACAGCCTGTCTGCTAATACCTAATAATACTGCAATTTCAAAATCACTGTAACCATATATGTATTTATATATGACAATTTGCCTTTGCTTATCTGATAATACATTTATACTTTCAAGCAATGAAAAATGTTCTTCAAAGTTAGGCGAATACCCCTCAAGATTATCATATAGCTTATTAGATACTTTGCCATAACGCTCTTTATTTACAGATAATGCAATATATCTGTTTTTAATTGCTACTGCGATGTATTTTTTTAATGAAACTGAATCATCATTATGAAATTTAGATAAATCAATACTATAAAGTAATTCTATAAAAAATAGTGTCAGCTCACCCGCCGCATCGTCATAATAAAGCTTTTTAGAATAAAACATTATAAGACGCTTAAATAAATCATATAGCGGCTCAAAAACTGTCATGTCTTGTTTTTTAAATTTTTCAATTATCGGCTTTAAACATCTGTTACACACTTTTACCATCCTTACATAATTAAATAAAGAAGATACCGCCAATTTTGTAAACCTATTTTGAAAATAAGAAATTTCCAAAATATTAGCAGCATCTAACAATAAATGTCATTTTATTGATTTTTATGAAAATTATGTAAAATTTTAGAGTAAAAGGTCGAAATTCAGGAGTAAAATAACCCATTTTACATACTCAATAGTTAATTATTGACATTTTCTCGCAAATGATATATAATATGAAATAAAAAAACAACAGTCTGCTCGGCCAAGCAGACTGTTGCCATGTAGCTGCATTTTAATTTTTTAGTGGAATTAAGTTGCAACCTTTTACATTTTAAAGAATGTAGAAAGGAGTTGTCAATTAAAATGGAGCAAAAAGCAAGATTTAAGGAGCAAAAGAAAAAAATAATATTTTTTAATAAGAGTTTAAAAATGAGAATAGCAATTTGTGACGGCAATACTGCCTATGTAAAAAAGTTGAAAGATTTGCTTTACCGCTATTCAAATTCAAACAAAATGGAATTTATTGTTGAAGAATTTTCAAGTGGTGAAGAATTATTAAAATCTAAAAATAAATATTGTCTTATTTTTATTGAATATTCCCTTTTAGGAATTAACGGTCTTGAAACGGCAAAGCAATTAAGGGCTTACGGATGTGAAAGCGATATTATTTTCTTAAGCCATACAACAGATTTTATTTTTGAATCCTTTAAGGTTTCGCCCTACCGCTTTTTAACAAAACCCTTAAATACTCAGATACTTTTCGAATCATTAAACGACTTTTTTGTTTCGTACAGTGAAAACTACCCTCTTTGGATAACCAATTATGTAACAACATACTGTATTAATACTGCGGATATTTTCTATTTAGAAGCCGATAATAAGCATTGCTTTATACATTTAAAGAATGAAGCTATACCCTGCAATAAAACTATGGCTCGCGTATTCAGTACCCTGCCACAAAAATATTTCAAAAAAATCAATCGCGCGTTTATAGTAAATTTAAATTGTATTACCGGCTACGATAACGAATATGTTTTTCTGAAAAACGGCGAAAAAATTCATATAACCCGTAAATATTATAAAGAGTTCAAGCAAGAATATTTTGAATTTTCAAGCCCAAAAATACCATAAAAAAACTGCCCAAAAGGGCAGTTTTTTTAATCTCTTAAATAAATTGTACGGGAATTTCGGTGCATATAAACATTAAGCACAAGACCAATACCTAAGAACAAACAAAACAGCGAGGTTCCACCCGCACTAAAGAACGGGAGCGTAATACCGATAACGGGTGTAACAGATGTACACATACCAACATTAATTACGGTTTGCGCAAAAAGCATTGCAAAAACACCAACACAAATATATTTACCCTCGTTTTTAACCGAAAGCTTTGCAATTTGCAAGCATCTGAAGCATATTGCAGTTAAAAGAATTAATACAGCAAAACAACCTAAAAAGCCTAACTCTTCACCTATACATACAAAAATAAAGTCATTGTGACCCTCTGGTACGCCCCTTTTACCTAATTGTGTAAGGTCGCCGTTTAAATAACCTTGTCCAAAAAAGCCGCCGTTCGCAAGCGCCATTCTTCCGCGGTACTGTTGCCAACCGATACCTTGAATATCACCGTCAATATCAAACATATTAACAATTCTTTGACGGTGGTCATCATTAAGAATAAAGAAATACGCTATCGGCGAAGCTACAACCGCCGCTAAAAAAGCGGTTAAAAAGTATTTCCAAGAAACGCCTGCAACCATAAGCATACAAATAAACATTACTGTAAATACAAGTGCCGTACCCGCGTCACCCTGAATAAATATAAGTAAAATCGGGATTGCGCCGTGAACACAAACGGGAATTAAAACCTTAAGCTTGTTTATATCCCGTTTCACCTTTGCTAAATGGTTGCTAAAGGTTACAATAAAGCATATTTTCAAAAGCTCGGACGGTTGGAAGGTAGTAAAACCTAAATTAAGCCAAGCCTTATCGTCGGTTCCTTCGGGCGCAAAGCCTATAAAGAAGGTAAGAATAACGGGTATTAAGCCTAAAGCCGCCGCCAAATACCAACGACGCAAATAATTATCATAATCAAAAGCCGAAATAAACATAGCGGCGCCTATACCCGCCACCATACAAAAAGACTGAACTATTACCGGTCGGTAGCTGCCCGCATAATGCGTAGCAGAAAATACCGCCAAACAACCGTAGGTGGTTGCAACAAAACACAATATAAGCAATATTTTGTCAGACTCTCGGAAAAAGTCGGCTATTTTAACCATTAAATGTTTCAAACTATAAGCCTCCGTAACAAATTGTCCACTAACATTATAGTTTATTTTTAACAAATATTCAAGTAACACTTTATTAATTAGAAAAAATGTGTTATACTTGTATAGATAAATTTACAGAAAGGGTATTTTATGGAAAAATATCTATCCTTAAGTCCTAATGACACCGAAAAAATCGGTGAAAATTTAGGTAAAACTCTCTCAGAGGGTACGGTTATTGCCTTTCGTGGCGGTCTTGGAATGGGTAAAACCTGTTTCACAAGAGGACTTGCAAGAGGTCTTGACTGCTCAGACCAGGTAACCTCCCCTACCTTTGCGCTTGTAAACGAATATTTAAGCGGAAGAATACCGCTTTACCATTTTGATATGTACCGCGTTTCAGGTTGGGATGACCTTTATTCAACAGGCTTTTTTGACTATATTTCCGACGGTGGAATTTTAGCTTGTGAATGGAGCGAAAACATTGAAAACGCTCTGCCCGATGATACTATTTATGTAGAGTTCACAAGAATTGACGACGAAAAAAGAGAAATTACAATTACAAAAAAAGGTGAATAATATGAAGATTTTAAGCCTTGAATGTTCTGCAACACCTGCAAGCGTTGCTATTATAGAGGATGGTAAAATTTTATCCTCTTGCTATGTTAATGTAAAGCTTACCCACTCACAGACCTTACTCCCGATGATAGAAAGCGCCCTTAAATCCGCTTTACTTAGTATTAATGATATTGATGGCTTTGCGATTTCCAACGGCCCCGGTTCATTTACGGGCGTAAGAATTGGAATAAGCGCAATTAAAGGTCTTTCAATCGCAAAAAATTTACCTTGTGTCGGGGTTTCTACCCTTTACGCTATGGCGCAAAATTTCACCGATTACGACTGTATTGTGTGCGCGACTATGGACGCGAGATGTAATCAAGTTTATAACGCTTTGTTTGATATTAAAGGCGGTGAAATCACCCGTCTTTGCGAGGATAGAGCGCTTATGTGTGATGAGCTTTTAGCTGAACTCTATACACTTTCACAAAAAGGAAAAACCATTATTATAACGGGCGACGGGACTGATATTTTATACCCGAAAGCCCAAAATATTCAAAACGTTAAAAAATCCCAACCGCAAAGCCGTTATCAAAATGCGGTAGGAGTTGGGCTTACGGCTAGAAGCTATTTTGAAAACGGTAACACCGTATCTTCAGAAGAACTTTTGCCTAAATATTTAAGACTGCCACAAGCAGAAAGAGAATTAAAAGAAAAAAAGGAGAAAAGATTATGATTATTGCACTCGGTTGTGACCACGGCGGCTTCGAACACAAAAACGCCATTGCCGAACATTTAAAGGAACGCGGATTTGAGGTTCTAGATTACGGTATTCACGAAAATGTATCAGTAGATTATCCAGACATTGCAACAAAACTTTGCGACGGTATTTTAAAGGGCGAGGCTAATTTAGGTATTTTAGTTTGCGGAACAGGTATTGGTATGTCAATCGCCGCAAATAAGCATAAGGGTATCCGCGCAGCTGCTTGCAGTGAACATTTTTCTGCTAAATATACCAGACTTCACAATAACTCAAATGTCCTTTGCTTAGGCGGTAGAGTTATCGGCGTTGGTACCGCTTTAGAATTAACCGACCTTTTTGTTGACACCGAATTCGAAGGTGGCAGACACCAAAAACGCGTAGATAAAATTACAGAGATTGAAAACAAATAAGAAAAGAGCGTTATAGCTATGTATTTTAAATGCGAAACCGATAAAAACCCTCTGTCTTACAAATGCGGCGAAAAAATAACCTTTAAAATAAGCGCTATGAATAACACCATTAAAATCTCCTGTCCGTTTATTAAATGGGAGATTGCAGGAGATGACGGTAGTCGCGCTTCGGGACTTGGCAGCTGTACTAACCTTGAACCGTTAGTTTTAGAAACAACCCTTAAAACCCCCGGTTTTGTTCGTTTGACCGCTACTGCATACAATGGCGACAAATCTCTTATGGGTAATTTTGACGTTTTAGAAGCGGGCGCAGGTGCAGATGTTGAAAAAATCCCGTTTTGCGATACCTTGCCTGACGATTTTGACGCTTATTGGGACGAAATTGAAAAATTAGTAGCCGATTTTCCCGTTAAGGTTCTCGAAAAAAGAGAAATTGAAAACGCGCAGGAAGGCTTTAAAGCTTATGATGTTAAAATCGCCGTGCCTGACGGTAAAAACGCTTCGGGTATTGTAACTATACCCGATAAAGAGGGTACCTTCCCCCTTTCCGTATCCTTCCGCGGTTACGGTGTTTCCCCCGCTACTGCTATGTACAAAAAGGATACTATTAAGGCGGAATTTAATGCCCACGGTATTAATAACGATAAATCGGGAATGGAAATTGAATTCGATAATAAGGATCTTTTAGGCTACGGCTTTTCCGATACTGAAAACGCCGATAAATATAAGACCTATTGGCGCAATATGATGATACGCAATTTAATAGCAGTAAAATATCTTAAAACAATTGAGTGTTGGGATAAAAAACATCTTATTGCTATGGGCGGAAGCCAAGGCGCATTGCAAGCAACCACCGTTGCCGCGCACGATAAGGATGTCACCTTCCTTGATATTGCTATTCCGTGGTTTTGTAATTTAAAATCCATTGAACATGGTTTTATGCGCGGTTGGCGTCCAAACTGCGCCGAAGCTTTAAGATATTTTGATACGGTAGCGCAGGCAACCCGTGTAAAATGCCCTGTGAAAATTCTTGCAGGTCTTGGGGATTATATTTGCCCACCCTCAACCGTAATGGCGCTTTACAACACCTTTAAGGGCATAAAAGCGATTGATTTCGTTCAAGCTAAAACACACCCGTACAATCCGCCCGAAAAGGATGTATTTACCCTTAATTTCGATCCCGAAAACCCAAGCGGCGAAATTAAAAAAGGTATTTACCGTCACTTCAAGGGTAATGAATACGAGATTATTGATTTCGGTTACCACAGCGAAACCACCGAAGAATACGTTATTTACAAAGCGCTCTATGGCGACGGGGCTATTTGGTTAAGACCAAAATATATGTTTAACGAATATGTTATTATAGACGGCAAACCCGTAAAACGCTTCCAGTTTATTAAATAATAATGATTGTAGTTAGTCGAAACGCTTAAAAATCGTTTCGACAAGCCACTTTTTAAGTGGCATAAGCAAAATTAAATTATAAGATTTAATTTTGCACGACATTCATTTCAATGGATAAGGACAAATTTTCACTTAAAATTTGTCGCAAAATCAAAGATTTTGTGGCGAAACAGGATTGTTT
>JAZOTR010000075.1:0-28561 GCA_045657745.1 Acutalibacteraceae bacterium
CAATTCCAACCTGACGAGCTGCTTCAAGAATAGTAGTACCGGCAGGAACGGAGACATTCATACCGTCAATTTTAAGATTAATCATATTAGCCATAATTTGAACTCTCCTTCCTTAACCTTTTGTTATAGCCTTAAATTTACAAGAAGCAATACAAGCGCCGCACTTAACGCACTTGGTTGTATCAATTTCCCAAGCGGGAAGCTTCTTGCCGGGGGCAACATAATCGGTTTTAACAATAGCGTCTGCAGGACATTGCTTAGCGCACATACCGCAACCGAAGCACTTGTCCTTATCAATAGAATATGTAAGTAAGCTCTTACATACGCCTGCAGGACATTTTTTATCAACAATATGCGCTACATATTCATCTCTGAAGAAGCGGAGTGTTGAAAGAACAGGGTTTGGAGCAGTTTGACCAAGACCGCAAAGAGCGTTCTTCTTTATGTAGTAGCAAAGCTGTTCCATTTTATCAAGGTCGCTGAGTGTTGCCTGACCCTTAGTAATCTTATCAAGCATTTCAAGAAGTCTTTGAGTACCAACGCGGCAAGGAGTACATTTACCGCAGGATTCATCAACTGTAAATTCAAGGAAGAATTTAGCAATATCAACCATACAGCTATCCTCGTCCATAACGATAAGACCGCCAGAGCCCATCATAGAGCCGATAGCAAGAAGGTTATCATAGTCAATCGGGATATCGAGATGCTCAGCAGGTATACATCCGCCTGAAGGACCGCCTGTTTGAGCAGCCTTGAACTTTTTACCACCGGGGATACCGCCGCCGATTTCTTCTACAATCTGACGAAGGGTTGTACCCATGGGTACTTCAACAAGACCTGTATTTTTAATGTTACCGCCAAGAGCGAATACCTTTGTACCCTTGGATTTTTCGGTACCCATAGAAGCAAACCAATCAGCGCCCTTAAGGATAATCTGCGGAATGTTTGCATAGGTTTCAACATTATTAAGAACGGTAGGCTTACCGAAAAGACCCTTAACAGCAGGGAATGGGGGACGGGGTCTTGGTTCGCCACGCTTACCTTCAATTGAAGTCATAAGAGCGGTTTCCTCACCGCAAACGAAAGCACCTGCGCCAAGACGGATTTCCATATCGAATTCGAAATCGGTGCCGAAGATATTTTTACCTAAAAGACCGTATTCGCGAGCTTGGTTAATAGCAATACCAAGACGGGAAACAGCTATAGGATATTCTGCACGAACATAAACGAAGCCTTTTGTTGCGCCAATTGCATAAGCGGCAATTGCCATAGCTTCAATAAGTGCGTGAGGGTCGCCTTCAAGAACTGAACGGTCCATAAATGCACCTGGGTCACCTTCGTCGGCATTACAAGCAACATATTTTTGGTCTGCATCTTTAACAAGGTTACGAGCGAGCTCCCATTTTTTACCTGTTGGGAAGCCTGCACCACCACGACCGCGAAGACCTGATGCTAAAATGGTTTCAATAACCTCGTCAGGTGTCATCTCGGTAAGAGCCTTACCAAGCGCTGCATAACCGTCCATTGCGATATATTCATCAATGTTTTCAGGGTTAATAACACCGCAGTTGCGAAGCGCAACACGCTTTTGAGCGCGATAGAAAGCGGTATCATTAAGGGAAGCGGGTTCGGCTGTTTTTTCAGCAGTATCTGCCGAATCGTTGTAAACAAGGCGTTCAACAACGCGTCCCTTTAGAAGATGCTCGGAAACGATTTCCTCTACATCCTCGGGTGTAACTCTGGAATAAAATGTTCCATCAGGGTGAACGATAACGACCGGTCCTAATGCGCAAAGACCGAAACATCCGGTTTGAACAATTTTTACTTCCTCTGTTAGTCCCTGAGCCTTAAGCGCTTCATCAAAAGAAGCCTGAATAGACTTAGAGCCTGAGGAAGTACAGCCGGTACCGCCACAAATCAGTACGTGTGCACGAATCATATTTAAAAACCTCCTAAGTTTGCCTTACTTAATTGTATATTCTTCGATAACCTTGCCGCCCTTGAGGTGCTTTTCAACAACCTCAGCCGCTTTTTCGGGGCTCATTTTAACATAGGTTACCTTTTCTTTACCTGCTTCGTAGATTTCTACAACAGGCTCATACTGACAAATTCCAATACAACCGGTTTGTGTAACGGTAACGTTAGCTGCAAGGCCGGCTTCATTGATTTTTTCGACAAAAGCTGTAAGAACAGGTCTTGCACCCGCTGCTATACCACAGGTAGCCATTCCCACAACAACGCGTGTTTGGGAGCTGCCTTCACGAATAACAACCTTGTCCTTCATTTTGTCTCTGATTGCTGCAAGTTCTGCCAATGACTTCATACTATTATTTCCCTTCTATAGTTAATACTGTTCTTTGAGGTATTCCTTTATCCAAAGAATAACCTCAATGTTGTTTAAAGGTATATCACCAAGAACTGCTTTTAGTTCTTTAGTTTCTAATTTAATGGTTTTTTCTTCTTTTTTATGAAGAAAATTAAACTCGGTATCAGGATTGCACTGAATAAGTGCTACCACTGTTTCCACAATGTCGCCTAAAGGTGGGGCGTCAATATGGTTTTTGTAAAATTGCGCGGTAGTAGTAGTGCCGTGATTTTCGGGGAACTGTTCAAAATGCCTTGAAGTAATTTGAACATTACCACCTGTTTGCTCTGCGGCAAGCTTTAAAAGCGGAATACCAAGACCGACGGGTCTTGTAGTTCTTGTAGTTGTAAAAGGGTCGGTAACCGCTTTAAGAAAATCAGGTTTCATACCAATTCCGTCATCCGAAATAGAAATTTCAATTAAATCGGCGGTTTCGGCAATGGTTATATTAACCTTTTTAGCTTTTGCTTTTATGGAATTTTGTGCAATATCAAGTATATTCAGAGATAGTTCTTTCATTTTTTTCTCCTTAAATACTCAAAAAGTCTTTTTCTTACAAGGTCGCTCGAATACGGCTCATCGTCAAGCTCAACATAAGCTTCCTTATCGCGTATATCCCAAAGAAAATGCGCGTCCGAGCCAATAAGATTAATTTTATCTTTAAGGTGTTTGAATTTGTTTTCGTATTCTTGGCGGTTTTCTTTATCGTGAAGCTCGTAACAAGAAAAATTTGAATTTTCGGGGAAAACACCTAAAACAGAAACTATTCCGTTGGCTACGCGGTCAATATGTGCGGGATAGCATACACCACCGAATTTTTCGACCATTTTGCTTACATCCTCAATCGAAATATCGGTAGCGTTAGAAAGCACATAATCTATTTCGCTTAAAATATTATCTTCTTCGTCCATAACCTGCTGAAATCCGAAGATTTCGGGACGGTTTTTGATTTTTATAATATGATTTTCAATTTCACTTGAAAAGCTGAGTGCTTTGTCTAACTTTTCGAAAAGACATACAACGTGAATATCTTCAAGCGTTGTAAGCTCCATACCCGCAATAGCAATAATGCCGTAATGCTTTGCCGCTTTAAAAAATGCGGGGCAGTTTTTAGCGGTGTTATGGTCGGTAAGTGCTACAATCTGAATACCTGCCAAAGTGGCGGCGCCCGCAATGTTTGCAGGGGTCATATCATCATTGCCGCAAGGGGAAAGACAAGAGTGAATATGAAAATCGTAATAATAGCGGCTCACGGTAGAAGCTCCGCAATTTTACTTGCTAAAGTGAAGGCGCTTTCCTTAGAAGAAAGAATATTTATGCCTTTATCGTTTGCAGTATTCTTTACGGCATCGTCTATCGTAACACCCTCAGCCAAAATGATTAAGGCTGTATCACAAAGTGTTGCCACAGCAACAATATTAATATTTGACATTATGGTAATCCAAGCATCGCCTGAATTAGCGGCGCCCATAACCCAACTCAAAAGGTCGCCTATATAACAGCCTGTAACCTCACGGTCACCGTCGGGCATAGTAAGTTCTGAAAGGTTTAGTTTTTCTTTAAGAACTCTTACTGTCATCCGTTTCACCCTCTGTCAAAGTTTTAAGCTTCATAATAACGCAAGAATCTATCGTCCGTTCGCCTTTAACAATATCCTCCGCTAATGCTCTGCAGTTAGGGGCTCCGCAAGCACCACAGTCAGTACCCGGTAAGGTTTCGCGTATGCTTTGCATTTTTGCCATCATACGCATAGATTCGCCAATACTATCCGCAAGGCGATTCATAGGCTTATATTCGGGAACATCTTCAAAAAAGCTGTCCTCGGGAATAAACTCTCTGCCTTCGTTATAGTTTTGCGAAACCGGAAGATAACGGCGAAGTGTTTGAAGTCTTGCTTTTGCAATAAAGGGGTTTTCCATTGTAAGCACGCCACCTACACAACCACCCGTACAAGCGTTTAATTCAACGAATTCAAGGTTAGGTATAGCACCGCTTTCTATTTGGTCAAGCACCTTAATGCAGTTTTCAATTCCGTCAGCCGCAAGGAATTTTTCATTAAACAAAGCGGCAGACTCTCCGCCCGATGTTGCCCAGCTTATGCCGATAACACCCGAGCGTGAAATTGTATTAACGGGTAATTCCCGTTTCATGTGATTTAAAAGTTCAAAATAAATATCGCTTATAGAAACAACACAGTCAACCGCACTTAGATAACTGCCAAATCCGTTTTTAACATAACTTGCTTTAGCAGGGCAGGGGGATATAAAGCATACGCCAATATCCTCCGCCTTTAAATCGGGGTGCTCGTTTAGTGCTCTGCGTCTTGCTCTTTTTGCCGCAATTTCCATTGGCGGCAAAAGAGTCATAAGATTATCCTTAAGATATGGGAACCTTAAGGTGATTAGTCTTGTTATAACAGGACAAGCGGAGCTTATTACGGGTTTTTTTATACCGTCAGTCTCAAGGTATTTTCTTGTATATTCACTTACAAGCTCAGCTGCACGCGAAACCTCGTACACCTGATCGAAGCCCATATCAATAAGTCCTTGTAATACATAATCAACATCATTCAGTTCTTCAAATTGGCCGTAAAGGGTTGGGGCAGGCAAAGCGATTTTATACTTATACCTGTCCATATCACTGAGTTTACTGCATACGGCTTTTTTTGCATTGTGGGGACAAATCCTTATACATTCGCCGCAGTCAATACATCTATCAGCATTTATCTCGGCTCTGCCGTCCTTTACGCGTATTGCCTCAGTCGGACAATGACGAAGACAGGTGGTACAGCCGGTACATTTTGAAGAATCAAGAGAAACCGAATGTTTATATGTATTCATATATTAAAAATTTACCCTCATAGTAATTTTTGTTCCCTTGCCAATGTTGGTTTCAATATCCATTTTATCGGTATATCGTTTCATATTCGGAAGACCCATTCCCGCACCAAATCCTAAAGAACGGATATTATCGGGCGCAGTTGAGAAACCTTCTTGCATAGCAAGGTCAAGATTAGAAATTCCGGGGCCTTGGTCGGTTAGAATTATTTCAACAAAGTCTTCGTAAACGAGAACCTCTGCTGTTCCACCGCGGGCGTGGATAACCATATTGATTTCACCCTCGTACATCGCGATAGAAACCTTGCGAATTGTTTCGGGCGAAATACCAAGCTGACGAAGATTTTTCTTTACCGCAACAGATGCCTGACCTGCCATTGTAAAATTATCACCGTCAACAACGAAATGAAATCTAAGAGGTTCAGCCATCGACCTCACCGCTTCCTTTTAGTCCTTTCGCATAGAGCTTACCACAAGTTTCAAACATACGGAAATCGGTAGAAAGAACTACGATTCCACTTTCGTTTGCAAGGGCAATTACGTCATCGGTAAGTTTTTTAGCCCTTACAAATACAACACCCTTCATATCAAGCATTAAAGCGGTGCGGATAGTCTGCGGATTTACAAGACCTGTAAGTAAAACAGAATCGGTCTTCGCGTAGGCTAAAACATCACTCATCATATCACTTGCGAAGGCGGATGATACCTCGCGCTCAAGCATATCATTTCCGCAAATAACCTTGGCGTTAAGAATTTCTTTAATCTCGTTTAATTTCATACTAAGAATCCTTTTTTATTTAGTCCTTATATTTTGCGAGAATTCCTTCAATATCATTTTCGGTAAGGCGTCCGTAAACTTCTTCGTTAACGGTAAGTACGGGAGCAAGACCGCAAGCACCTATACAACGGCAAGCTTCAATAGAAAATTTTCCGTCAGGTGTGCATTCGCCGGGTTGAATTCCCAAAAGCTCAACAAGGCGGTCAAGAAGCTTTTGCGCGCCTTTAACATAGCATGCAGTACCAAGGCAAACAGAAATATTGTACTTGCCCTTTGGTGAGAGCGCAAACTGAGCGTAGAAGGTTGAAACACCGTAAACTTCTTCGATTGAAATTCCAAGACCTTCAGCAATCATTTGCTGAACCTCAAGCGGTAAGTAGCCGTAAATTTCCTGCGCGTCCTGCATAATTTGCATAAGGCAGCCTTCAATATGCTTCTTTTCTTGAATGATAGCTTTTAGCTTTGCTTCTTGTTCGGGTGTGCCGTTAAAAGGCATTGAACAGGGACATTTTTTCATATTAATATTCCTCCAGAAAAACTTTCTATTAAGGTGGCAAGGTGCTTTGCCACATATTTGTTAAAATTATATCATAACTACACATAAATGTCCACATTTATTATCATATTTTATTAAAAATATATAAAAGAATATGTTTTGTTTGACATATATTTCTTGTTATGTTAAAATAAGTGTATCAAATAAGACACTTTTTAGGTGGTGAGTTTGTGTTTAATACGGAAGAAATTAAAATTATTAAATCAACTTTTTTGTTTTCGCAAATTACTGATGATGAGTTTAAAGGCTTTTTAGACGGTAACGATTGTTTTATTCGTTCCTTTTCAAAGGGAGAAAACATCTTTATAGGCGGTGACGGAGAAAAATCACTTGGTATACTGCTTTTAGGGAAAGCTACGGCACTTTGTAGTGACAAAGGTTCGTTAAAGGTCTTTTCTTCGGGAGATATATTTGGTGTTGCGGATGTTTTTAACAATACAAGCGGCGCGCCTTACAGTATAATGAAGGCTACAAGTAATTGCCGTGTGTTTTTTGCAACTAAAAACGGCGTAGAAAAACTTATACTCGCTAATCCTGAAACGGCGATAAAGTATATATCTTTTTTGTCGGACAGGGTAGCCTTTCTTAACCGCCGTATTTCAACCTTTACTGCAAAGGAAGCAATATCGCGTATGGCGAAATATTTGCTTGATAATTGCGATGAAAATTATGTTTGTAAAAGCTTAAATTTTTCGGCTTTGGCGAAGAATTTGGATATTGGTAGAGCAAGTCTTTACCGTGTTAAAAATGAGCTTGTTAAATTAAAAGCGATTGCGGTAGAAAATAAGGATATTATAATTACCGACAGTGATGCTTTAAAAAATATTATTTAAAAGGAGTAATTAAAAATGAAAAAAATTATTGCGATTCTATTGGTTCTTGTTTTGTGCCTTGGCATTACTGCTTGTACGCAAAGCAAAGAAGAGGCTGTAACAGTAAATATTGTTGCCCTTAAAGGTCCGACAGGTATTGGTATGGCTAAAATGATGGAAGATAATACGGATGGAAAATATAACTTTACAGTTGCAGCCCAACCTACCGAGGCGGTTGCCGCAGTTTCGGGTAAAAAGGCGGATATTGCCGCAGTTCCTACCAACCTTGCTTCAACCCTTTATAATAAAACCGAAAAGGGCGTAAAAATGATTGCTATAAATACTTTGGGCTCTCTTTATGTTTTGGAAAATGGAAATACTATTAATTCCGTAGCTGATTTAAAGGGAAAAACCATTTACGCTACCGGTCAAGGTGCAAACCCCGAATATGTTCTTAATTACATTTTAGAAAAGAACGGACTTACGGTAGGTAAGGATATAACAATTGAATTCAAGGCAGAACATTCGGAATTAGCGGCTTTAATGGCTTCAGGCGATTGCTTGATAGGAATGTTACCTGAACCTAATGTATCCTCTGCAATGGCACAAAATAAAGACCTTCGCATAGCGCTTGACCTTAATGAAGAATGGACCAAGGTATCCGATGAGGACAGCAGACTTACTATGGGTTGCGTTATTGTAAGAAATGAATTTTTAGAAGAGCATCCAAAGGCAGTTGCTAACTTTATTGAAGAGCTTGAAGCTTCGGTTAAATATGCAGTAGAAAACAAGGCAGATGCAGGTACACTTTGCGAAAAACACGGCATTGTTCCAAAGGCGGCGCTTGCTACAAAGGCAATTCCTAACTGTAATCTTACAGTTATAAAGGGCAAGGAAATGAAGTCTGCGATTGAGGGTTATTTTAAGGTTTTATACTCTGCAAATAAAGCTTCCGTAGGAGGAAATCTCCCCGATGAAGAATTCTACTATATTCCTTAAATTCTTAAAGGGAATAGCCGTTTTTCTGTTTTGGCTTTCTATATGGTATATTGCGGCATTTTTTGTTAATAAAGAAATCTTTTTGCCGTTTCCTCATACCGTTGCTACGAGGTTTTTTACCCTTTGCCCAAAAAGTGAATTTTGGATTACCTGTGCGGCTTCGATTTTTCGTATATTAAGGGGCTTTTTATATGGTATTGTGCTTGGCTTTATAACGGCAGTTTTAACCTATTATATTCCGTTTGTAAAAGTGCTTATAGCACCGTTTTTGCGTACGGTTAGAGCAGTACCTGTTGTATCATTTATTTTGCTTGCGTTTTTATGGCTTGATAACGATGCAATACCCGTTTTTATAGCGCTTTTAATGGTGCTTCCGATAATTTGGGAAAATCTTTCGGCGGGGTTTAATTCGCTTGATAACTCACTTAACGAAATGGCGGCAGTATATAAAATCCCAAAAAGAAAAACCTTTTTAAGAGTTATATTACCTCAGCTTAAACCTCATTTTTATTCGGGTGCCTTGACAAGCATGGGACTTGCTTGGAAATCGGGCATTGCGGCAGAGGTAATAAGTTATCCTACCGTTGCAATAGGTAAAGCGATGAACAACGCTAAAACCACGCTTGATACAGCGGAAGTGCTTGTTTGGACTGTTACACTTGTAGCTTTCAGCTTGATTTTTGAAGGACTTTTTAAGTTGATTTTTAAAAAGGGAAGTGCTAAATTATGATTGAACTTAATAATATATCACTTTCCTTTGAAGAAAAAGAAATTTTTAAAAATTTTAGTTTAAAGCTACCGCAAAAGGGAATAGTGCTTATAACAGGTAAATCGGGTTGCGGCAAGACCACCTTTTTAAAGCTTATATTAGGTCTTTTAAAGGCGGATAGCGGTACAGTTGATACAAATGGTGCGAAAATTGCCACAGTATTTCAAGAGGACCGACTTGTGCCAAATCTTACGGCAAGACAGAATGTTGCGCTTGTTTCAAATAATAGCGAAGCCAAGAAAAGACTAAGTGAAATGGAACTTGGTGATTCGTACGAATTATTACCGAGTGAACTTTCGGGCGGTATGAAGCGTAGGGTTGCAATAGCAAGAGCTTTAGCTTTTGGTGGCGATGTTTTACTTTTGGACGAGGCTTTTACCGGTATTGATACCGAGCTTGCCTTAAGAATAATAAATAAAATTCGCGAAGAATATAAAGAAAAGCTTATAATCGCTATAACCCATCGTCCCGAGCTTTTCATTGACCTTAGTTATACTGAAATTAAATTTTAATATTATATATTGAAAAAATAAGCCATTAGTGATAGAATGAGAAAAAATAGAAGGAGCTTATAGTTATGAAATTTTATGTATGTAAAACTTGTGGAAATATCGTTACAAAGGTTAAGGATAGCGCTGTTCCTGTTTTTTGTTGCGGCAAGGCAATGAATGAGCTTGTTCCGGGCAGTGTAGACGCAGCACAAGAAAAGCATGTTCCCATCTTTAAGATTGACGGCAGCAAGGTGTTTGTAATGGTAGGCGAGGTAGAGCATCCGATGGTGCCTGAGCACTTTATTGAGTGGATTGCTATTGAAACTAAGTTAGGTTACCAAATTAAATATTTAACACCCGAAGAAAAGCCTGCCGCAAGCTTTAATATTGGCAGTCAGGATGAATTGATTTCAGTTTATGCTTATTGCAATATTCATGGACTTTGGGAAAAAATAAACCAAGCGCCTGCTTGCGAATTAGAACCCGTAGATACTGATACAAACGAAAACTATGTAGTTTGCCAGTGTAATAAGGTTAAATATTTTGATATACTTGATGCTACACAAGAGCAAAAGGATTTCAACGGGCTTTTAAATGTATTTGATGCAGTTAAAAATACAACACATTGTTCTACGGGTTGCGGTGGTTGTTATAACAAAGTACTTGCAATTGTTTCTGATGTTTTAAACGGAAATATAAAATAAGAATATAAAATAAATCGCTGACCTAAAATGGTCAGCGATTTTTATGTATTGAATTTTACAATATGCTAATTTAAAATGCAATATTTTTTTATTAGCAAAATAAAAATCCCAAGAGGTTTAACTCTTGGGATTAAAAATTATTCTAAAATATAGATTTCTGCGTAGCGTACGCCGAAAGCATCACAAGCGCTTTCTGTTGTGAAGAAAAGGTCAACACCTGTTGGGTGCTTCCTTATAAATCCGCCTGTATCAGCTGCAACAGCATAACCGTAGATATATTTACCGTCAACCGTTTTAATATACATTTTTGTTCCGTAGGGAATAACCTTAGGATTAACTGCAATGTAACCGGGTTGAGGAGCAACACCTGTTGAACAATTGTTGCCTGTGTAAGAGTAAGCGGTTGCTCTTACTGTCATTTTAGATTTATAGTTTACGGGAACACCGTTTGCATCAAGCTCGATTGGAGAAGATGGAACGAGGGTTGAAATACATTTAACATTGCTGCTTGTTGTAACGGTTTGCTTATTACCAACTGTAAGTTGGGCATTTACTGCTTCGGTTACAACCTGTGAGCTTGTAATGTTCTTTTCAACTGCTACGCCGTTCACCAATTTTTCGGTGTAATATACAGTTTTAAGACCTTCGCTGCCTTTTTTAGTGGTCTTGCTTGTACCCTTATTCATACTGCTTGAATAAACAGTTTCGGTTTTATAAGGGATTTTTTCTTGGTAACTACCGTTTACATATTCAACATCAGTATAATCAATGTAAATGGTTTCGGTAATTTCAGTATCAAGTGCGGGTTCTACAAAATCAAATTCATCTACTTCAATATTAGTGCATTTAAGAGCATCTGCAACAGTACCGCCAAAGAATTCAATTTGGAAGGTTTGGTCGCCCATTGTAATATAAACGGGGAAACCGTAAGAAATTTCTACCTGTGTTGTGCGATTTGAAACCTTAGTATTCAAAACAGAATAATTTTGCGACTTAAGTTCTAAACCTGACATAACCGATGCTACATTATTATTAAGTGAGCGAACGGTATATGTTTTTTCACCATCGAAAATTTTAATTGTGTGGATTGAGCAGTTTAGTAAAGTAACTACTGCGATGGTAAGAGCGGTAAGTAAACTTATGGCGCTTACTCGCATTTGTCTGCTTTTAAGTAAAGAAGACAAATGGTACTTTATTTTTTCTATCATCCAATAACTCCTTTAATTTAAGTAAAAAAAGGTTTTTTTTACCTATTTTTTCAAAGCTTGTTCATTATAGACTAATGTTTTTATAATGTCAAACTAAAAACGGGGTATGTTTTTGTGCAAAATGCTCAAAAAACTGCCCAAAACATAAAAGTTACAAGTTTGTAACTATTTGAATAGGACGATTTTTTGACATTTTTTTACATTTGGGTTGTGCAATCGTACAAAATGAGCAAGGTGAATGTGGATAAACTGCCGTAAAAAAGCCCTTTTTATACTATTGGTTGTATAAAATTTGTTATTTATTAAATAATATTACTAAATGTTGTGCAAAATGACTTTACAAAAATCGGCGAATATGATATATTATATTAGTAAATTCCTTTAAGGCGGTACAGAGATATCGGCAAGGCTTATGTATATACAATATGTGTAAACTTGATTTTTATGACTCTGTTATGCCTTGGGGAACCAAGGCTTTTTTATTTAGAAGGTTTATTATGGAAAAATATAAAGCAATTTTAATGGATGAGGCGGCTATAAATCGCGCACTTAAACGAATTTCGCACGAAATTCTTGAAAAAAATAACGGCTGCGAAAACTTATGTATAATAGGTGTTAAGCGTAGAGGGGTACCTTTGGCTCAGATTATTGCAGACAACATATATAATATAGAGGGTATTAAAATTCCGACAGGGGTCCTTGATATTACATTTTATCGCGATGATTTGTCGGCAACCTCGCTTGACCCTGTTATTCACCCTTGCGATATACCGTTTTCGGTTGTTGGGAAAAATGTTATTTTGGTTGACGATGTGCTTTTTACAGGCAGAACAGCAAGAGCGGCTATGGAAGCAGTACTTCGTTTCGGCAGAGCAGCTTCTATTCAGTTTGCGGTGCTTGTAGACCGTGGACATCGTGAGTTGCCAATACGCGGGGATTATGTCGGAAAGAATGTGCCTACTGCTAAATCTGAATTTATTTCGGTTAAAATACCGCCGTATGATGATGTCAGCGCGGTTGAAATATATGAAAGAGCATAAAAAAGACTCCTTGCGGAGTCTTTTTTATGGTATTACAATGCTGCCTGCTATATTAAATAAATAGTCACCCGATTTTAAAATTTCGGCTATACCAATAGAATCATCAGGTAAGGTTTTTGTAAGCGTAGCGCCTAAGCCCTGATGCCCTTCGTGGTGAAAATCAGTTCCGCAAGTTTTTATAAAGTGCGGATAGTTACTTGCGTATTGGCAAGCAAAACCAATACGGGAATTGTGTCCCGGATGCATATTAAAGGTTTCTATACCGTCGATATAATCGGGATTTTGCAACTGAATACCGTTTCTGAAAGGATGTGCTTGCAAAATCACATTTTTATCATTCTTAAAGGCTTTGTAAAAAGAAATATAATCGCCGTGTATATACGAAAACAGTTCTTTTATATCGTTTTCTTCTATGCCGTAAATTAAATAATCGTTACAGTTTTCCGGAAATCGAATTTCCATACCCAAATAAACCTTTAAGCCGTTTTTTTCGCCTATTTCTTTAGTTTTGTAATAATCACTCAGGTAGGTTTGACTTACCACCTCGGGGTCATCGCTTTTAATAAGAAAATCAATAAAATGGTTGGTTAAAACAATGCCGTCAAAGCCTAATTCCTTATAGGCTTCAACCATTCTTTGTGGTGTAATTTGGCTACAAGGACTTACGGGGCTTGTATGTGTATGGAAATCAATTTTATATTTATATTCTTTAATATTCATTTAATCACTCTTTATGTTTTTTTAAAATTATAGCATAAAAAATTCTAAGTGTCAATTACTTAAAACTGCTTTTTAAGCTTCTCTAAAGCGGACTTTTCTATTCGCGAAACATAGCTTCTTGATATGCCTAATTTTTTGGCAATTTCCATTTGCGTAAGTTCGGTTTTACCGTTAATTCCGTAGCGCATTTCAATAATTTGCAATTCGCGTTTATCTAAGACTTTTGTGAGTATTTGTCGTAATTTCACAAGCTTTATTTTTGTATCGATTTCTTCTACAATATCTGTTTTATCTGCAATAACATCTATAAGTGTAAGTGCATTTCCTTCTTTATCGGTATCAATCGGGTCGCTTATAAAAACATCCTGAGAGGTTTTTTTCTGATTTCTTAAAAACATTAAAATTTCGTTTGCTATCCTCACACAAATCGGTTTTAGTCTCTGAACGAAAATCCTCAGTAGTATCTTCGTCGTAATCTACGTCCGAAAATTCTATGAGTTCTTCGTCTTCTTCCGATTCAATTTCGATGTGTTTTATGTAAGGTGTGATATCGGGGAGTTCGATATCACCGTCCTGTGAACCAAACAATATAACATGTGCATTTTCGCCATCCCAAATTACACGGCGTACAATACTTTGAATTGCGGCTCTCTTTTGCTCGTAGGACATATCATCAATCGTGTTTTTGAATACAGAAAGCATCTGACGAAGCACGTCAAACTCAATATCGCTGAAAGCGTGTTCGGCGGTAAGGCTTATCATTTCGTCAATGCCTTGTGAGATTTTATCAATCTCTGTATTCATTTCGTTAATGCGGGCGACTATTGATTTTTTGGCAGAATTATCATCCAACTCGGCAAGTGTGTCTATGAGTGAGCTGACCTTTTTCTCAAGGTCGGCTTTTTCATTTTTCATTGCACTCAAGCTTTGCTCATATTGCTCTCGGTTGCCGGTGTAGAAAATCTTGCTTTTTTCAAGTTGCTTAACAAAATCACTCTTTTCACTTGCTAGTTGCTTGATTTTTTCAACAACTGCAAGGTCTAAGATATTACCGTTTGCGTTACGTTTATCGCATAAGTCTTTTTTGCTACGCTCTTTCATCTTGCATACGTATGTATATATGGTCTCGCCATCGGCAGTTTTCCGTTTAGAGAGCTTGGGGTACATTCGGTTTCCGCAAGAGCAGAACAAAAGTCCCGTAAGTAGTGCTTCGTTTCTTCTCGGTCTGCGGAAGGATTTTGATTTGTTCCGTTCAAGGTTGTCCTGAACTCCCACCCAAGCTTTGCCGGTGATAATGCCCTGATGCTTACCGACCGAAACAATCCAATCACTGACAGGGTTGTAAACGGTGGCTTTGCCTTTTTCTTGGTCGGTACGGTTGTAGGCTAAAATTCCGTGAATGCCGTCAAACTCTTCTGTTGACGAAAACAGGTCGGCATCCTTTAGCTTGAAAAACTCGTGAGCCTCCTCGTCCGCAATCATATATACAGGATTTTGCAGTATGGATTTAATTGAAAAGCGTGTGAAGTGATTGCCGTTTTTTGTCATTATTCTATGCTGTATCAGTTCTGCCTCGGTAAGTGTTAAAGAACCTGTTTTGATAAATAAATCAAAGATAAGTTTAACGGTTTCGGCTTCTTCAGGAATAAGTTTAAGTTTACAAGCTTTTTTGGTTTTACCGTCAACCGTAATACTCTTAACACTTTCACTGCAATAACCTGTTGGAGTATTGCCACCGAGCCAACGGCCTGTCTTTGCTAATTCGTGCATATTATCTCTGATACGCTCAGCAATGGTTTCGCGTTCAAGCTGTGCGAATACAGAGGCAATATACATCATTGCTCTGCCCATTGGCGTTGCTGTATCAAACTGCTCACGGATAGACACAAAAACTATATCTCGGCGGTTAAGGTCTTCAATAAGTGATGAAAAGTCGCTGACATTACGACTAACACGGTCAAGACGGTAAACCACAAGTGCTTTAAATTCCCCACGCTCGATATGAGCCATCATTTTTTTGAAGGCAGGGCGGTTGACGTTTCCACCCGAAAAACCTTCGTCCTCAAACACCACTGCTTTCTCTGCGGCTTCATCACCATAATGAGTTCGTATGTATTCACGGCAAAGTTCAACCTGATTTCCGATACTTTCGCCCTTGCCTGTGAATTTCGACTTTCGTGAATAAATGGCAATTATATTAGACGTATTTTTCATAAACATCCCCCTTAACTTTTGTGGTATATTACATATAGTAGTATATCGTAAAGTAACGAATTTGTAAAGGGTGCGATTTTGGTATATAAACAAATTTGTATTAAAATTCACAATGATGATGTTGGCTTTACATTATTGTGACGGATGTGTCACTATTGTTGTTTTATAAGGTCACTTGTGTTATAATATGGTTTAGCAAAAAGGAAGTGAGATAATGACGAAGATATTATTGGTTGAAGACGATAAAACTATCGTTTCAAATTTAACCGAGTTTTTGAATAACGAAGGCTATATTGTAAGAAACGTAACTGGACAGACGGCCGCTATGAATCTGCTTACAGAAGAAAAAGCAGACCTTGTATTGCTTGATGTATCATTAGCAGAAGGAAACGGTTTTGCTACATGCAAGGCCATTAAAGCGGAGTATGATATTCCCGTTATTTTCCTCACTGCATCCGGTGACGAATTCAGTACCGTTACAGGTTTTGACCTTGGTGCCAATGATTATATACCAAAGCCTTTTCGACCGAGAGAGTTGGTATCACGTATTAAGAATGTCCTCAGACTGACCGGTAATACAGGCAAAACTGTAAAACTCGGTTATGTAGTTGTCGATACGGAAAAAGGTACGGCTATGAAAAACAATAAAGACCTTTTCCTCTCCGCATTAGAATACCGACTATTACTTGTTTTTATAAATAATCGTGGTATTGTGCTTACTCGCAATCAGCTTCTTGATGCAATTTGGGATGTTGCCGGAGAATACGTTAACGACAACACGCTTACGGTATATATCAAAAGGCTTCGCGAAAAGATAGAAGACGATCCTGCCAATCCACAAATTATTCTTACAATGCGCGGTATAGGATATAAGGTGGAATTATGATAAAATTACTTAAAAACAAAGAAGTTCGAAAAACGCTGATTTTGCAAATAATAGTTGCTTTGGCATCTATTATAATATCGAACTTAATTGACGAACGAGCCGGAATAATTGCGCTGATTTTCTCCGCTCTGTTAATTTTGATTTATTATATCAGCACATATAAGAGATACAAAAGAATCGCTTCACTTGCAAGTGATATAAACAAGGTCTTACATGGGGATAACTCCATCTCCCTTGAAAATTACTCTGAGGGCGAATTGGCTATTCTTCATAGCGAAATATATAAAATGACTGTAAGACTGCGTGAACAACAAAACAATTTGATAAATGATAAGAAATACCTTGCCGATTCAATTGCAGATATATCTCACCAAATACGGACACCTCTGACATCCATAAATCTACTTGTGCAATTGTTGTCAGCGCCAAATCTTACCGATGAGCGCAGACAGGAATTGACGCATGAGCTCTACGGTCTGCTTTCCCGTATTGATTGGCTCATTACAACTCTACTGAAGATATCGAAACTGGATGCAGGTACAGTACAGTTCAAAGCAGAAAAAGTCAGTCTGGAAACGCTGATAAACAAATCCTGCTCTACGTTGCTCGTTCCTATTGAGCTACGCGGCCAGGAACTTGTTATCAGGGCTGACGGAGATTTTGTCGGTGATTTGGCTTGGACTTGCGAAGCCATCGGCAATATCGTAAAAAACTGTATGGAACATACACCGGAAGGTGGCCAAATTGAGATTGAAGCCGTTGAGAATGCTCTGTATACCGAAATCGTAATTAAGGATAACGGTACCGGCATTTCCAAAGAAGATATGCCGCATATCTTTGAGCGATTTTACAAGGGTAAGGACTCCGATGATAAGAGCTTTGGAATCGGACTTGCATTGGCAAGAATGATTATAACCAAGCAAAACGGTACGATAAAAGCAGAGAACCGGAAGACTGCAGGTGCAAAGTTCTCAATCCGTTTCTATAAAAGTACGATATAAAACAAAGCCTGCAACTTTTTCAAGTTACAGGCTTTTGAATTCATTTTACCTATTTGTTAGTGGAAATATTAATATAGAGTTGTAAAAAGAAATAATTAGTGCAAAAATATCAATCTAATGGGTAGAGATATGATAACGCTCCAAAACCTCCGGTATCAGCCTCATACACGGTAAAAACTCTGTAATAATGTTTTCCGTTTTCGATATCGTAGTAAGCTTCTCCACGCTGTTTCGTCACCTTGTTACCGCTGTTGTTTGATTCAATTTGCAGTTTTGCCTCATTAAGGGCAACACGGATAACATCATCTGTTATCTTAATTCCATTTTGATTTGATGAATATAGAGTCGAGGAACTTACTGTGTTATCCTGTACCCTGATTGCTTTTCCTTTTTCAACAATGATAGAGTATCCGCTTGATGTGACAAAGTCGCCGTTCATAAGCGTGTAGTCAATCGTATAATTTTCGGAATTATCATCGGTTTTAGTAACTGTCACCTTATAGTTATTGCTCGAAAAACTTGGATCAACTGTTTTTATCGCCGCTAATCCCGGGTTCGGATCGTTTATGTTCACGATAATATTATTACTTGTCAAGTCTGTGGAAATTATTGATTCGCTCAAGATATCGTTAGAGCTTTTACTTGATTTTTTTATTACTAGAGCACTATTGCCGTATATCCTCCATGATTTAATAGTTGAATTGTCGTTGTAATCACTGAAGCCGTTAGCGTAATTTGCTGATGCCTGAACGGTATGACCTAGAGCAAGCCGATTTTGGAATCTTTTTTGCCATTTATACGCATCATTGACTCCAATTTCTACAGTCCAACCAATAACAGTATCAACTCCGCTAGCAATAGTCTCTGTACAAAGGTTTATACCGCTACCATCAAGATTACTTGCTGTTAGACAAGCATCATAAATATATAATCTTGCGTTTGAAAGCGGATAAAAATCGTTTATAATTGCAGTAGTGGACGAATAACCTACATATTGATCTCCAAGTTGAACATCAGGAAGATAAATACAGTCTTGATCGCCATGTGCAGAAAAATATACAACATCACTATTTAGCCTTGTTGCACTGTTAAGATACGCCATATCGACTTCGTCGTTCCAATATGAGCGATATCCGCATAAAGCAAAATAGTTTGCAGCAGATTGTATGTCGGCACCATTATGAAATTCACCGCCCATTGAATAAGCTCTTCCGGCAGTGGCACTTACTTCAATAGGGGACGCAACAAACAAAATTGAAAGAGACAATAATATTGATAATAATCTAAGCCGCTTGGATTTTTTCATAAACATTTACCTCCTTACTTAAAAAAGTTAATAAGCCGTGTTCCTTTATCATTCTCTATTGTGTACTTAGAAAAACTTTTATCAGCTCCATCAGATTTAACTAATGAATTATATTCTTTATCTTCATTGTGTTTGAAAAGTGAAATATAACATGCATTAGATTGCTCAGTATAGTGTAGATTAATTATATTGATTGTTCCATCAACAAAGTAAATCTTAATTGCATATTCCTTGGCACGTGCAGGATTATATTTCGGCCAATCGTTCGATTGAGCATCAGTATGATTAATATAGCTAATCAGCTCAGTAAAGAAGACAATTGAATCATCATCAGTTAGTGTGGATTTTACATTAAAGTTCTCGCCATATACTTTTTTGTTATTATTTAGTGTGAATTCTTTTTGAAGTAAATCTATTTGTCTAATCGGTGAGTTTGCTGGTGCAAAAGTATCAATTGTTGAACTTTCTTGAGTTACTTTCTCCACGACAGACGATGATAAAAGTTCAGAATTGAGAGCATCGTTGTTCTCGTTTTGTGAAGAAGTTATTCTATAATCCTTGGGATCAGAACTATTTTGAACGACATTGTCGTTTGAGCATCCAACAACAGATATTAAAAACACAAGTAAAAGAGAGACAAATACTTTCTTTTTCATATGATAAACACTCCTTCTATAAAAAAATGCATAAGACTTTGCGAAAAACAAAATCTTATGCACTATATGCTGAACTTTAGATTCATAAATTTAAGATAAATAGGATATAAGCACATAAGATGATATAGTTGATTATGATACATTCTCATTGCAATCACATCCTTTTTTCTTTATAATAGCATACTTTTCATAAAAAGTCAATATTTACAATTTTTACTAAATTTGAATCAGGTATGAAGTTATACTGCATTAACGAAAAAGGGCAATAGTTCATAATTTATATTTTATGACAGATCAGTCACTTTGGAGTCACTCCCGTGTCATCTTGACAGAGTAGAATGAGGGTGTAGTAAGCGAAAGGAGTATTCTGCTATGGAAATTTTAAGAGTTGAAAACCTTACAAAGGTATACGGTAAAGGCGAAAATGAGGTACGCGCTTTGGACGGCGTATCCTTCTCAGTGAATAAAGGTGAATTCATTGCTATTATCGGCCCCTCCGGTTCCGGTAAATCTACATTGCTTCATATTCTCGGTGGTGTTGATAGGCCTACAAGCGGTAAAGTATTTATGGACGGTAAGGATGTTTACGCACAGAACGAAGAACAACTTGCTATTTTCCGCCGCCGTCAAGTTGGTCTCATTTATCAGTTTTATAATCTAATTCCTGTTCTTAATGTTACCGAAAATATTACACTCCCCGTGCTTATGGATGGTCAAAAGGTAAATCAGGACAGACTGAGTGAGTTACTCACTACCCTTAAACTGACAGGTCGCGAAAACCATCTACCGAATCAATTATCAGGCGGTCAGCAACAAAGAGTATCAATAGGTCGTGCGCTTATGAACGCGCCTGCTGTGGTTCTTGCCGATGAGCCAACTGGAAACCTTGACTCCAAAAACAGTCAGGAAATCGTAGAACTCTTAAAAATGTCAAATGAGAAATACGGTCAAACCCTTATTATCATTACACACGATGAAAATATTGCTCTGCAGGCAGACCGTATTATCGCTATCGAAGACGGTAAAATCACCCGAGATGAGGTGATCCGCAGATGAATGTATTTAATAAAGTAACCCTGCAGTCGCTTAAAAAGAATAAGACGAGAACTATAGTAACTATCATTGGTATTATTCTATCTGCGGCAATGATCTGCGCGGTAACGACTTTTGCAAGCAGTATTTATAATTACGCATACGAAAATGCTGTTTATGTCGATGGAGATTGGCACGGATCGGCTGAGGATATTGACCTTAAGACATATGAATTGATTAAAAATGAGAGTAAGATTGAAGATTATGTGTATGCTCAGCAGTTAGGATATGCTAAAGTTGATGGTTGCACAAATGAAAACAAACCTTATCTGTTCGTATTAGGTGCGTCAGATGGTTTTAATGAGATGATGCCGGTACACATCACTTCGGGCAAATATCCGACGTCTGCAACCGAAATTCTTATCCCTGAGCACTTATATGTAAACGGTGGTGTTGAACTTAAAATTGGAGATACCATCGAACTCGCTCTCGGGAAAAGAATGCTTGACGGTTATTCCATGGGACAAAATAACCCGTTCTATGTTTACGATGAAAACAATGAAACCGTACCCAGTGGTGAAGAGCTTGTTGTAGAAGATACTCGTAGTTATACCATAGTCGGTTTTTATGAGCGTCTCTCTTTTGAAAACTACACTGCCCCTGGATACACAGCTATTACGATAGCCGATAAGGATGCCGGAGAGCAGTATAGCTACAATGTTTGGTTCAAAATGAATAAGATCAAAGAGGTTTATTCATTTATTGAAGATAATCAGCTTCCGGGAAGAACTAATAGCTCAGTTTTGAGATATTCAGGTGTGTCCCGTTACGAAGGCTTTAATTCTATGATTATAAGCCTTGCTGTTATTGTCATTGTATTGATCATGTTTGGTTCAATCGCACTGATTTATAACGCTTTTTCTATCTCTGTTGCAGAGCGCACCAAGCAATTTGGTCTTCTTTCCTCTGTTGGTGCAACGAAAAAACAACTCAGAAGAATGGTTATCACTGAAGCCTTGATGGTTAGTGTAGTTGGTATTCCATTAGGTATATTAGCCGGTGTTGGTGGCATTGGCGTTACGTTGATTTTTGTGGGCAATAAGTTCCAGGCATTAGTTGGGTACCCGATTCCGTTAAAACTGAGCGTATCGACGCTTTCTCTCGTAATTGCTGTTGTAATTGCCCTTTTAACGGTGTTGATTTCAGCAATTGTACCTTCAAAGAGAGCTACAAAGGTCTCTGCCATTGAAGCAATCCGTCAAAGTAAAGATATCAATACTAAAATTAAAAAGGTTCGCACTTCCAAACTCGTTTATAAAGTATTCGGACTTCCCGGTATGCTTGCCAATAAGTATTATAAGCATAGCAGAAAGAAATACAGAGCCACTGTACTCAGCCTTTTTATGAGTGTTGTTTTATTTGTTTCCGCTTCGGCATTCACAGGTGCTTTGACCGAATCGGTTACTGACAGCTTTGGTAATGTGGAGTATGATATTTTAATATATGGTTATGAGAATGAGTTTGGAAAGGCAACAGTTGACGATCTCTTGAATGAACTTAAAAGTGATAAAGGTGTTAATCAGGTTGCATATACTCAAGGCTCATCATATTACATTTCGGTTTCGCCTAATGAAGTATCAAAAGATTATTTGGAATATTATGCTACATCAGAAGAACTTTCGATTGATGAAATCGAAAATGTTGGTGTTTATACTAATTTTAAGTTCGTTGATGATAATGCATACAGAGAGTTGTTAAAAAAATATAAGCTTAATGAAGATGAATACTTTAATACGAACGAACCTAAAGCAATTGCAGTAGATGGCAGAGCGATTTTTGATAGTGTACTTGGAAAATATACTTCTTACAATGTGTTAAATTCCGAAAACACTGCAATAAGTTTTGTTGTAGAAAAAGTTTTTGATGGTTATTATTTTGAGGGCGACAAAATAGACGAGAACGGAAATACCGTATATGTTTATAAAAGCCAAGAAAATCCCAACGAAATAATGACATTGACAAGAGAAGAAGCACTTGAAGAAAAAACTGTCAAACTTGGAAAAATCATATATGATGCGCCGTTTTTCCTTGATGTAAACTCAAGACTCACAATGATATACCCTATGAGTTTGCGCGATGATGTGCTGTCCGTTGAAACTTTTCTTAACAATGGGTACAGTTACTATATTACTACCGATACGCATGTTGAAACTATGAATGCTATCGATGAAACATTAAGCGACCTTAGTCTCGAAAGATTACGCACACAGGACATTGCAGCTCAAGAGGAAGAAAATCGTAATATCGTAATAATCATACAGGTATTCGCTTATGGGTTTATAATTCTTATTTCCTTAATCGCTGCCGCAAATGTCTTCAATACCATATCAACAAATATTGCACTTCGCCGTAGAGAGTTTGCGATGCTTAAATCGGTAGGTATGACAGCAAAAGGATTTAATAGAATGATGAACTTTGAATGTATTTTGTATGGAACAAGGTCGTTGCTGTTCGGACTTCCTGTATCTGTCGGCATAAGTTATCTTATCCACCTTGCAGTTTCTGAGGGATATCAAAAAGACTTTACGCTCCCTTGGGTTGCAATCGGTATTGCAGTACTCAGCGTATTCCTTGTTGTGTTTGTAACAATGATGTATTCTATGAGTAAGGTTAAAAAAGATAATCCTATCGATGCTCTAAAGAACGAAAATCTGTAATGAAAGAAGGACTGTAAAATGAAAAAATATATTGTTCCTTCGGTTGCCCTAATTGCATCTGTAATAACAGTCTGCCTCTGTGTTTTTAGCAGAGGCAGAAAAACCAAAACAGAGCCGGAGAAACAAGGATGAAAGCAAAGAAAAAGATAATGAAAAAACTAATTATTATTTTCCTTTGCCTTGCTATAGTTGGAGTAGCAACTCTCCTTATTGTTAACGGACATGTAAAATCCGTTGGCAAAGATAAAATAATCACGGTAGAACAATCGTCAGAACTTGAAGATGTGGATTGCATTATCGTTCTTGGCTGTCAGGTGAAAGATGACGGCAGTCTCAGCCATATGCTCCGTGACCGTTTGATGCGAGGACTTGAACTCTATGAGGCAGGTGCAGCTCCAAAACTTCTTATGAGTGGTGATCACGGACGAGAAGATTACGATGAAGTCGGTGCTATGAAACAATATGCTATTGACAACGGAGTGCCATCCGAGGATGTGTTTATGGATCATGCAGGGTTCTCCACCTACGAAACGGTATATCGCGCTAAGGAAATCTTCGAGGCAGATAAGGTAATTATTGTAACGCAGGAGTATCATTTATACCGTGCGCTATATATTGCTGAACAGTTTGGTGTGGATGCCTACGGCGTATCTTCTGACCTCAATACATACGCCGGTCAGTCTATGAGAGATTTCAGAGAAGTGTTGGCAAGATGCAAGGATTTTGCAATGTGTATCTTCAAACCCGAACCGACATATCTTGGAGAAGCAATCCCTGTAAGTGGTAATGGAGATTTAACAAACGAAAGGTAATATTCTAAAAAAGTGTCGCTTTATTGCGACACTTTTTATATCTGATATAATTGTGCGTGATGATTGCCAACTTAAATCACAATATCAACAAAAAAGTTAATGTTTATTAAAAAAACTGTTGACAAACTGTAAGTAATATGTTATCTTATTATCAAACAGAAAGGAAGATTGCTATGTTGACAAGCTTAGGCAAGTTTTTACGCACATTCCGTATACAACAAGGTGAATTATTAAAAGATATGGCTGACAAGCTAAATGTTGCCCCTGCATACTTATCGTCAATCGAAAATGGTAAACGGTCTGCAACAAAAAAACTCATAAATAATATTGCTGAAAGTTATAAATTAACTGAAGCACAACTATTAGAACTTAACTCAGCCTTTTTTGAAACCCTTGATGAAGTTAACTTGTGTACAAAAAATGCCACCGCTACACAACGAGATTTATGCATTTCTTTTGCAAGAAAATTTAATAATCTCAACAATGCACAAATTGAGGAAATCAAAAAGATATTGGAGGTCTCTAATAAATGAATTCACCCCTAATGGCACCGCCGCTTAGTAGGCGAACCATTGAGCAGTTTGCAAACTATGTGCGACATCAACTAAATATAGGTGAATGTTTGTATGTACCCATAATGAAAATTGTAGAGCACGTAATACCAACGCTTGACCCTTCGTTTCAATTGGATACCACATATGAGGGAGAAATGAACAATGAGTATGCCAACTACTGTCCACAAACAAACACTTTGAGCATACGTCAGGATGTATATATTGCTGCTTGTTCTGATGACCCGAGCATCGATTTACAGTAGCTCACGAACTAGGTCACTATTTTATTCACGATGATGTAGCGGCGTTTTCCAGATGTCCTAAAAACGCTACGGTTCCTACATTTAGAGACCCTGAGTGGCAGGCAAATGTTTTTGCATCAGAATTCTTGATGAGTAAGAACTTGATAACTGGTATGACTGCGGAGCAAGTAGCATTAGCGTGCAAAACTTCATTGCAGTCTGCGGAAATTGCTCTTAAATATATCGCTTAGGCGTTATATAAAATAAGAGAGCATCTCTCACAAAGACGCTCTCTTACAAATAGGGAATATTGACGGTTGAACCCGTAACATACCCAAGCTGTATAAAGTATGTTAACACGAAAAATCTGATTTGTCAATGACTTCAAGATTAAAAGTGCGCCGTCAGGGAAGGAAATTTTTAGCTATGGCAAAAACAAAGTCAAGCGTCAGAGGTAAGCCTCAAAAGAAAATTGTCCCCGTAAAGCCGTACAAAAGGTCTGATGGGACAAAAGTTGGAGGCCATCGTAGGTCTACACCAAACTGAACCTGTTAAAGCACAAATTGATCTTGAAAGGAGGACTGACAATGTATACTACTGGTGAAAAGCCGGGCAAAGGCACTTATAAGTGTTTGTATTGCGGAACCGAAGTTGTTCTTGATGATAATACAGATACACTTCCACCTTGTCCTAAGTGTCATAAGACAACATACTATAAGGTTAGATAATTAGTAAGCGTTGGCAGAGGAACTTCCTTCCTCTGCCATTTTATTTTGAAAGGAGAATAAAAATGGAATATTATATTATGAAATTTTATGAATGGAAGAACAAAGAAGCAGGCATACGATTAGGGATAAATCGATTTTCAAAATGCAAGAAAATCATCGTTATATCATTACTTATTTCAATGGTGCTAATGTTTTTTGGAATGATAGTGCTTATGACTGTCTTGCCTAATCCTGTGTGGTTTCCGCTAGGTTCAATTCTTTGTGTTCTTGCAGTATTAACACTTTTGATTTTAGATAATAGAGACCGTAGAATTAATGCTTATCAACATGTAAAAGAATACAATAAAAAGATTGATATACTAGACAATATACTGAAAACGGAATTTTCTATTAACTCTGTTGATAAAATAGACATATTAATAAACCAATATCAAGGATACATTGATAAACAGAATAAAGAAGATAAGAAGAAAAACAAAATTATTTTTACATTGTTTACAGCTTTAGCTGGCGTTTTATCAACTTCTTTTTTGAATTTAGATGTAATCGGAATTGATTTTTTAAGTTGGTTAAGTATTGCGATGTTTCTATTATTAATAGTTGGTTTTGTGAGTGCATTAATATATTGTTATAGAAGCTTTGATACATTAAGACTGAAATACGAATCAATGATTAGCGATTTGCAGTATTTGAAATTACATAAATAGGCAAGATGCTTGGGTGGTTTTGATTTGTTTAAGAACTTGACAGGTTCTCTATTTAACAATTAAATTGATAGTACATTCACAAGTTTAAACTCATTTTTTATTTCAAACAATCACCCTAAACTTGTATTGCTACATATGTTTTTCAAAAAATGTGGTTAACCTATTGAAATTTGTAAAAAAATGTGATATACTACCACAGTAATGGTTGTAATCAATAGCGAAACGCTTGGATGCGTGTTCATGAATGTTTTAAGCGTTATTGCAAAATTCTATTGGTTTCGTTCTTACAGTTCTCAAAACGTAAATTTATACTATGCAGTAGTAATTATGGAGTATTAATGACTATGACTCAAAAGGATTTAGTAGTGTTGGTGCAAGATTTAGTCAACAAACAGCCCAATTCTCATATAATTAATAATGTAGATTACTTTAAAAATAAGCTAACTGCTCTATTCGAAATTGATCAACAACTGTACGATGCACAATTAGCTGATGATGAAGTTGTGACATATATAACCGAATCGTACAAGAAATATATTAATGAAATCGCTAACCTTATAGATGAATATGAAGTAAGGCATCATGATTTACCTGAAAAAATATTGGTAATGATTAATGATTTTGCCAATCAACTTTTCAAAAGTAGAGATCCAATCATTGCCGATATCGAGCAAAGAAAAGTAATACTTCAACAAACACAAAAAATTTTGTATTGTATTGAATGTGTCTTAAAACTTGGTCTTATTGAAAAGTACACTGAGTTATTGTCTAACTACAGAAAAGCATTAAATCGTTTGGATTGCCAGCATATAAAAATAGAAAACATTAGTTGTGCTCGCTATTTAAAAGGTAGAATAAAAACTTTTAAAGATGGTTATAGTATTATTAACACCAGTTTTGAATCTTTTTTTGATAAAGATAGGAATGGGATAAAATACAATTTTAAAAAGATTGTAACTATAAGTTATCTTGATGAAGTATTACAAGACTGTAAGAAAACATTACAAGAAGTTGAAGCAAAAGATGGACCGTATCAACGTGCTTTAAACTTAGGTGGTAAACTATCTATTCGTTCTCAAATAGTTGATGCGTTGTTAAATTATGTTGTACCCGGAGTTTTAACTATAATATCTATTATACTGTGGATTGATAGTCATTGACAATCTCACAGTTTTGTTATTTAACTAATTTAAGAATATTTGGAGGAATATTAATTATGAATGAATTTCGTCTGTCTTTGGTAGACTCACCATACAATGAGCATAGCAAGGCAGAACCTGTATACACTTCGGCTTTTAACAAACCAAAGAAAGAGCGCGATGGATTTATTGCGAAAGTTCGTGGTAGTATCTATGGTGTCATTCGAAAAGTTAGAGGAAAATAAGCGATGGGGAATACAGATATTGGAAAGTATCAAGAGTTAATAGAAAAGTATGATCCAAATATAATTAATGCTTGTCCTAAAAGTGCAGATGAATTATATGGCTATTATCGTGCTTACACGCGAGTTTTGTTAGATTGTGTTTTTGAGGAAATCGAAACTCTCCCTTATGTTTTGACCAATGAGATTCGTGCTATGGTTGGTCACTTGTCAGAGCACAACACTAAAATAGATCTTAGCAACTATGAATTGCAAAAGGCATACGGGCATTTTAGACGACTAAACTTGGATGCCATGAAAATTTTATGTGATGAATTAGACAAAGGTTTTTCGAATTTTATTTCTAAATCACACAAATATCCATATTATAAAGTTGAAGATGGATTTATGGCTTCATATGCAAAATGTTATTTTGAAGCAAGACAATTATTTTTAGATGCACAGTTTAGCGAAGGCGTTGGATCCAACTATAAGGTCAATGTGTACGAAACATATTTTAAGGCTGTAAAAAAATACATAGAGCTTCAAAAATATTATTTGGACAACCTTAAAGAAATCAAAAAAATTCGTCGAAAAACTAAAATAAAACAAACTGTAGCGTTGGCGTGGTCGTTAGCCAATATTGTGGTTTCGCTTGTTTTATTATTTTGATTAAATGATTGCGTCGATTAAAATGTTTAGATGTGCATGAAAGCTTCGAAAGATAATAAGGATAGCAAAGCCGCAGGCGAATTTCCGCCTGCGGCTTTGAGATTTTGGGATTTATTAGTTTTTATCACTAAGTTCAACTTTGCTTGCGGTTTCCGTGCTCATAGTGTTGTTTGCACCGTTTTCCTTGTGTGATTCCATTTTGCATTACATCGCAAAATTCAAATATTCACAAAATGTTTACAAAGACCAAAAACGGTATCAAAATGTATATAAAAAGACCAAAACCGATATTAAAACGACCACTTTTCCGCTTGTAATCGCTTCTAATCGCGTGTAATCGCAAATAAGAGGCCAATAAGCAATTTGACAAAGTAAATTCTATACTGTATAATATA
>JAZOTR010000076.1:0-13524 GCA_045657745.1 Acutalibacteraceae bacterium
ATCGGTAACACCATCATATTCCTTGCCGTCAACCAAAACCTTGGTTTTATAAACGCCAAACTTAATTTTCACAAGCTCTTGTGGGTATTTTTGATTTATTGTAGGAAAACCGATAGTTCTTCCCCTTTTATCGCCTTTAAGGACTGTTGCCGAAAAGGAAAACGGACTACATAAAAGCGCGTTAGCTTTTTCTATTTCGCCCTGCTTTAAAAGGTTACGAATCATTGTAGAGGAAACCTTATTTCCCTCGTACTCTATTGCATCGCATACCTTAAGCGTTATTCCGTTTTTTTCACAAAACTCAGAAAGGAGCGAAACATCGCCCTTAGCATCCTTGCCAAAGCGGTAATCAAATCCGCACGAAATCAGCGTTGGGTTATATTTTTCAAATATATCCTGCAAAAAATCTATTGGCGCGGCATTTTTAACCTTTTCAAAATCAAGCGGGTAAATCTCATCAAAGCCAAGCTCTTTAAGGGCTTGGGTTTTCTGTTCAAAGGTCATTAAAAGCTCTACTGAATTAAGGGTATACATTTTAGGCGGTTGCAAAAAGGTGACCGCTATTCTTTTGTGGGTCTTTGGTAAATCTAAAACCTTGCGATGTGCAATATGAACACCATCAAATGTGCCAAACGCTATTGCAGTTTTCATTCTTGCTCCGCTCCCCAAAAATTTATTATACATTTTATACCCAAACGGTTATTCGGTATATCTGCAAATCCTATTCCTAAAAATTTTTCTTGACATTTAACCCTGAAAAGCTCGTTTTCAGTTATATTTTCAATATGCAACCGGTCAAAATCCAACTGACCGCCATTGCAAAAGCGCACCGCTTGATTAGGTGTTATGTAAACCTCTCTCAAATGCTTAACCGCAGTTTCTTCATTTAAAATATAACTTTCTATATTTTCAGGGGTTAAATCGTCTAAATCAGTACAAGCATTAATATCAAACCCTGCCGCATAGGTGCGTTCGAGCTTTGAAAGTGTAGCTCCGCAACCCAAATACTCACCTATATCACGCGCAAGTGAACGAATATAAGTACCCTTTGAAACATGCGCTTCAATGCTAAAGCGGTTATCCGAATTTAAATCAGACAGCATTTTTATAGAAAAAATTTCAATTTCCCTTTCGGGTATATCAACCGTTTTTCCCTTACGCGCCAAATCATAAAGGCGCACACCATCTTTTTTTAACGCGCTGTACATAGGCGGTCTTTGTTTGATTTTTCCTGTGAAATGCGCTATTGCTCGGTTTAATTCTTCGGTTGTTATGTCAACCGTCTTTTCGCTTGTGACATTACCTGTAATATCCTCGGTATCGGTAGTAACGCCAAGTTTAATTTCTGCAATATAGCGTTTATCAGCATCAAGCATAAGGCTTGAAAGCGCAGTTGCTCTACCCAAAAGCACAGGCAACACACCCGTAGCCATAGGGTCAAGCGTACCGGTATGGCCTACTCTTTTTTGCTGTGCATTGCGCTTAACCGCCGACACCGCGGAAAAAGAGGTAATTCCTTTAGGTTTATTCAGTAACAGAAGCCCCTGCATACGCTTCCTCCATATTTTCGCCTACCGCTTTAAGTACCGTTTGCTTTACTTCTTCCAATGTACCCTTAACACTTGCACCTGCAGCGCCCTTATGACCGCCACCGCCAAGCTTTTTGCAAATTTCGGAAGCGTCAAGCGGATTATAAGTACGGAGTGACACCTTAAAAGTATCATCCCCCGTCTGCTTAATTGTAACGCCCGCTTTTATACCCTCAACGCTACGAGAAATTACCGCTATTCCCTCTAAATCAGGTCCGCTACAACCTGTTTTTTCTTGCATTTCGGCAGTAACGGATAAAACTATACACTTATCGTTAAAATGATATTCTGCCGAATCCAAAACCATTTTTTCAAGCTCTAAAAGCTTTTTAGACTTTGTATCAAACATAAGTCTGTTAATTTCAGGAGCATTTAAGTCATATTCATAAAGCATTGAAATAATTGTATGTGTTTTAGCGGTTACACTCGAATACTTAAAACAGCCTGTATCGGTAGCAATGCCTGTATAAATTGCTTTCGCCGTTATGTCGTTAATATTAACCCTCATTTGTAAAAGCAACTCAAAAATACATTCTGCCGTTGCAGCCGCATCAGCATCTAAATAAAGATTTTTTGCAAACTTTTTATTTGAAATATGATGATCGATATTTAGATCGATTTTATCACCAAATTCTTCCTCTAAAGCACCAAGCAAGCGTTTGTCAGCAACATCCACTGCAATAATTGTTGCATTTTCACGGGCAACATGGTCGGTTTTACGGGCAAAGTAATCATATTTTGAAGGTATAACATCAGGACAGATTACGCACGCGTTTTTACCGATTTCGTTAAGACCGTAATAAAGAGCATACGCCGAGCCCAATGTATCACCATCGGGCGAAGCGTGTGTTAAGATAATATAATTATCGTGCTTTTTCAAATACTTGGCAGTTTGCTTTAAATTAAGCATTACTGTTGTATCCTTGTTTGTATTCCTCATATTAATCCTCTTTAAAAGATTCAATAATTTTTGATATATTCGCACTCTGTTCAATAGAATCATCTGCTACAAATCGAAGCTCGGGAACCTTGCGAAGCATAAGCTTCGAGCCAAGCTCACGTCGCAAGTAGCCTGCCGCACCCTTAAGGGCTTTAACCGAACTTACGGTTTGCTCGTACCCCTCAATTGCGCTTACATAAACAGTGGCGTAAGAAAGGTCGCCCGAGACATCAACCTTTACTATACTTAAAAGCTTACTAACTCTCGGGTCCTTAATTTCGCGTAATAATTCCGATAGAGTGATTTTAATATCGCTGGTTATACGGTTTATTCTAAATCCCGCCATTAATCTCTATACTCCTCCATAATAAAGGCTTCAAAAATGTCGCCTTCTTTAATATCGGCAAATTTTTCAAGTCCTATACCACATTCATAGCCCTGTGCTACTTCCTTAACGTCATCCTTAAAGCGACGGAGTGAATCAATCTTATCTTCGCAGATAACAATACCCTCACGAACCAAGCGGATTTCACTTGCGCGTGTAACCTTACCATTTGTGATGTAGCAACCTGCAACAGTACCAACATTAGAAATCTTATAAACGCTTCTAACTTCGGCAGTACCAAGTTGAACTTCGCGGTACTTAGGTGCAAGCATACCCTTCATAGCAGCTTCGATTTCTTCAATACAGTCGTAAATAATGCGGTACATACGCATATCTACACCCTCACGCTCTGCAAGTGCTTTTGCAACAGAGTCAGGACGAACATTAAAGCCTACTATGATAGCGCCCGAAGCCTGAGCCAAAGTAACGTCAGACTCGTTAACAGCGCCAACGCCGCCGTGGATTACACTTACGCGTACTTCTTCGTTAGAAAGTTTAACCAAGCTTTGCTTAACTGCTTCAACAGAGCCTTGTACGTCAGCCTTAACGATAATGTTAAGCTCTTTAAGGTCGCCTTCGGAAAGGTTTTCAAAGAGGTTATCAAGAGTAACCTTTTGTTTAGCGTTGTTGAGCTCGTCTTTAGCTTTTTGTTTTCTTTGTTCAACAAGCTGACGAGCAAGTCTTTCATCCGAAACAGCATCGAAAATATCGCCGGCATTTGGTGTTTCTGCAAGACCTGTAATTTCAACAGGAACAGAAGGACCTGCTTGCTTTAATTGAATACCGTTTTCGTTAGTCATAACACGAACACGACCAACCGAAGTACCTGCAACTATAATATCGCCTGCGTTAAGTGTACCGTTTTGTACAAGTAACGAAGCAACAGGACCTCTACCCTTATCAAGACGAGCTTCAATAACAATACCTTTAGCGCGTCTATCGGGGTTAGCCTTTAATTCTTGCATTTCAGCAACAAGCAAGATATTTTCCAAAAGATTATCAATACCCATATGGGTTTTAGCAGATACAGGAACGCAAATAATATCGCCGCCCCATTCTTCAGGAACTAATTCATGCTCGGTTAACTGTTGTAAAATTCTATCAGGATTAGCTTCAGGCTTATCCATTTTGTTAATTGCAACTATAACCTGAACCTTAGCGGCTTTTGCGTGGTTAATAGCTTCAATAGTTTGTGGCATAATACCGTCATCCGCAGCAACAACAAGCACTGCAATATCGGTAGCCATAGCACCGCGTTGACGCATTGAGGTAAACGCTTCGTGACCGGGGGTATCAAGGAAGGTAATATCATTACCATTGCAGTTTACTCTGTAAGCACCAATGTGCTGTGTAATACCGCCTGCCTCAGTGTCGGTAACTGCAGTGTTACGAATAGCGTCAAGAAGTGATGTTTTACCGTGGTCAACGTGACCCATTACAACTACAACAGGACTTCTTGGCTTTAGGTTTTCTGCATTATCCTCTGTATCATCCATAATTTGTTCTTCAATTGTAACAACAACTGCTTTTTGAATTTTTGCGCCCATTTCGGTTACAACGATTTCTGCGGTATCATAATCAATTACTTGATTAACAGTAGACATCATACCAAGTTTTAGAAGTTCTTTAATAACCTCTGCAGCAGTCTTCTTCATAGCAGCTGCAAGCTCACCTACTGTAATTTCGTCACCAACGGTAACAGTAATAGGTGTTTTCTTAATGCGCTCGAGCTGTAAACGACGCATCTTATCTGCCTCTGTCTCACGTTTTGCGCCTTGCGGGCGACGATAATCCTGAGACTTCTGCTTAATTTTCTGCTTTCTGGAATAATTGTCCTTCATAGAGTTTGCAGGAGCAATTGTTTCGTACTTTTCGTTGTACTTATCAATATTTACATTTGAAGTACGGGTATCAATATGACGGATTTCGGCAGGTCCGCGCTTTGGCGCTTCGCCTGCCACCTTATCCTTCTTCTTAGAAACGAAGGGTTGTGGGTCGGAAGGCTTGTGTTCCTTTTTAACTTCAGGTGCTGCCTTCTTTTCTTCCTTTTTAGCCTCTTTCTTAGGCTCAGCTTTTTTAGGTTCTTCTTTCTTAACTTCAGGCTTTTTCGGAGCTTCCTTAGGTTCTTCCTTTTTAACTGTTTCCTTCTTGGGTTCAGCCTTTTTAGGAGCTTCCTTTTTGGGCTCTTCTTTATTTTCGGGTTGCTTTTCGCCGTTTTGGGCAGCTGCAGCAGCCTTTAATTGCTCAAGAATAGCCATTTGCTCTAAAAGCTTTTTATTCTTTTCTTCTTCACGCGCTTTCTTTGCCTTTTCACGCGCTTCGTCACCTGTTGCAAAATATGCCTTAAAATCCTTAACGGCATTATCCTTGGTAACTTTATTAAAGAATTGACCTATTTCCTGCTCGTTAATAGTTGCGCTTGCCTTTTTCTCACTACCTGTTATTTCGGTAATAATAGCAATTGCATCCTTAGAACTTATATTAAAATCTTTTGCAAGGTCGCTTATTTTATATTTATTGGTCATTAGCATATCCTCCTAAACTGATTGCATCGGCAAAACCGCTGTCATTTACTGAAATAATACCGCATTTTCTGCCGACAGCTTCCGACACGGTTTCAATGGTTATACTTTCAAGTGTTATAACTTTAATATCTTTATTTGAGCTGAAAAATTTTATTTCCTTTTGGCTTTTTTCGGACACATCACAAGCAACTACAATTAGCTTGGATTTTCCTTTTTCTAAAGCAACTTTTGCTTCATTCATACCAAAACTAAGCTTTCCGGCCTTTGAAGCAAAGCCCAAAAGCGCTAAAACCTTATTGTTCAATATTTTCAATCGACCTTTCAAGTGACTCATATACTTCGCTAGATACTTGACATTCGAAAGCACGCGACAAAGCATTTAATTTTTGTGCCTTTTGCAAGCATTCCTTACACTTACAAATATACGCGCCTCTGCCGTTAAGCTTACCTACCGCATCAAGTTTAATTTCACCCTCAGGTGTTTTTACTACGCGTATAAGTTCTTTTTTAGGTTTCATTTCACGACAACCCGTACACATACGCATAGGTATTTTTTTTACGCTCATAATAAAGTTCCTTTTCTAATGGTTAATTATTCGCCGAAAAATCCGCTTTCGGGGTGTATATCAATCTTCCAACCTGTAAGCTTAGCCGCAAGACGTACGTTTTGACCCTTGTTGCCAATAGCAAGAGAAAGCTGTGCTTCGGGAACACTTGCCTTGCAAACCTTAGGTTCTTCGGATTCAACCTCAACCTTTACAACCTTAGCAGGTGATAAAGCTTCTGCAACAAATAAGGTTGGGTCTTCGCTGTATTTAACAATATCAATCTTTTCGCCTGCAAGCTCTTCAACAATCTTGTTTACACGAGCGCCCTTAGGTCCTATACAAGAGCCTACTGCATCAATTTCAGGGTTAGCAGACCAAACTGCAATCTTAGTTCTTGAGCCTGCTTGACGGGAAACTGCCTTAATTTCAATTGTACCGTCAAAAATTTCGGGTACTTCGGTTTCGAAAAGGCGTTTTACAAGACCCGGATGTGTACGGGAAAGCATAATTCTGGCGCCTCTTTCGGTTTCCTTAACGTCAACAACATAAACTTTAATATGGTCTCCTTCTGAGAGAACTTCATCCGGTACCTGTTCAAGTTTAGGAAGTGTTGCTTCGCTATTGCCGATTGTAAGAATTGCATTACCTGTTTTGGGGTCAATCTTCTGAACAACTGCTGTTACAAGCTCGCGTGTTTTGCTTTGGAATTCTAATAAGGTCTGTCCTCTTTCAGCCTCGCGAACACCTTGACGGAAATTGTTCTTTGAGTTTTGAGCTACAACACGACCAAATTTTCTTGTATCAAGCTTAATATCAACAAAGCCTTGCAATACAGAGTTCGGGTCAATTTTAGCTGCATCTTCTTTAGAAATTTCAGTGTATGGGTCTACAACTTCGTCAACAACATTTTTACGTGCAGTAACAGAGAAAATTTCCTTTTCACAGTCAATTACGCAAGAAACGATTTCGTTTCCGCCGTAGTCCTTACGGGCAGCAACTGTAATTGCATCTGCAATTTTTTGCGCTATAAATTCCTTTGGAATTCCTCTTTCTTCTTCCATAAGTCTTAATGCTTCAAAAAATTCAGCATTATTAACCTCGTTTTTAACCTTTTTTGCTCTTGCCATTTTTCTAAACTCCTCCTAATTAAAAGCACAACTGATAAGTTCAAACTTCGATTTATTATGGTTAAATTATCGTTGTGCCATGTTAAAATACTCGTCAATCCACTAGGATTGACTGCGTTTTGTGCCTCGCACACCAAAAATTTTCCTCATAATAAATTCAAAGACCTAAAATGGGTAGAATTTTGAGTGATTTTTGGTTTGAGCGAAGCGGCAAGGCCGTCGCCTTGCAATGAACAAAAACCGAAAAGTGCCAAAATTGTGCCATTTTAGGCGAGTTTGGACTTATCAGTTGTGCTTTAGTCACAAAGATTTGCTTTTGATATATCTTTTAAGGCAAAGGTAAATTCATTGCCTTCTATTTCCAATGTAACACCGTTTTCGCACGACTTAAGAATACCTTTAAATTCCTTAACGCCGTCCACCGCTTTATAAAGCTTAATTTTTACTTCCTGTCCCAAAACCTTTTGGAAATGCGCTTCGCGTGAAAGCTCGCGCTCGATACCACAAGAACAAACCTCTAAATAATACGATTTATCAATAGGGTCTGCCTCGTCGATAACAGGGTCTATCGCGTGAGAAACGTTTGTGCAGTCATCAATAGTAATGCCGTCTTCCTTATCAATAAAAACGCGCAAATACCACGATGCGCCTTCTTTAACAAAGCGTACATCCCAAAGCTCTACGCCTTGATTTTCTACCGTTTCTTTTATAAGAGAATACACTCTTTCGGCAGCGTTTGCCATTTTATCACTCCTATATTTAATTTGCAAAACAAAAGTGAGCGGCTTTTCGCCACTCACCTTTCTTAACGTCTATAAACGGATTATAACACGAACAATCCGAAAAATCAAGCATTAATTTTAAAACCAACCATTTGAATCTGAATTGTCACTATCGGTTTCTTCTTCGCCCTCGTAAGAGTTTATATAAATTTTAACCTTTATATCGGTGCTAACCTTTGATTTAGCTTTAGGCTCTTGGTCCAAAACAACACCCGGTGTAGCATCCTCATCATATTTTTCCATAACCTCTATATTATTATAAAGGAAGCCTTGCTTTAATAGTTCAAGCTTTGCTGCCTGCTCGTCAAGATTCTTAACACTTGCTATTTCAATTTCCTTAGGTCCTAAGCTTATAGTCACTTGAATAGCAGTATCCTTTTCAACCTGACTCTTAGGCTTAACCGACTGCGCGCAAATAACGCCTACGGGATATTTATCCGAAAATTCCTTATCTACTATAGAGATTTGGAATTTTTCATATTCTTCCTCGTTTTCTAAAATTTCAGAATATGTTTTGCCGCACAAATCCGGAACAGAATAAAGTTTTGCTGTTTCTGTAGCGTCACTATCAACCGTACCTATAGAATCTACCACAGGAGCATCATCAGATGAACTATTGTTAGTAGGAGTCGATGCCGTGCCGAAAACATCCTCTCTAAAAATAGTGAAAATCAAAATCGCGCCAATAAGTATAAATACCAACGCCGTACAAGCCGCAGAAATAACTATATATTTTGCGTTAGAAGCATTTTTTTGCTTTTTCTCGGTCTTTTCTTTTTGCTTTACGTCCTTTTCATTAACTACCTTTTTAACAGGCGCTTCGGTAATTTCACCATAAACCAATTCATTTTTAAAGCTTTCCATATCTTTTGTACGGTCTAGGGGCTTAACCTGTAAGCTGTTAGCAAGAGCCGCAAGTACATGTCTTGGTAATTCTTCTGCAAATTTTGCAGGAATAGACATTGAACCGTTTTCAAGTCTTAATGTGGCTTTTGGAACGGTTGTACCTATAAGCACGTTAAACAAGGTAGCCGCAAAGCCGTAAACATCGGTGTAGGTATCAACAACAGAAAACTCGCCGCCGTATTGCTCAATAGCGGCAAAACCATCAAGCAATTCAACATCAAAATCACTGTTAGCGGTACGAAGCTTATTAACGGCATAATCCGAAATGCGAAGCTTACCGTCGCGGCCTACTATTACAGTATCAACCGAAATTCCCTTATGGATAATTCCTAAATCGTTCATACCCTTAATAGTATCAATAAGCGGTAGGAATAAAGCTCTCGCCTGTTCCCATTTTAAGGTGCCGCCATTGCGGGACAAAAAGTCACGCAATTTAATACCTGTTACATATTGGCTAACAGCAAAAGCTGTTCCGTTTTCTTCAAAAACATCCAAAACAGGAATTAAAGCAGTAAAGCTTTGCTCCGATATTTTTTTGTTAATCTCAATAAACTCTAAAAGACCTTCGTTAAAAGGGTATTCATTACCCTTAATTATAGAAACCGTCTTATCAGGATTTCTAAGCGCTACTCCGCTTGGGAAATATTCCTTTATGCTTACAGCAGCTTCTGCCATTGTATCATAGCCTATATAGGTTATGCTTTCGCCGGTTACCGTCTTAGCGGCGCCTATGATATAACGATTGCTTATCATAGTTTTAATTGGCAACGCGCCCTGCGGGTTGCTTGCAGCATTATCAAATCCGCAAACCGAGCATACCTTTTCTTCTGAAAGCTCACCCATACAATTCATACAAAGTCTTTCGGTATCCATAGTATCTTTCCTCCGAAAATTAATATTCTATTTAAGTATACCACACTTGTCAAGTCTGTTCGGAAAAGTGCCCTTTTTGTCCTCTGCTTTAATAGGAAGCATTTTTCTGAAAACGCAGGTGTGGTGTGGGGTTATAAGTCTATCCTCGTGAAGCGAGCCAAAATACCAATGCTTAAATTTGCAGGAATTTCCTATTTCCTGAAGATAGCCGTTAAGCTTATTTACACGGTCTGTACTACCTCTTCTTAAAAGCATTGCGCTTTTTACAAGCGAGGGTGGTTCGTGGGTTATTATATAATCCACCTTACAATCCGCTTCATCTAAGCATTTAGCTCCCCCAGCCATTTCGAGCGCTGTCGGTTCCTCGTCACTCCACCAATTGCCTTGCTCGCGGCGCATATCCTTATCTGTACTTTCTCCGCCGCCAAAGGTAAAGAAACGGTTGCCCTCAATATCAAAAATTTGACCGCGCATTAAATGTATTAAATTTCCCTTTATTCTGTGTACCATTCCACCGTGCCAATAGGTTACGCGCGAACGGTTTATTTTATCAAGATTATCGTGTGTGCCGTCAACAAATGCAGTGACAAATCTTCTTGTAGCAAGGTAATCTATAACCTCACGCTCGGTTTTATCGCCCGAAAATATGTAGCCGAAATCACCGCAAACAATCAGTACATCCCCGCTTTTAAGCTTTCGGAAATTTTTATCATAAAGTCGTTCTAATTCGCCGTGCATATCACCCGTTACATATACCAAACCTTTTCACCTCTTTTTTATAAAAAACTCTTTAAAAAAATCTATAATGTGATATAATAAATGTATTATACTACATCTTTAGGGAGATTTCTATGCTAAAAAAGACTTTTTCCATATTTTTTGCATTTTTAATAATTTTCTTGTGTGTTTTTTCACCAGTTTGCGCATCGGCTTATGAAATTACAAGCTTTGAAATTACCGCAAAAGCAGGTATGCTTGTATCGTTAGATACCGGCGAAGCATTATATGAAAACAATATCGATAAAAAGGTTTATCCTGCATCTATTGCTAAAATTATGACTGCACTCTTAATGCTCGAAAGCGATAAATGGAACCCCGAAGCCAAAGTCACCCTTTCAAAAGAGGTGCTTGATATGGTTTTAGGTACAGGTCTTGCTATTTCGCTTTTAAACGAGGGTGAGGAATTTACCCAATTAGATATGCTTTATATGGTGCTTGTATCCTCTTGGGGAGATATTACCTATCAAGCCGCTATAACCTACGGCGGAACGGTTGAAAATTTTGTAGATATGATGAACCAAAAAGCAGCCGAGCTTGGACTTGACGGCACCCATTATTCAAACCCCGTAGGTCTTCACGAGGAAGAAACCTACACCACCGTACGCGATATATATGTTTTAGCTAAATATGCTATGCAGTATGAGCTTTTTAACAATGTAACCTCGGTTTCACGCCACAAGGTAATAACCACAAAGGGAACCACCCGCACCCTTTCAACTACTAACTTCTTACTCGACGCTTCTACAAATTATTACTATAAATACGCTAAGGGTGTTAAAACAGGTTATACCGATAAAGCGGGACGATGCCTTGTAAGTGTTGCTTCCTATAACGGCTACAATTATATGTGTATACTTATGAACTGCCCTAACAGTGCGAGCAAACGCTACGAATTTGTAGAAAGTAAGGAACTTTACCGTTGGGCATTTAACAACTTTTCCTTTAAAGAGGTTGCAAAATCGGACGAGCCTGTTTGCGAAATCCCCGTAGAGTATTCGCTTGATACCGATTTCGTTCCTCTTTACTTTAAAAAACCATTCGTAACAATTTTACCAAATGATGCTGACCAATCTACCCTTGTAGTAAAAAACAAATTTAATACCGAGGTTGCAAAAGCGCCAATTAAAAAAGGTGATGTTTTAGGCAAGGCTGAAATTACCTACGCCGAAAAGGTTATAGGCACCGTAGATTTAGTAGCAGGTAATGATGTTGCTTCAAGCAATCTTTTAATTGCCGCAACACAGGTTAAAAACTTCTTCACAAGCATTTATATGAAATTACTTTATGCCGCTATTGGTATTGTTGTTGTGGTATTTATAATTCTTTGTATTAAGCTTAATTTAGAAAAGCTTAAGAAACGCAGAGTGAGATATATTCCTTATAATAAGGATGAAAAATAATTGGTTTTGCGTGATGTCATGATCGCCATCCTCTACAACTAAAAAATCAAATACTTGACCGCCAAAGGCGGCAAACAGAAGAGGTGAGTTGTCGGAGATGGTGCTTTAGATTCAATTTGAACCCGTCTTTAAATAGCAAGTGAAGCGGCTCTTAAAGACAATTTTATTAAAGCCTTATTCCCGACAACGAGGGGAATGCTTTCCCCTTAAGGCGAATCTTTGCATCCTTTCTTTTCGCCTACACAAGAAAGGATGTGCCTGTCGCGGCACGAGCGACAAACTAAAAGATTTGCTGTCAACTTATTTGGTATATGGAACAATCAAAAAATCCGTACGGAATGTACGGATTTTTTTGCTTTTAAAATTAGTTTATAACTCTTGTTTCGATTTCTTCTACTGCTCTTGCAATAAAGTCTTCGGTATTCATAGCGCCTAAGTCGCCGTCTTCACCGCGTTTGCGTACTGCAACCGCGCCTGCTTCAACTTCGCTATCACCGATAACAAGCATATATGGTACCTTTTGAAGTCTTGCTTCTCTGATTTTGTAACCGATTTTTTCGTTTCGGTCATCAAGTTCAACGCGCATACCCTTTGCTTCTAACTGCTTCTTAACTTCGTAAGCGTAGTCAAGATGTCTGTCAGCAATCGGTAAAATTTTAACCTGTACGGGAGCTAACCACATTGGGAATGCACCTGCATATTTTTCAATAAGAAGCGCTAATGTACGCTCGTAGCAACCAAGTGATGTACGGTGAATGATATACGGATTTTTCTTCTGTCCGTCACGGTCAACATATTCCATACCAAATTTTTCGGCTAACATTTGGTCGATTTGAATTGTGATAAGAGTATCTTCCTTACCATAAACATTCTTAATTTGAATGTCAAGCTTCGGTCCGTAGAAAGCAGCCTCGCCAACGCCAACCTTATAAGGAATCTCAAGATTATCAAGAATTCTTGCCATCATACCCTGTGCTTCATCCCACTGTTCAGGTGTACCGATATACTTTTCGGTATCACTCGGATCCCATTGTGAGAAGCGGTAAGAAACATCTTCATAAAGGCCTAATGTTTTAAGCATAAATATTGCAAGTTCCAAACAGCCCTTGAATTCGTCCTCCAACTGTTCGGGAGTACACATTAAGTGACCTTCGGAAATTGTGAATTGACGAACACGAATAAGACCGTGCATTTCGCCCGATTCTTCGTTACGGAAAAGTGTAGATGTTTCGTCGTATCTTAAAGGTAAATCTCTGTATGAACGAGCGCGATTAAGATATGCTTGATATTGGAAAGGACAGGTCATAGGACGAAGTGCAAAACATTCTTTTGTATAATCCTCGGGGTCGCCCATAACAAACATACCGTCTAAATAATGGTCCCAGTGACCTGAAAGTTTAAAGAGCTCACGCTTAGCCATTAAAGGAGTTTTAGTAAGCTGCCAACCGTGTTGTGCTTCAATATCCTCTACAAAGCGTTGCAAAATTTGTATGATTTTAGCGCCCTTTGGAAGCATTACGGGAAGTCCCTGACCGATAACATCAACAGTTGTAAAGAGTTCTAATTCTCTACCCAATTTATTATGGTCGCGCTTTTTAGCTTCTTCAAGCATTAAAAGGTGTTCTTCAAACTGAGCCGCTTTCGGAAAAGCAGTACCGTAAACACGGCA
>JAZOTR010000077.1:0-9576 GCA_045657745.1 Acutalibacteraceae bacterium
AAAGAATTATTTGCAGAAGCAGAAGATGAGCCACAAAAAAGAATTAGATACATTTCCGATTTTGTTAATACAGGCAATAAAGAAAAATGGGAATTTCCTTATGAAGATTACGAACAAGAAACTTGGAATAAAATCTACAACGAAGATTTATAAAACAAAGGGGCGATTTTTTCGTCCCTTTGTTTATGCGACCGCATACGATTGCAGTTTGCCTGTATTGTTTTTTATTGATTTCCATTGTATTACACTGTAGTGTAGTGGGTTGTCCTGTTTAGTCCTGTAAAGGATTGTAGTGGGTTGTTGTTGTACTGCCTTGTGTTGTTCCGTTTTGTCTTGTAATGGGTTGTATTGTATTGATTTTTTAATAAGAATATAATATAATTAAATATATTAAAATAAGAAAGAAAACTCTTTACTTTTGTATCTAATGATGATAGCCTTGATTGGAAAGATAACGCAACGCCCGACAGCATTTGCAAACGGGTAACGTGCAAAGTTAAAAATGGTAGTATTGTGCTATTCCATAACGATGCCGACCACACCCCCGCCGCACTCCCTAACATCCTCAAATGCCTCAAAGACGAGGGGTATGAATTTGTATTTATAAGCGATTTAATTTATAAAGACAATTATGAAATAATCCACGATGGTACACAGTGTGAACTAAAAGACGGCGCCGAATAGCACCGTCTTTTTTAAATATTGTAGGGCCAGATGCCCACATCCGCCGCTTTCTTTTAAACCCGCCACCTGTGTTTGATATATCTTTCGAGACGATGTGGGGCATCGTCCCCCACAACATACAAACCCGTCCCCTTATATGCTCTAACTAAAAAAATAATATTGTTTTTAAAATATATTGAAATAAATTATGCCCGATGCTATAATAAAATAGGGTGTGAAAATGACAAATATTGAGTTGAGAGATAATAATATAATAATAAACAAGATGAACCATCCATCTTGTGTAACCTCATTTATACGTTGTATAAATAAAGCTATAAAAAGAAAGATACATAACATTAATATACATTGTGACTGTGAAAAAGAAAGTATTTTTCCAGATGCCTGTTTGCCTATTTCTGCATTGATACAAAATTACAAGAAATTTTACAATATTAACTTTAATCTAAAAATTCCAAAAGATAGTTATTTGAAAAAGTGTTGTTTTGGAGAACATCTATTTTTATTGCCTGAGGAATTAAAGAAAATCAAAAATCCGTTCGATAAAATTTTAACTTTTTCATCCAAAGAAGGATATGAGAGTCAAATAGCACAAATTACTCAAACATTTATTGATTATATGAGTAAAGACACTGTCTGTGAAGAAGGTGTTATTAAAAGTTTAATATGGTGTATTAATGAAGTTATGGATAATGTACTTGTTCATAGTGGTGAAGATACGGGTTATATAATGGCACAATATCATCGCAAGAAAAATAGATTGGCTTTTTGCGTATGTGATTATGGTATAGGGATACATAAATCTCTCTTGGAAAGCAAACATAAGCCCGCTACAGAAATAGATGCATTAACTATGGCGATACAAGAAGGAATAGGTGATGGCAAAGGACAAGGTAATGGGTTATATGGATTATACCAAATAGTAAAAGAAAATGGCGGAAAACTCACTATTTCGTCTGGTGAATCTGCAATCATGCTTAGTGACAGTAAAGGTTTACAAAAATTTGATAATGGCGAAAAACCAGCAAAAACAAATTCTGGAACAATAGTCGATTTCCAATTGGATATATCTAAAAAAATTGATATCCAGACTGCGTTGTGTAAAATAAACGGATTTGATGGTTTTGATATAAGAATAGATAATATGTGGGATGAAAATAATCGCGATTGGTTACGTTACAATGTTTATGAAAATTGTTCGGGAACAGGCACACGTCTCGCAGGTAAAGAATTGAAAAATGATGTAATTAATACTTTACGAAGAACAAAGGCTCCTATTATTTTGGATTTTGAAGCAGTAAAAACTTGTAGTTCTTCTTTTATAGATGAGTTTTTATGTAAACTTTTTTTAGAATTAGGTGTGCTTGAATTTAATAAATTGATAAAAATTGAAAATATGGATAATTTTATAAAACACCTTTTTGAAAGGTCAATTTTTATGAGAATGCATACAGAATGGGAAAACGTTTCTGATAAAAAATAAATTATTGTATTTTAGGAAATATTTAAACACTACATATTGTATTTAATGAATTTTTTTAAAAATTTTTCGCATTATTTTTAAAAAAAGGTTTACATTTTGTGTAATTTCGTATATATTATATATGGAATTACTTTTTAGTAAGTCCTTGCCGATGAAATTCTTATTTGGTTAAGAAAATTAAGAATTGAGGTCTTCATAGGGTTTGGCAAGAGCCTGTTCTTAACTATGTCTTTAAGACAAAAAATGCCAAGGCTTTTAGCCTTTATAATTTTTAAAAAGTAAGGGATGGATAAATAAATCCGTCCCTTATCTTTTTTATATGTAAATGCCATATGATTTTGAATTGAATTTTACAATAAAACAGTGGCACTGGGGCACAATGACTTGGGTTTGATGTGTGTGTTTTCTTGTGTTTTTCAAAGATAAAATATTGCTCCTTCCTTTATGTTACTTTTTAAATTCCTCTTACATTGTATTATCTAAATACAGTATTAGTATTGAATAAAAATATTTAAAAATCAAATAAAAAAAGACGGCGAATAATCGCCGTCTTTTTCTATATCCTCAAGACAGAGAACCATTCCCTTGTCTCCTAATTTTTTTATTGCGATTAAAATTTTTCATCAATGCTATAAATGATTTGCTTGATTTTTAAAAAATCCATATCATCAAAATTCCCAATCCAAAAGGTATTGTTTTTGATAATATCATTCATACAAGTATTTTCATTTGATATTGGATATATATTAAAACTATTATAACAGTTGTTACTTCTAAATGTTAATAGTAATTCTTTTGATGAATTTTCAAACAATGAAGCGCAACAAACGATAATGCCCTGCTTTATCTTCTTTTTAAAAGAAACAAAAATAAGATTATCACCATCACTACTTTTAAAATCCCATGGTTCTGAAATATACATTTTAAATTTTTGACTTCTCATTTTATGTTTTTGCATAATATTATTCACCTTAATTTTTGACGGTTTTGATTTTTCTTCGACATCAGCCCGACAAACCGCCACTTTGTCTTGTAGTTATAATTTTCCTATAAAACTCTATTCGAATTATATCATATGAAGAACTAAAAATAAAGGGGGAATAAAATATTACTTTTGTATCAAATGATGACTCTTTCGACTGGAAAGATAATGCAACACCCGACAGTATTTGTAGACGGGTTACGAGTAAGGTTAAAAACGGTAGTATCGTTCTTTTCCACAACGACGCCGACCATACACCTGCGGCTCTTCCAAATATCCTAAAATGCCTAAAAGACGAGGGGTATGAGTTTGTGTTTATAAGCGATTTAATCTATAAAGAAAATTACGAAATTATCCACGACGGAACACAATGTAAAGTTAAAGAATAAAGAAGAAATAATAAATAATAAAAAATATGCCGTGCATAGCACGGCATTATTTATATTGTTTCGCTTCGCGAAACACCTTTTTTATTCTTTTTTCTTTATTCTTTATTATTTATTTTTCGGTTGTTATTTTAATTTCCCCGGCATCAACATTAAAGGTAATATCACCTTGCTTATCGGTTCGGTAAATTTTAGCGTTTGCTTGCTTTAGCTTTTCAAGCGTGACATTGTGCGGATGATTATACATATTCCGCTCGCCCACCGAAATTACGGCATATTCGGGTGTTGTAGCATCTAAAAATTCCTTAGAACTACTTGTATTGCTTCCGTGGTGCGAAACCTTTAAAACATCGCAATCAAACTTAAGGTTTTGCTCTAAAATATACTTTTCCGCCTTTGTTTCGGCGTCACCCGTGAACAAAAACTTAACCTCATCAATTTCCACCATAGTAAAAAGTGAGCGATTGTTTTCGTTGCTTTTATCGTTATAATACCCGAGAATTGTAATTTCGGCTTCGCCTACTTTAAAGTTCATTCCCGCTACCGCGTTGTAAGAAGCAGAGCCGTAGCCGGTTATAAGCTTTGCGCTATTTTTAGCCGCCGCAATACTCGAAGACAGTATTTCGGGCATAATTAAATTTTTAACGGTATAATCAGTCGCAACCTTTTCAAGCGCGCCTATATGGTCAGAATGCAGATGCGAAATAATTACCGCATCGATTTTCTTAATATCGCATTTTGACAAATCGCTGTAAATATCACTCGCGCAGTCGGGTACGCCCATATCTACAACCGCGCTATAACCGTTAGAGTAAATAAGTGCGCTGTCGCCTTGCCCTACATCCATAAATTTTATAAAATCCGCAGATGTGTCAAACCCACCGCCAGACACAAACGATGAGGCAGTGGGATTTAACGCGAAATAAATACAAACCGCAAATAAGGCAATGCACAAAACTGCCGCCAAAATATAAAGCGTCTGTTTTTTATTCTTCGTCACTTGAAGAAAGCTCCATTTCCATTAGTTGTTCTTGCGTTATTAAAACCTTGCGAGGCTTTGAGCCCTCGTATGGTCCTACTACACCGCGTTCTTCCATTTCGTCAATGATTCGCGCCGCGCGGGCATAGCCAAGCTTCAACTTGCGCTGTAAAAGCGAGGTAGAAGCAAGTCCGTTTTCAACAACAACCTTTATAGCTTCTTTAATCATTGGGTCATCAGATGGGCCATCCTCACTGAGACCTGTTTTCTGCTTCTTTTCAACCGCTGCTTGACGCTCAATTTCGAACATAATATCATCGTCATAATCAGCAGTTCTGTCACCCTTAATAAAGTTTACAACAGCGCTGATTTCTTCGTTGCTTACAAAACAGCCTTGAACACGCTTCGGCTTGTTTGTACCAACAGGGCTAAAGAGCATATCGCCTCTGCCGAGCAATTTTTCGGCGCCTGCGGCATCAATAATTGTACGGCTATCAATTTGCGAAGAGGTTGTAAGCGCAATACGGGTTGGAATATTTGCTTTAATAACACCCGTAATAACATCAACCGACGGACGCTGAGTAGCCAAAAGCAAATGTATACCCGCAGCGCGCGCTTTAGCGGCAATTCGCGCAATATGGTCCTCAACCTCTTTAGAGGCGGTCTGCATCAAATCAGCAAACTCGTCTATCATAATAACTATGTAAGGCATTTTTTCGATTTCTTCGTCGCCCAAATTTTCAACAAATTCGTTATATTCTTCGATATTACGAACCTTACGGTCAGAAAGCATTTTATAACGCTTTTCCATTTCGGTAACTGCCCAACCGAGCGCGCCTGCGGCTTTTCTTGGGTCGGTTACAACCGGCACTAAAAGGTGCGGTATACCGTTATACGGCTCGAACTCAACAGTTTTCGGGTCGATAAGTAAAAGCTTTAATTCGTCGGGCGTATTTTTGTACAAAAGACTTATAATAATCGAGTTTGTACAAACTGATTTACCCGAACCGGTAGCACCCGCAATAAGTCCGTGCGGCATTTTAGAAATATCGCCGGTAATAATGTTACCGCTAATATCCTTACCTAAAGCCACAGTCAACTTACTTTTTGCCGAAACAAATTCGGGTGATTCTAATATTTCACGAATACCAACGGCGTTTTTCTCTTTATTAGGTACCTCAATACCAACCGCCGCTTTATTTGGAATAGGCGCTTCTATTCTAACATTACCTGCCGCAAGATTTAAAGCAATATCGTCTGCCAAGGCAGTAATTTTGCTGATTTTAACACCCGCGCAGGGTTGTAATTCATAGCGTGTTACAGTAGGTCCGCGGCTTATATCAACAATTCTTGTTTCAACGCCGAAGCTACGCAAGGTGTTTACAAGATGCTCTGCTGTTACTGCATTATCTTCGCCACTTCCGCCCTTTGAAACCTTAGGCTCCTTAAGTAAAGTAAGCGGTGGAAAATCGTAACCCTTATCGTTAGCAGTTTCAATATTTTCTTCTACATCCTGTGTAAAACTTTCGGTTTCTGCCTTAACATCAATAACAATTGCCTCTTCCTCGGCAGATTTAAGCGCAGTGTCAAGCTTTTCCTTATCTTCACTTCCCTCGGGATAAGAAATACCGTAATTTTCTTTTTCTACGGTAACCTCGTTGCCGTGGTATTTGTCAACAAGTTCTTTTCCCTTGCGCGACATTTTAGCCTTATTTTTTCTTTGTTGTTCAAGGCTATCATCAACAGGAATATCTACATTAAAGCCTTTAATTACCTTTAAGCCGTTTTCTTCCTTTTCTATTCTTTCCTGATAAGCAGTTTCTGCCTGTTGCTGAATAGATTTAACCGGCTTTGCCATTGTAGCAAAAAATGCTATAAGAGTTGTACCCGTAAGAATCATAAGAAGCACGAAAATAAGCAAAATTATGGTTATAGCCGCTCCCGTTTTGCCGAATGCAAGATAAATCGGTTGACCAATAAGCGCGCCTAAAAAGCCACCGCTTTTAATTTCCATTCCCGAAGTATACGCGTTTGCTAAATGCTTCCAAAAAGTAATTTCTTCAGTGTGTTTTGAAAAAATATCAACACATGAGCCTATTAAAACAACAATTGCCGTACCCTCAATAAGCTTTGCTTTTATAGAATTGCCCATTTTGTCCATAGCCGACATAACCGCAATAAACCCAAGCAAAAACGGGTAAAAATACGCTGTTACGCCGAATATTCCAAACATAAAATTATGTAATGCAGACCAAACATTTTCTCCCTTAATAAAAACTACACAAATCAAGAATATTGCAACCGCAAACCATATTACCGAAAGTAACTGTCTTTGAGCTGCGGTTTGTGCCGCCTGTCTTTTTGCAGAGGTTTTAGTTCTGCTCGTCCTTTTTTTTGCCATAAAAATCTCCTTATGTAGCATAGCAAGGCTATGCGTTATTTTCTATTAAATCATAAAGTCCTTCGATTACTCTGTTAAGGGTGCCTATTTCATCAATAAGTCCTTCCTTAACCGCCATTTCACCCGAAAGCACCGAACCGACATCGGTAACCATTTCCCCTGTTTTCATCATAAGTTCGGTAAAACGCTCGCTCGAAATGTGCGAATTTCTTGAAACAAAAGAGGTTATTCTTTCCTGCATACGCGCGAAGTGGTTAAGCATTTGCGGAACACCGATAAACAAGCCGTTGCTTCTTACAGGGTGTACCGTCATTGTAGCCGAAGGCGCAATAAACGATCTTCTGGCCGAAACCGCAAGCGGTACGCCAATTGAATGGCCGCCGCCCAAAACGAAGGATACAGTAGGCTTTTTCATACCCGAAATAAGCTCCGCTATTGCAAGACCCGCCTCAACATCACCGCCAACGGTATTAAGTATTACAAGCAAGCCCTCAATATCCTTAGATTCCTCAACCGCAACAAGCTGCGGAATAATATGCTCGTATTTGGTGGTTTTTGTCTGCTCAGGCAAAACATTATGCCCTTCAATTTCGCCTATAACGGTTAAGCAATAAATCTTATGCCTTCCCAAAAAGGCGGTAACCGCGCCCATTTCCTTTATTTCTTCTAAATTTTTATTTTTATCTGAATTTTTATCACTCATCAAATTCACCCCAAATTAGTATGGAATGAATTCAATTATATATACATAATTTAGTATATCACAAACATTAAAATATAACAAGTCATTAAAAGTATGTATTAAAAAAATATTGTAAAATTATTAATTTTATGGTATCATTAAATTACAAAAATCGACATAAGGGGTATGTTATGAGACCGGACGGAAGAAGACTTAGGGACACTGACCCTATGTACAGGGTTGCGGCACACATTATGGATAAGCGCGTTGACTCTATGAATATGACTACTATCGATATTCCCTATGAGCCAATGCAGGAATTTGTTAATAAAAAGCGCAAGGAAGGGGTTAATATCAGCCACATGGCGTTAGTTATTGCGGCATATCTACGCACTATGGCAGAATATCCAGAGCTTAACCGCTTTGTTGTTAACAGAAAGGTTTATGCGAGAAATGAAATCGCAATCGGTATGGTTGTTTTAAAATCCTTAAAGGACCATAACGGCACAATGTCTAAAATGTATTTTTCACCCGATAATACTATTTTCGAGGTTAATGACATTATTAACAAATATGTTGCCGAAAATCAGGTGACGCCCGAAAAGAACAAAACCGAAAAAATTATTAGATTCCTTTTAAGCTTTCCGGGACTTTTAACCTTTGGCGTTAAATTGTTTAAGTTTTTGGACAAATATGGTCTTTTACCGAAATTTGTTATTGAAATGTCGCCATTCCATATGAGCCTTGGTATTACAAACCTTGCCTCTATCCGCACAAATCACATTTACCACCACTGCTACGAATTCGGTACTACAAGCGTATTTATGGCAATGGGTAATTTGCGTGAGGTGCCAAAACGCAAGGGTGGCGAAATTGTATTTGAACGCTGTTTGCCAATCGGCGTTACTATGGACGAACGCATTTGTTCGGGCAGTTATTTCGCATCTGCATTTAAGGCACTTAAGAAATATCTCGCAAATCCCGAGCTGCTTGAAGAAAAGCCCGAAAAAGTTCTTGCAGACACTTGTAAATAAACCTTGATTTTAGGGCTAAATTGATATACAATATATAGGATAAATTAATTGGAGGAATTAAAATGTTAGTATCCGCAAAAGAAATGCTTCAAAAAGCAAAAGCAGGCAAATATGCCGTAGGTCAATTCAACATCAATAACCTTGAATGGACCAAGGCTATTCTTCAAACCGCAGAAGAACTTAAGTCTCCTGTAATCCTCGGTGTATCCGAAGGCGCAGGAAAATATATGTGCGGTTATAAAACCGTTGTTGGTATGGTTAACGGTATGCTCGAGGAGCTTGGAATTACTGTTCCTGTAGCACTTCACCTTGACCATGGTAGCTATGAAGGCGCTAAGAAATGCATCGAAGCAGGCTTCTCATCTGTTATGTTTGACGGTTCACATTACCCAATCGAAGAAAACCTTGCAAAAACCAAGGAATTGGTTGAAACTTGCGATAAGTTGGGCCTTTCTCTCGAAGCAGAGGTTGGCGCTATCGGTGGTGAGGAAGACGGCGTTGTAGGTAACGGCGAAGTTGCTGACCCCAACGAATGCAAAATGATTGCTGACTTAGGCGTTACAATGTTGGCTGCAGGTATTGGTAATATCCACGGTAAATATCCTGCAAATTGGGCAGGCTTAAGCTTCGACACACTAGATGCTATTCAGCAGCTCACAGGCGATATGCCTTTAGTTCTCCACGGTGGTACAGGTATCCCTGCTGATATGATTAAGAAGGCTATTTCTTTAGGCGTTTCAAAAATCAATGTAAATACCGAATGTCAGTTGGCATTTGCTGATGCTACTCGTAAGTATGTTGAAGCAGGTAAGGATTTACAAGGCAAGGGCTTCGACCCAAGAAAGCTTTTGGCTGACGGTACTCAGGCTATTAAAGATACCGTTAAAGAAAAAATGGAACTCTTTGGTTCTGTTGGTAAAGCTTAATTAAAATATATAAAGCTAA
>JAZOTR010000078.1:0-7843 GCA_045657745.1 Acutalibacteraceae bacterium
GCCCATATAAACAGTTTCAAGTCTTAACTTATTTTCCTTTGCGATTTTTGCAGTAATTTCTAATTCATTGCATAGATATTCTACATACTGCGGAATTAGTTTTTCCGCATGCTCAACCGAATGTGAAACAAATGAACAATAAGAACATCTTGAAGGACAAAACGGTATAGAAATATAAAGACTGTATGAATCGGGTTTAGAATATGATGTGATTTCTCCCTCGCCCTTTAAAGCATCAAGTGTTAATGAAAGCTTTTTGTCATTAACCATTAAATAATTTTTAAAATATTCCTCTGCTTGCAGTTTTCCCATACTCTTTTTAAGGCGGGATAATAATTTTGCAGGACGAATACCGGTTAAAATACCCCAATCGGGTACATAATCGGTTGCAGACACAAAACATTCATATACTGCAAGCGCCAAAAACAGCTCGGCATCCTTTTCGGGATTCATATTAATACTTTCAATTTCTCTTGAAGCAGTATAAACCTTTCCGCCAAAGTATAAGGTTGCATTTGCTTTATTGCCTATAATTTCGCCCACAACCGAGCAATCGCTATTTGTCCTTACTTGCGAAAATTCAATTTTTTCAAAGGGTAAGAAAATTCGTATTAGCTTTTCAATTTCATACCTAAAGGAATTATTAATTAAACAAAGTTGCATTTTAACCTCTTATAAAAGGATTATATTTCTTTTCGTAGCCAATTGTAGTAGCTTCGCCATGACCCGAATAAACCTTAGTGCTTTCGGGTAATTGGTAGATTTTATTCACAGAATTTTTAAGAGTAGCAAAATCACCGTCAGGAAAATCTGTTCGTCCTATACTGCCACTAAACAAAGTATCTCCCGAGAATAAAATATCGTCGATTAAATAACATACCCCACCCAAAGTATGACCGGGTGTATGAATAACCTTAATTTCAATATCGCCAACCGAAACAATTTCACCATCGATAAGCGTAATATCCGCGCTAAAAGGCTTTAAATCCGCACCAAAAAGATTGCATAAATTTTTATTAGGGTCTGACAAGGAATTATTATCAAATTCGCCTATTGCAATTTTAGTATTGGTTGCGCTTCTTAAACGGTCAGCATCGCCAATATGGTCAAAATGGCAATGGGTTAAAAGAATCAGCTTTTTTTTGGAAGCATTATCCTTTAAAAATTCTTCAACCTCGCTTGAATAAAAACCCGGGTCAATTACAATAGCAGCCTTTTCGGTTGAAATTAAATAACAGTTAATACTAATGCTTTCAAGTGGTAAACGCTTAATTTTCATTTTTTCTCCAAATTTCCGTATCATAAATTATTGTAACGGGGCCATCGTTAATAAGACTTACCTGCATATCCGCGCCGAAAATACCCTTGCTGACCTTTTTAACGCCGTTTTCTAAGAGCTTTTGGCAAAAAATATCATAATATTCCTCTGCTTTTACGGGCTCTAAAGCATTAATGAACGAAGGGCGGTTTCCCTTTTTAACATCAGCACAAAGGGTAAATTGAGAAATTGCTAAAATTTCGCCGTCAAAATCAAGTATTGATTTATTCATTTTATCGTTTTCGTCACAGAAAACGCGTAAATTTGCAGTCTTTCTTGCGAGAACTTCCACATCCTCTAAGGTATCGCCTTCGGCAGCACCTAAAAGAATCATATATCCTTGCTTACAATCGCCTACAACCTTACCATCTACTGAAACGGAAGCTTCCTTTACCCTTTGTATAACAGCCTTCATTACTGATTAATCCTTTCTACATGGTATATCTGCGGAACCTTTTCAATTCTTGCAGTTATACTTCTTAAATGCTCAACGCTTTCAGCGCTAATAGTTAAAATGATAACACAGTTGCCGTCCTTAGTTTGTTTTGCACTTATACTATGAATCGGAACACGCATATTACTGAGTGCGCTCATAACCTCTATTAAAATACCCTCACGGTCAATACCGATTGCTTTAAGGGTTGAAATAAACGACTCTTGCTTAGTACCGTCCCAATGCGCAGGAATCCAACGGTCAGGCTCTTCACAGGTAGTAATATCCTTTGGTACATTGTTGCAATCGCGTTTATGGATTGAAACGCCGTGTCCGCGCGTAATAAAACCGATAATATCGTCACCCGGAAGCGGATTACAGCATTTTGAAAACTTAATAAGGCAATTATCAACACCCTTAACAATAACACCGTCAGACGATTTTACATGCTTAGTTTCGGCAATAGGTACGATTTCAGGCTTTTTCTGCGCTGCAGCCTTTTTAATGAAATCATCCTTAATACGCGGTATTACCTTTGATAATAAAATACCACCGTAACCGATAGCTGCATAAAATTCCTCTGCATTAGCAACACGGTATTTTTTGGCTAAATCTTCAATATATTCTGAATCCTTATCGGTATCAAGTTCAATATTATTTCTTCGGAGTTCCTTTTCAAAATCAGCTTTACCGGTTTCAATATTTTCTGCTCTCTTTTCGCGCTTAAACCAAGAGCGAATTTTAGCCTTAGCAGAAGATGTAACCGCTATATTCAACCAATCTCGGCTTGGACCGTGACCCGCTTGATTAGTAGTTAAAATTTCAATAACTTCGCCTGTTTTAACCTCGTGGTTTATAGGGACAATCTTACCGTCAACCTTAGCGCCAACCATTCTTGTACCAACAGCCGAGTGAATAGCAAATGCAAAGTCAACAACAGTACCGCCAATGGGAAGATTTATAACATCGCCTTTTGGTGTAACCGCGAAAACATCCTCTTGTGAAAGGTCAACCTTAATTGTTCTTATAAGGTCGGTTGCGTCGTTAGAGGTATCCTGAGTATCAATAATCTGTCTAATCCAAGCAAGACGATCTTCCATCTTCTTATCGTTATCGGTAATGCCCTCTTTATATTTCCAATGCGCCGCAATACCGAACTCTGCAGTATGGTGCATCTCAAAGGTACGAATTTGAATTTCGAAAGGTATTCCAGCACGGCTTATAACTGTAGTATGGAGTGACTGATACATATTAGGCTTTGGCGTAGAAATATAGTCCTTAAACCTATTAGGAATAGGACGGAACATATCGTGCATTATACCTAAAATATTGTAGCAGTCAGCCACTGTGTCGGTAATTACTCTTATTGCGTAAATATCATAAATTTCGTCAAAATCTCTGTTTTGAACATACATTTTACGGTATATACCGTGAATAGATTTTACACGGCCTTGGAAAGACAATGTAACATTCGGCATAGCCTCGCGCAAACGTTCTTCAATACGGTTTTTAATTTCGTTCAGAATTTGTTCGCGGTGTTGCTTTCTATGAGTTAATAATTCCTCAATATCATCATAAGCAACAGGGTCAAGATGCTTAATTGCTAAATCTTCTAATTCTTCCTTAACAGGACGAATACCAAGTCTATGCGCAATAGGTGCATAAATTTCAAGTGTTTCTACTGACTTATCACGCTGTTTTTGAGGTGACATAGCGTCGATAGTACGCATATTGTGAAGTCGGTCAGCAAGCTTAATAATAATTACTCGAATATCCTGACCCATCGCAATAAGCATTTTTCTAAGGCTTTCAGCTTGTTGCTGTTCTTTTGTAGAAAAGTTTAGTCTACCAATTTTGGTAACACCGTCAACCAGCAAAGCAACCTCTTTACCGAATTGTTCGGAAATTTCTTCAATCGTAATGTCAGTATCTTCAACAACATCGTGTAAAAGTGACGCTACAACAGACTCGGTATCCATACCGAGCGAAACTACAATTTTAGCAACATTGTAAGGATGATAATAATAATCCTCACTTGAAACTCGTTTTTGACCTTGGTGTGCATTAACGCAAAGTTCGAAAGCTTTTCTTACAAGGTCATAATCATATTCTTGACCAAAGTTTTCCATATGATTTTTTAAATCATTAAAATTACTTAACTGTTCAGCGTTCATTTTTCACACTCCTTTGTCAAAAAATTATAGGTTTTGGAATTTAAAAGATTAGTCTTCGCGGCATTTAAATCCGCAAAATATTTATTTTCTTTTTGTTTTATTAATCCCAATTCCTCTAAAGTTATAAGACTAATCATTGTTTTAGCGTAACCGAGCGAATTTATAAATAAATATTTAACTCTATCACTCAAAATTGTTTTTTGGCAAATTGCTTTATAGACCTCGCCTACCTGCTCACGCGTTGGGGTTAAGGCTTTCGCGTCATAATTCTTTTGCGCCATAAAGTTGTTAAAGTTTCCAATATCGAAAAATAGTTTATCGTCGTCTGTGCCGTGCATTCTGATTGCCTTAATTTGAACACTTACGGAATAATTGCCGTTATAAACATTAGTTTCAACACTTACTGCAAGGTCTAAAACATCGCCAACGCAAAAACAAAAATCGTTTTCACTTGTACCAAACAAAAGGGCTTGGAAAACATTATTATCCTTTGTAAATAAGAGTTTTAAATGCCTGTTATTTCCAATTGGCGTAATACGGCTTAAGGTAACCGAAAATACACCAAAAACGGGCATTGGATTGCCAAAACCAAATGGTTCAAGCTGTTTTAAGGATTCGGATAAATCAAGATTTAAAGCAGAAGGATTAAGTCTGCAATCTAATTTTAAAACAGGCGCTTTCATATCTAAAGTTTGAGCATAGGCATTAATTTCTTTTCTAAAAGTATCAATATCCTCTGTTTTAACGCTTATACCTGCCGCCTGAGTATGACCTCCGAATTTTGTAAGCAAATCCTTGCAACTGTAAATAGCATCATATAGCGAGAAATCCTCAAAGCTTCTGCCCGAGCCATGTGCAATTTCGCCGCCCGACGATATTACGATTGCAGGTGTACCGTAGCGCTCGCAAAGTCTTGAAGCAACAATGCCAACTACGCCGTGATGCCAATCTTCGCCATCTACAACAATTACACGGTCATATTTGTAATTATTTTCTTCTATTTTTAAAACTGCTTGTTCAAAAATCTTCTTTTCAATTTGCTGACGCAAGGAATTTTCGTTATCAATCTCATCCGCAATTTTTAAAGCATCAAGCATATTTTCGCAACAAAGGAGCTCTACCGCGCGGTCTGCCTTACCCATTCGGCCTGCGGCATTAATTCTTGGACAAATGCCAAAAGCCACTCTCGAAGCGCTAATGCTTTCATTAGAAACACCCGAAACCTGTAAAAGCGCCAAAAGACCTGTTAAGGGGGACTTTTTAAGCTTTTGCACGCCGTATTTTACAATTATACGGTTTTCAAGTGTTACAGGCATAATATCTGCAATTACCGCAACCGACAAAATATCGGCATAAAGCGGCAATAATTCTTCGGGTTCTTTACCTTCCATTACGCAAATTAGCTTAAACGCAACCTCGGCGCCGCAAATAGACTTATAAGCCGATGGGCAATCCTTTCTATGTGGGTCTACAACAGCAGCTGCTTGCGGTAATATTTCGCCCGGAAGATGATGGTCGGTAACAACTACCGTCATTCCAAGCGAATTTGCTAAATCAATTTCTTCTATGCAAGAAATACCGTTATCAACAGTAACAATTAATTCAACACCGTCTTCGTGAAGATGCTTTACAGCTTCGCAATTCATACCGTAGCCTTCGTCAAAACGGTCGGGTATATAATAAATGCAATTTGCACCGCGTTTTTTAAGGTAACTGTATAAAAGAGCGGTTGCTGTTACACCGTCGCAATCGTAATCGCCGTAAACTGCAATTTTTTTGCCGTTTTCAATTGACATATTAACTAAGTCGGCCGCGTGCATAATATCGGCTAATTCATAGGTATCCGAAAAGAACGGTTCGTCTGATAAAAACTGTTCCAAATCGGTAGGGTCGGTATAACCGCGTGACGATGCAATAAGGGCTACTATAGGCTCTACTTCGCATTCCTGAGCCAATTCTTTTGCTAAATTTCTATCAACTTCATTTACAATCCATTTTTTAAAGCCCAAATTATTCACCGCCTTTTATATTAATACTTTATTTTAACACTAAAATACTACTTTTTCAATGCTTTTATTACAAAAAAATAACCACCATTATACTTTAATATAATGATGATTATATATAATTAACATATTTTTAATTTTAATCTTAATTTATCGCTAATCATTGCGATAAATTCGCTATTAGTCGGCTTACCGCGGTCATTTTGGATTGTGTATCCAAAATAAGAGTTTAAAACATCTATATCTCCCCTGTCCCAAGCAACCTCAATAGCGTGGCGTATTGCCCTTTCAACACGTGAAGAAGTAGTTGAATGATTTTTAGCAACTGTTGGGTATAATAGCTTTGTAACCGAATTTATTATTTCACTATTTTTAATTGAAAGTAAAATTGCCTCTCTTAAATAATGATAGCCTTTAATATGTGCAGGAACGCCGATTTGATGTATTATTTCGGTAACCATAAGTTCAAGTTCGGAATCGCTAATACAGTTATTCTTTACAACTATTGGTGCAGTTTCGTTCTTCCAACCCGACATTTGAATTATTCTTTGTGCCATAAAATTCAAATCAAAAGGCTTTAAGAAATAATAACAAGCACCCGCTTCTAATATTTCCTTTTCCAATCGCGGATTTGCAAAGCCTGACATAACCATAACAAGCGGTCTATCTTTAATATCGAGCTTTTTAATTTCACCCAAAACTCCCAAAATATCAAGATTCGGCATAAAAACTTCCGATAAAACGATATCAGGTTTTTCAGACTTGATTTTAGAAATTATACTAAGTCCATCCTTTTGCGCTAATATGACATCCATCCCGTATCCTGTAAGTGATTTTGCACAATTCTTTGAAAACTCGGTTGAATCGTCAGCAATCACTATTTTTAACTTCTTCTCCATAAAATTTTACCTCCAATGTTGTTGTTTTACATATATTACCATAAAACAAACCAAAATGCAAGTAAAATAACAAAACAAGTGTGATTTTCCTTAATAATTACATTTATTGCCATTGTTCTTTGTTTTTCGACCTTCACACTTGACAAAAAAGTAATATAGAATTAAAATTAAACAAAACAAATAAAGGAAAAATTATGACAGAAAAATTTACAAGAACCGAAAATTTAATTGGAAAAGACAAATTAAAAATTCTACAAAATTCTCACATAGCAGTTTTTGGAATCGGCGGTGTTGGCGGATATGTAACCGAAGCACTGATTCGCGCAGGTGTTGGAAAAATTGATATTATTGATAACGATACCGTAAGTGAATCAAATATAAACCGTCAAATTATCGCAACAACCAAAACTATTGGCAAGTACAAGGTAGATGTTATGAAAGAACGCATTTTGGATATTAATCCTGATGCAACTGTTAATGCCTATAACACTTTATATTTACCCAATACTTCCGACCAATTTGATTTTTCAAAATACGATTACGTAGTAGATTGTATTGATACTGTGACAGGGAAACTGCAGTTAGTGGAAGCAGCCAAAGCGGCAGATGTTCCTATCATTTGCAGCATGGGTGCCGGAAACAAATTAGATCCTACAGGGTTTGAAGTAGCAGATATTTCCAAAACCAGTGTTTGTCCGTTGGCAAAAGTAATGAGACGGGAACTGAAAAAAAGAAAGATAAAAAACGTGAAAGTAGTTTATTCCAAAGAAGAACCAGTGGAAGCAAAAGCGGAAGTTTCACAAAGTACCGGCAGAAGAAGTGTTCCGGGAAGCTGTGCTTTTGTTCCTTCCGTTGCCGGATTGATTTTGGCAGGTGAAGTAATAAAGGATTTAGCAGCAGGAAAAACAGAAAGGTTATAGAATGTCAAAACAGGAATTTTTAGATGGCTTGAGAAGAAGTTTATCGGGCGGATTAGAGGCACAGGAAATCAATGATCATATCAGATATTATTC
>JAZOTR010000079.1:0-5616 GCA_045657745.1 Acutalibacteraceae bacterium
TTTTTGCCTGATAAAGCAATTTCAAAGGTTTTTGTATCGCCTGCTAAGGATGTGCTTTGAGTAAAGGTGTATGCCTTGTCAAGCTTTTCATCAATAACCTTTTTAACATCTGCTTCCTTGATTTCATCGGTGTAAGAATAAGCAATCTTTGTACCGCCTGAGAAGTTAATGTCAAGCTTTACGCCAAAGATTAAAGCCATTACAGTACCGATAACAAAAAGTACTGCGTAGCCTATAAGTATTTTGGGGAGTAGTTTGTTAAAATCAATCTTAAATTCACGCATTTTTGTTACCTCCGTAAAGCCAAGGTTTTCTGAGTGCCTTAAATTGAGAAACACCCTTTAACATTAGTTTGGAAGCTAAAACACCCATTATAAGGTTGAAGATAACACCTACTAAAAGTGTATAACCAAACGAATAAATAGCGCCTGTAATTGATGTTCCGAAAAGTGACATCAAAGGAGCGAACAATTTAGCTAAAATACTGTCCGGTGTACCGAATGCGCCCATAAGCACAAGGGACACAATAACGATAGTAACATTACCGTCGATAATAGCATTTAAAGAATTCTTGAAACCGGAATCGATTGAGCCGTCAATAGTTTTGCCCTTTGCAAATTCGTCACGAATACGCTCAGATGCGATAACGTTACAGTCAACACCAACACCGATAGAAAGAATTATACCTGCTATACCGGGGATTGTAAGGGTAAAACTGCTAGCATTAGCAAAATAACCTGAAATACAAGCAATAGAACCTGCTAACTGACCCAAAAGCGCGATAGAAGCTACCACACCGTTAAGGCGATAGCGAAGAATCATAAGCAAGCAGATAACTGCAAAAGCAATAGAACCTGCAATAAGCATTACCTTAAGCGCATCAGCACCTAATGTAGGAGATACTATTTGAAGCTTGCTATCATCAACAGTAAGCGCAAACGGAAGTGAACCTGCATTAATCTTATCAGCAAGTTCTTTTGCTTCTTCAGCATTTGCCATACCGGTTATGTAAGCACTGCCGTTTGTTATTACGCTATTAACGGTTGGAGCAGAAATCATCTGGTCGTCCATCCAAATAGAAATGGTTTTATTAAGCATTTCCTGCGTAGCAGTTGCGAATTTTGCAGAGCCTTGAGAAGTGAAATCAAGATAAACAACATAATTGTTACCTTCTTCGTCAAGACCGGGCTGAGCTGACTTAATATCTGCCGCACCGCTTAAGATAACATCCTTGTTATCCTCATTTCTGCAGAAAGACAAGAGTGCAGTTTCGCCTAATTCCTGTACTGCTGCTGCAGCGTCGAAATCGCTTTCGTCAGCTGCCCAAGGGAAACGAACAATAATTTGATTGTTGTTATTATCAGCATAAACCTCATAGTCTGTAATATTGTTATTTACAAGACGGGTTTCAATAATTGCTTTTGCTGCATCCATATCTGAGTCGGTAATATCAACATCAGCCTTATCGGGTGAGAAAACTGCTTCTACACCACCCTTAATGTCAATACCCCAACGGATATCGTTAGCGCCTTTAAAAATAATTTTTCTGGTATCACCATAATAGTTATCAATTCCGAAGAAGGCGGTATAAGTAAGCGCCAAAATCAAAACGAAAACTACCAAAAATACCAATTTGCCTGTTCTTTTGGACTTCATTGGCATATCCTCCAAAAATATGATTATTTATTAATTATACATAATTAAACAAATAAAGTCAATTATATATTACTTAAGTAATTTCTCGATAGCAGCGTATTTTGTTGCTGTACAAAGAAGCTTTGAAGCCTTAGCAATATCGTCAACTGACGGGAAAGAGGGAGCAATACGAATGTTAGTATCCTTAGGGTCTTTGCCGTAAGGATATGTAGCGCCTACGGTTGTTAAAATCATACCTGCTTCCTTGCAAAGTGTTTCTACACGCTTTGCACAGCCTTCCATTACATCAAGGCTAATAAAATATCCGCCATTAGGTTTGGTCCAATTTGCAATTTCCTTGCCGCCAAGCTCGTTTGCCATAATTTCAAGCACCTTTTCGAACTTAGGACGAAGGTTTTTCGCCAATTTTTGCATATGAGCATTAACATCATTAAGATTTGCAAACATTCTTGCGTGTCTTAATTGATTAATCTTATCGGGACCGATGGTTTGATATTTAAGTCTGCCCTTTAAGAAAGCAATATTTTTAACACTTGCACCCTGCGCTGCAACACCGGCACCTGGGAAGGTTATTTTTGAAGTTGATGTGAAGACAAACGGTAAATCAGGGTTACCTGCTTTTTCACATTCGCTGTAAATATTTAAAAGCTTGTCGCTTTGCTCATACAAATCGTGAACAACATAAGCGTTATCCCAAAAAATTCTGAAATCACTTGCAGCAGGTTTAAGACTTGCCATTCTTTTTACAACTTCATCGCTATATGTATAGCCTTGAGGATTAGAATACTTCGGCACACACCAAATACCCTTAACACTTTGGTCTTTTACAAGTTCCTCTACCTTATCCATATCGGGACCGTTTTCGGTCATAGGGACACAAATAAGCTCGAAACCAAAATATTCAGTAATAGCAAAATGACGGTCGTAACCCGGTACAGGGCATAAGAATTTGCGGTCTTTACATTCGCACCAAGGCTTGTCGCCAAAGCCGTGAGTCATACCCTGTGCAATAGTATCGTACATCATTGTAAGAGAAGAATTACCCCCAACAATAATTTGTGCGGGGTCTAATTCCAAAATTTCACCAAAAAGTTTTTTCATTTCGGGTATACCGTCCATACCGCCGTAGTTACGGCTATCGGTACCTGAAGCGTCTTTAAATCCGCTTTCTTTATTTACAGATATGAACATATCGTCACACATATCCATATTTTCAAATCCCGGCTTACCACGGGACATATCAAGTGACAAATTAAGTGACTTTAATTCCTCATATTCACATTGAACTTTTTTAAATTCATTTTCAAGTTCACTCTTTGTCATTTGTTTATAGCTTGCCATAATAAATTCCTCCTAATAACTAATTAATAATACTATAACAAGCAAGATTTTTCAAGTTATTTTATTGCTATTCGCAATATTTTTTAAAGCCATCGGTATAAAGTCTTTTTCCGCTAGGTAAAACCCACATAACCTCGGTATCTAAACAGTGCTCTAAAAGCTCTAAACCTTCCTCATATCTCATACAAAAAAGCGTGGTTGAAAGAGCGTCTGCAACACCCGAATCGGAGCAAATAACCGAAACAGATTTGAAATTTTCGGCAGGCATAAGTGTTTCACTATCTATTATATGATGATAGCTTTTACCGTCCACCATATAGAAGCGTTGGTATGAACCGCTTGTAACCAAGGACATTTCATCAAACTTTAGTGTTTCAATATAAGGGTTTTCAGTATCCTCAGTATCGGGGTTTTCGATACCTACCTTCCACTTTTCACCGTCGTCACGCTCGATAGTTCTTACATTACCGCCAATGTTAATTACATAGCCGTAATATTCCTTACCTATCATCCATTTCGCTATCTTTTCTGCGACATAACCCTTTGCTATTGCGCCAACATCAATGCTCATTTCATCATCAGAAATATAAACTGTGCTTTCAGCCTTATTAACTATAATATCATCAAATACAGTGTGCCCGTTTGCCGATTTAAGAGCTTCTATTTCGGGCAGCTTTGCTTCATTGGGATTTGAAAGTCCCTCTTCCCTGTACTTATGCCAAATTTTAAGTACACTTCCCATTGCAACATTAAGCTTACCGCCTGTAAAGATATACATTTCTTCGGCAAATGTAAGTAAATTTATGATTTTTTTATCAACCTTAACAGGCACATGCTTGCCGTCGACCAATTGGTTTACTGTATACAAATTATTAATACCCTCATAAGCATTATATATATCGTAAAGTTTATGATACTCTTCAAGTAACGCCTTTATTTCCTTGCATTTAGCGTCAAACTCCTCTTGACTGCTTTCTAAGCCTGTTATTGTAGTAACCGTATCAAAATAATCAAAGGAATAATCATTAAATTTTGTTTTTTTCTTCTCGCAGCCTGTAAGCAAGGAAACTGTCATAGTTAATACTAAAACGAAACAAGCAATTCGTTTCATTAAAACACCTCAAAACGAAAAGGGTTGCCTTGCCGCAACCCTTTTTTCTTATTATTTTACTTCAACTGCTTTTACAGCGGCTTTTACCATATCATTAATTGCTATTGTACAACCTGCGGTTTGAAGAGCATCGTCGCCGTAGCCGTTTGTAACAAGCTTTGCTATCCCTGCAGCATCCTTACCAACTAATGCAGCGTCAAAGGCATCTACTTGAGCGTACCATTCTTTTACAACGCCATCACCATTAAGGTCTTGACCGTATTTAGCCATTCCGTAGTTATCGCCTAATGCTCTTTTGGTAGTGATTTCGCCGTGCTTTGTAGTATCTTCGCCTTTGGAATTAAATGCGATTTTGCCTTGTAAGCCATCTGAATATGCGCAAACAACCTTACTACCATCAAGAACTGCTACGGTAATAGAAGTATCTGCACCATTTTGGCCCTCTTCCTCAGCGGTAGCATTTTTGCCTTCAGCAGCCGTAGAAACCATACCTATCTTAAGAGTGTTGCCCGATTTAGCATTAGATTCTTTTGCATTTTCAATTGCTTTTTCCAAAGCTTTTACAAAATCTGAAATATAAATTGTACAACCTGCATTTATTACTTCATCGTTACCTTTGTAATCTGCTGCTACAAGTGCTTTAACTTCTTCTAAAGTCTTTCCTTTTGCAACTTCAACCAAAGCGTCAACTTGTTCGAACCATTCTTTTTTAGCGCCGCCGTAAGCCTTCATGCCGTAAGCATCGCCTTTTTCGTATTTAGTAGTAATTTCGCCAACATCAACAGCTTCACCTTTAGCTGTAAAGCCTAATGAATACTCGGTTGCATCAATCGCACAATCAACGATTTTTCCGTTAGCGTCAAGCAAAACTGCTGCTACATTTATAACGGCTTTTGCCTTTCCGTCTTCACCGTCAACTGAGTTTGCTTCAGCAGAAGTATAAGCATAGGTACCTACACCAAACTTAAGTGCAGAGTTTCCGCAACCTGCGAGTGATACCAATGAAAATAACATTAATACCACCAATAATATACTTAAAATCTTTTTCATAATAATCCCCTTAAATTTTTAATTTTTTTGAATATTTTATAACATAAGCCGAAATTATTCCGACTAATATCCCACAAAATGTTCCGCTTAATATAAGTACAGCCATATAATATGCTATTTGCAATGTTTCAAGTAATATTACTGCAACTACAACCTGACCGAGATTATGACTTATTGCACCTACAACACTTACCGCCACATTTGAAAAGCAGTTCAGCTTTTTTAGTATTCCCATAAAACAAATACTTAAAACCGCTCCCGCAAGGCTATATATCATCATTATAGCATTTCCAAATAAAAGCGAAACTAAAACAACCCTTAAAATCGAAACCAAAAAGGCTTCTTTAAAAGAAAATTTGTAAAGCAAAAAAACAGTTACTATATTTGCAAGACCTATTTTTATTCCCGGCACCGCGGGATAGATAGGCGGCAAAAGCATTTCAACATACGAAAGCACC
>JAZOTR010000080.1:0-36733 GCA_045657745.1 Acutalibacteraceae bacterium
ATGTCGCAAACGGGATATTCTAAATATGAAACAGGCGAAAACGATATACCGACAACAGTTTTAATAAAACTATCAAGCTTTTATAATGTGAGCATAGATTATTTGTTGGGTCAAACCGATTGTAAGGAAAGATACCCTAAAAAATAAAGAAAAAGGAGCAGTGCAAATGCTCCTTTTTTATATTACCCCTAAATGCTCGAGTAAAATTTTTAAACCTAAAAGTATTAAAATTAAACCGCCTGCGAATTCGGCTTTGGATTTGAATTTTGAACCGTAGATATTACCGATTTTAACGCCTAACGCCGATAAGGTAAAGGTTATTATACCAATAAAGGTTACCGCAATATAAGCGTAGGTGTTATTGCCCTTAAGGTCCATTGCAAGTGAAATACCGGCAGCGAGCGCATCAATACTTGTTGCAACAGCCATTACAAACATTGTTTTAAAGGCGTAGCAGTCACCGCATTCTTCGTCATCCTTTTCAAAGGATTCCTTTATCATATTAGCACCAATGGCGCCTAAAAGCAAAAATGCAATAAAGTGGTCTATCGAGGTTACATATTTTTCGAAAGCAGTGCCTAAAAAATAGCCTATTAAGGGCATTAGTGCTTGAAAGCCACCAAACCATAAGCCCGTAATTATCATATGGCGTTTTTTAAGATTGAAGGTTGCAAGACCTTTGCAAATGGCAACCGCAAAGGCATCCATAGAAAGACCTATCGCTAAAATAAATAATTCGGCAATACCCATTTAATCACTCTCTTTGTCGGTAATATTATGCATAACCACATAAGTATATACCAAGAAAGTGAAAATGTCAAATAATAACCGGCTGTAGCTGTATGCCCTTAAGCGCTGCTTCTACAGTTTGGGGGATTAGTGAAAAATCGCATATAAGTGAATTGTTTTTGTTTTGGGGGTCGTCTTGGCGGTAGGGGACAAAGAAAATATTTTTTGTGTTGTGTAAAAGGCCTATATTTTTAGCGCTTGCTCCTAAGGCATCGTTAGTGGCAATTCCTAAAACAACGGGTTTATTGTTGCGAAGATGCGCTTTTATCGCCATAGTAACGCAAGTATCGGTAATTCCGAGCACGTTTTTTGCAAGTGTATTGCCGGTGGCGGGCGCTACAACTAAAATATCAAGTAAATTTTTAGGGCCAATAGGCTCTGCCGATACTATATCGTGAATAACCTTTTCTTTACAGATTTCTTCAACCTGCATAATTATATCCTCTGCCTTGCCAAAACGGGTATCGGTTTTATATACCGTTTCGGACATAATAGGCTTTATTTTTATATCGTATTCACTTAAGGTCTTTAGCGCTTCAATAGAGTTTTTTATAGTGCAAAAGGAGCCGGTCAAAGCATAACCTAAAGTAATATTCTGCATAATAGTCATCCCACTTTAATTGTAAAAATGTATAAGTTCCGTTACGGTTTTAGCTAAAATTTCGCCCGCGGTTCTTGGCGCAATTTTTCCGGGAAGTCCGGGTGGTTTTATTGCGTTTATGCCAAGCGTTTTAGCGTAGTTTAAGTCGAAACCGCCTTTGGATGAAAGGTCTATAATCAAATTGCAAGGACAGTTTTTAAGCGCGTTATCATTCAAAACTTCAAAATCTACTGTGTTAAAAATAATGTCATAGTCCAAAAAATCTCTTTGTAAGCTCTCGGTATTTATGTAATTAAATCCAAGAGCATCCAAAAGGGCAAAGTCTTTAGGATTTCTTGCGCTTACAGTTGTTATTGCGCCTAAATTTTTTAATCGGTCGGCTAAAATTTTACCAACTCTGCCGTAGCCAATAACTAAAACCTTGCTTTTCCATAGGGTATAGTCAGTATTTTCAATTGCAATTTTAATTGCGCCCTCGGCTGTGGGTACGGCATTTAAAAGAGCGTAGCTGTCAAGGGTGTTGTAATCTACCGATTTTTTGCCCTCGAACTTATAATTACAACAAAGAATAAGCTTGTTTTCCGCCTTTTGTTCAATTTCTTTAAGATAAATTTTCCTGCCTGTTTCGGGTGCAAAAACAGTTTCACCGTCCTTAGTGGTAGGAACGGGTAAAAGCAAAACATCGCTTAATTCAATACTGCCCTTATCGTCGGGGTAAAGACCTAAAGAATCAACAAAGAAATTTTGATTTTCTAAAATGCGCTTTGCAATTTTTAAGCGGCAGTCGCCGCCTATAATACAAATTTTTTTCATTTAATCACTGTCCAAAATAAAAATGATAAGTGCCTAACACATTTTATGGCACTTATCATTCTTTGTTACGGTATTTCTTTTAATAAATTTTCTTTGGTGTTCTTTTGGGGATTTATTATTACAACTTTTCGCAAATACTCTAAAATTTTTCCTATTTCTTCGCCCTTGTAACCCATGTTTATAAGGTCGTTCCCGTTAATTTTAAGGTGGGATATAGAGTAAGGCTCACTTGAAGCTACAACTCTTTTTAATTCGCTTTGGTCGAGATTATTAAGGATAAAAAAGTCGCTTAAAATTTCATCGCCTGCAATATTAAGCATTTCTTTAATATCGGCATCAGTTTTAGGGAGCGGCATATTTAATAAAACATCAAGCGTTTTAAAATATTCCTTTTGCTCGTTAGATGGCTTCAATTCGAGTAAAGCAGAAGTTCCTAAACTTAAATAAAGGCAAAGTAAAGGATATTCTTTTAAAGCTTTAATTTTGTCAAAATCGGGCAAATCGGTAATGTTTAAAAACTTAAGCGCGCCACATTCTATGAGAGGTGCAAAAATTTTAAAATTATTCCCCAAAACCGCCTTTTTAAGCTCTTCAAAAATACGCTCACGGCTTACATTTTGAAGCAAATCGGAGCATTTAATTGCGGCATTAAAGGTGTTTTCGTGGATTTCAAAATTAAGGGTAGAGGCAAAACGGAAAAGTCTTAAAATTCGCAAGGCGTCCTCAGTAAAACGCTTTTCAGGGTTGCCTACCGCCTTTAAAATTTTGGCTTTTAAATCCTCTTTGCCGCCGAAATAGTCGATAACGCCTTCGTTTTCGTTATATGCCATAGCATTTACCGTAAAGTCGCGGCGGGATAAATCTTCGCGTAAATCGGTTACGAATTCAACAGTGTCAGGTCGGCGGTTGTCGGTATAAATCCCTTCGGTTCTAAAGGTTGTCACCTCAATCGGCTCATTTTCTATAAGCACTGTAACCGTTCCGTGTTTAATGCCCGTTGGTATAGTCTTTTCGAAAAGCTTAATGATTTCTTCGGGCTTTGCAGATGTTGTAACATCAAAATCGTTTGGCATTTTACCTAACAAAATATCGCGTACACAGCCACCTACAATATATGCTTTGTAGCCGTTTTTTGTCAAACGGTCTATTACAAAGAGGGCTTTTTTTGGAATTTTAAACATTTATTTGTCACCTCGCAAAAAAAGGTTTATTTTTTAAGAAAAAAGTTATATAATAATAAGTAATTAATTTAAAGGGAGAGTTATTATGAAACAACTCCGTAATGAAGACAAAATAATTGATAGTGTAAAACGAATTCATATGATAGGAATTGGCGGTAGCGGAATGTGTCCGTTAGCCGAAATTCTTCATAGTAAGGGATATATTTTAACAGGGTCTGATAATAACCCAAGCGACCCACTTAAAAGAGTACAAGCGCTTGGAGTTAAAGTGTATATGGGACATAACGCTCAAAACGTTGAGGGAAGCGAACTTGTAGTTTATTCCGCTGCAATAAGTAAGGATAATCCTGAGCTTGTAAGAGCAAGTGAACTCGGAATTCCTACAATGGAAAGAAGCCACCTTTTAGGCGCGCTTACCCGTAAGTTTGATAATGTTATCGGTGTTTGCGGCACCCATGGTAAAACCTCTGTTACCTCTATGATAACACAAATTTTAATTTTAAACAAGCAGGACCCTACTGCAGTTATCGGCGGAAAGCTTCCTCTTATAAATTCTAACGGTATTGCCGGCAATAGCGAAACAATGGTTTGCGAAAGTTGCGAGTTTGTTGATACCTTCTTACAACTATCCCCTGATGTTACGGTACTTCTTAATATTGATAACGACCATCTTGATTATTTCAAAACAATGGATAATCTTATTTTATCATTTAATAAGTTTGTGTCAATGGGTAAGCTTTGTTATGTTAATGGTGATGATGAATTAGCATTAAGAGCGACAGAGGGTATTAGCGGCAAGGTTGTTACTTTCGGATTTAATGAAAAGAATGATTATTATGCCCAAAATATTAAAAGCGGCAAGTACGGATTCTCGTTTGACGCTTATAAAAACGGCGAAAAATTAATTAATGTTCAACTTCATATACCGGGACACCACAACGTTTTAAATGCACTTTCTGCTTTTGCAGTAGCATACGATATGGGTGTTGAAGTTGTTGGTATTAAGGAAGCGCTTGAAAAATTCACAGGCGCGGGTAGAAGATTTGAATTTTTAGGTGAATTCGAAAACTTTGTTTTGGCGGACGATTATGCCCACCACCCGACAGAGATTATAGCAACCTTAACTGCCGCTAAAAATCTTGACTATAAAAGGGTAATTGCGGTATTCCAACCCTTCACCTTTTCAAGAACTGCGCTTTTAAAGGACGAATTTATAAAGGCGCTTTCCATTGCGGATAAGGTTATTTTAACCCCAATTATGGGTTCGCGTGAGGTTAATACCTACGGAATTTCTTCGGAAGATATTAAAAATGGGCTTAACGATTGCGTAATAGTTGATGGCTTTGAAAATATTGCCGATACTATTATAAATACCGCCAAAAAGGGCGATATTGTTATTACTATGGGCGGTGGCGATATTTACAAAGCCGCTTATATTGTTAAGGAAAAATTACAATGACCAAAAAACTTTACGATATAGATTCGCATTTAACAGAATTTGAAGCGACGGTAATTGATTCTTACCCGTCCCTAGACGGATTTGCTACTGTTTTAGACCAAACCGCTTTCTTTCCCGAAGGTGGCGGTCAGGCTTCGGATATTGGATTTATCGAAGATGCTAAAGTGTATGATGTTCAAATTAAAGACGAAATTATATACCATTATACAACAAAGCAGTTCGAAAAAGGACAGAAAGTAAAAGGCAAAATCGATTTCGCGCGCCGTTTTGATTTTATGCAGCAACATTCGGGAGAGCATATTGTTTCGGGTGTGGCACACAGTCTTTACGGCTGCGAAAATGTTGGCTTTCATTTAGGGGAGGACATTGTAACCCTTGATTTTGACAAGCCACTTACTAAGGAACAAATTTTAAAAATTGAGCAATTAGCTAACGCGGCAGTTTTTAAAAATGTTAAATTTAATACATACTATCCCGATGAAAATACACTTTCTACCCTTAATTACCGTAGCAAAAAAGAGCTTTTGGGCGCTATTAGAATTGTTGAGATTGAAGATACCGATATGTGCGCTTGCTGTGCGCCACATGTAAAGGAAGCGGCAGAAATAGGTATTATTAAATTGCTTGACAGCGAAAAACTTCGCGGCGGCGTTAGAATTGAAATGAAATGCGGTAAAAGAGCGCTCCAAGATTACAATCAAAAATATGATAATGTTCGTAAAATATCGGGTGCGCTTGCAGTAAAGCAAAATGAGGTGGCCGAGGGTGTTGACCGACTGCTTGATACAATATCTGATTTAAAGTTTAAAATTACAGGTCTTAAAAAGCAGGCAATTGAAAGTAAGGTTTTTGCCTTTGAAAACAAAGCGGAAAAAACTTGCGTTTTTGAAAGTGACTTTGAAATTAAAGAATTGCAAATTTATGCCGATGCGCTTTATAAAACTTACGGCGGTATGCGCGCGGTTTTAAGCGGGGCGGATAACGAGTTTTCCTTTGCAATTTGTGGCGAAGCCACCGTTTTGGATGAGTTTTTCAAAAATTTCAAAGCCGAATTTACCGTCAAAGGCGGCGGAAGAAACGGTATGGTGCAGGGGACTGTTTGCGCCAATAAAGAAAATATACAAAAATTCTTTAATTCATAAAATAAAACTTTTAATTTTACCGAAAAAATGGTATACTTACTTTTGTATTAAATTTTGAAAGGAAAGTTTATGAACTGGACTGAAATTACAATAAAGGTTGCGTCTAAGGATACTGATTCTGCGGCAGCAATCGCTAATATGACAGTGCCTTACGGAATTTATATTGAAGATTATTCCGATTTAGAGGAAAAGGCAGAAGAAATTGCTCATATTAATCTTATTGATGAAAGTCTTTTGGCTAAAAACCGCGAGATTTCGTTAATTCATATTTACATTGCCGAAACCGATAATGCAATGGAAGCGTTGGAATTTTTAAAGGAACGCTTTACGGCTTCGGGCATTGGCTTTGAGGTAAGCTCAATCGGTGTTGACGATAATGATTGGAACGAAAACTGGAAAAAGTATTTCCATTCTACCGAAATAGGTAAAAAGCTTGCTATTGTTCCAAGTTGGGAAACTTATGAAAATAAGGACAACCGCGTTTTACTTCATATAGACCCGGGCGCTGCATTCGGTACTGGTACCCACGCTACAACCTCACTTTGTCTTAAAATTTTAGAAGAAAGAGTAAGTGATGATATAGAGGTATTGGATATTGGCTGCGGCAGCGGCATACTTGCAATCGCATCGGTGCTTTTAGGTGCTAAAAGGGCGGTTGGTGTTGATATTGATTCGCAATCGGTTAAAACCGCAAAGGAAAATGCCGAAATTAATGGTATTTCGGAAAAATGCGAGTTTATACACGGTGATTTAGCCGAAAAGGTGAGCGGAAAATATCAGGTAATATGCGCTAATATTGTTGCGGATATTATTATAAAACTATTCGAAAACGTAAGCGATTTTATGACTGAAGACGGCGTGCTTATAATATCAGGTATTGTTGATTTAAGAAAAGATGATGTTTTGTCTGCCGCAAAAGAGCATGGTTTTACTATCCTGCAAGAAGAGTATAAGGATAATTGGTGTGCTTACGTTTTAAAATGCAATTAGGAGAGAATATATGCTTGAATTTGAGCAACTGAAATTAAGGCTTGAATCAAATAGTAGTGAATTGCACGATTTAAAAGATGCGTTAGGTTATAACGCACTTTGCCGAGAGATTGAGGAGCTTGAAACCAAAGCGAGCGCACCTGATTTTTGGGATGATTTAGAGAATTCGCAAAAAATTCTTCAAAAAACAGGCAAGCTTAAAAATACGGTTGAAAGCTATGATAATTTGTGTTCTTCTTATGAGGATTTAGGTGTGCTTATTGAAATGGGCGACGAGGAAGAAGACCTTTCTTTAGTAGAAGAAATTGAAACTACATTATCTGAATTTGAAAAAGGTCTTGCATCACTCAGGCTTCAAACCTTGCTAACAGGCGAGTATGATAAAAACAATGCCATTCTTACCTTCCACGCGGGAGCGGGAGGAACCGAGGCTATGGACTGGGTTTCAATGCTTGTAAGAATGTACACTCGTTGGACCGAGCGCCACGGCTTTAAAACCTCTATGCTCGATTTTCTTGACGGTGACGAGGCAGGTCTTAAGAGCGCTACAATATTAATTGAGGGCGAAAATGCTTACGGTTATTTAAAGAGTGAATCGGGTGTTCACCGTCTTGTGCGTGTTTCCCCGTTTGACTCCTCGGGAAGAAGACATACTTCTTTTGCTTCGCTTGAGGTTATGCCCGAAATAACCGACGATATGAACATTGAAGTTAGAGAAGAAGATATTAAAATGGATGTTTTCCGTTCGTCAGGAGCGGGCGGTCAGCATATAAACAAAACATCCTCTGCGGTACGACTTACCCATATTCCAACAGGTATAGTTGTTGCTTGTCAGAATGAGCGCAGTCAGTTCCAAAACCGCGAGCAAGCGCTTAGGATGTTAAAATCAAAGCTTCTTGAAATTAAAGAACGCGAACACCTTGAAAAAATAGAAGATATCAAGGGTGTTCAAAAGGATATTGCTTGGGGTTCACAGATACGCTCGTATGTATTTATGCCGTACACAATGGCAAAGGACCACCGAACAGGTTTTGAATCTGGCAATATTAACGCTGTTATGGACGGCGATTTAGACGGATTTATTAATGCCTACTTAAAGGCATCTTCAAAAGGCGAATTGCAAAACAATATAGGAGAATAAGAAAATGAAAAGAATTTTAAGCTTATTATTGGTAACGGTTTCATTACTCACCCTTTGTTCTTGCGGTAGTAAGGATAGGGAACTTTACAATGTAAATCTTAACAAGTATGTTGAATTAGCTGATTATAAAGGCTTAAAGGTCGATACAAAGTCGGATGAATTTAAACAAAATTATGAACAACGCATCGCATCTGATATTGAGAATAATCAGTTGTATAAGCAAAAGACCGATGGCAAGGTTGAAAAAGGTGATGTTGCCAATATTAATTATGTGGGCAAGAAAGACGGCGTTGCATTTCAAGGTGGCACTGCGGATAACTATGATTTAGAAATTGGTTCAAAAAGTTTTATTGACGGTTTCGAAGACGGTCTTATAGGTGTTAGTATAGGTTCTACTGTTGACCTTAATTTAACGTTTCCCCAAAATTACGGAAATGAAGAATTAAACGGAGCAAAGGTTGTATTTACCGTTAAGGTAAACTATGTTAAGGCACAAAAAACACCTGAAGAATACTACAAGGAATTAGGCTTTGATTCAGTTGAAAAGTATTATGAAGATGTTAAAAAAACAGCTTGCGAATATACTCTTTTCGATATAGTTGCTAAAAACAGTAAAGTTAAAGATTATCCCCAAAAGGATTATGACTTTTTATTTGAAAATTCATTGAAGACTTATGAAAATATTGCTAAAAATCAATATGGTATGGAATTAGAACAAGTTCTTGCAAGCTCCGGTCAGACACTTGATAGTTTCAAGCAACAGTTGGCTGAAAACGAAGTCAAACCAAGTATGGATTCACAGATGAAGATTTACGCAATTTTTGATAAGGAAAAGCTTTCTTTAGACAAATCGGAAATTGATAATCGTATTAAAGATACGGTTAATGAAATCAATAATAGTCCTTCTAATTCGGGCAATAAGGTTACTGAAAAAGAAGTTTTGGATTATTACGGAAGATATTATTTTGAAAATGTTGTTGTTACTGAAAAGGTTTTGGAGTTTCTTTTCAAAAACGCAAAAATTTCTTAATTTCAAAAAAGAGTGAGGGTATTTTATACGCTCACTCTAAAATTTTAAGGCAGGTGAGTTTAATGCAGCTAAAAATTCAAAACGGTGTTGTTGAGCTTTCGGGCGAACCAATTTTGAAATCAATAAATTTTGAGGTTAATGACCAAAGCAAAATTGCGGTAGTAGGTCGTAACGGCTGCGGTAAAACTACACTTTTAAAGCTAATTGCAGGAGAATATTCTCTTGTTAAGAGGGATAGCGATACCGATATTTTTTATGCGGTTTCGGGTAAGCCTAAAATAGGCTTTTTATCACAAATGACCTTTGAGGATGATAGCAAAACCTTAGTTGAAGAGGTGCGCTCGGCATATAGTGAAATACTTTTAATTAAAGCTCAACTTGATGAGGCTGAGGATTTAATGAACCAAAATCACTCGCAGGAAAATATTAAAAATTATACAAATTTGCTCGATACTTTTAATAATTTAGGCGGTTTTTATTTTGAAAAAGAATACGAGGGTGCAATTAAAAAATTCGGCTTTTCTGAAGAAGAAAAGCACCGTCCGTTGTCGGAATTTTCGGGCGGTCAACGTACGAAAATTGCATTTTTGAAATTACTTTTATCAAAGCCGGATATTCTTTTGTTGGACGAGCCTACGAACCATCTTGATATAGATGCGGTAGAATGGCTTGAGGATTACTTGAAAAAATACAAAAAAGCCTTTGTTGTTGTATCGCATGACCGAATGTTTTTGGATAATGTTGTCAATACTGTTTATGAAATAGAATACGGCAAAACCTATAAGTATTCGGGTAATTATACGCAGTTTGCAAAGCTTAAAAAGGCATTGCGAGAAAAGCAACAAAAGGAATATGAAGCACAACAAAAGGAACGCGAAAAGCTTGAAAATTTAGTGGAGCGTTTTAGATACAAGGCTACTAAGGCGGCTATGGCGCAAAGTAAAATTAAGGTGCTTGAAAAAATGGAAATAGTAGAATCACCCGAAAGGTATGACCTTCGCACATTCCACGCCGATTTTGAACCGCTTGACATAGGTGTTAAGGATGTGCTTTCGGTTAAGGATTTAACGGTTGGGTACGATAAACCGCTTTCAACCGTAAGTCTTGAAATGAAGCGTGGTGATAAGGTTGGCATAATAGGCGGCAACGGGCTTGGGAAATCAACCTTTATTAAAACACTTATGGGAACTGTTCCAAAGCTTTCGGGTGAATATAAGTTTGGTCCGCGTGTTCAAATAGGCTATTTTGAACAGCAAATGGCGCAGTATTCGAGTGAAGATACTGTTTTAGAGGACTTTTTAAAAGAATTTCCTACCCTTACCGATTTTGAAGCAAGAAGCGCTTTGGGTGCATTTTTGTTTTCGGGCGAGGATGTTTTTAAAACGGTTAATATGCTTTCGGGCGGCGAGCGTGTAAGACTTGCGCTTTGTAAAATATTTAAACGCAGACCTAACTTTTTAATAATGGACGAGCCGACAAACCATATGGACATTGTTGGAAAGGAAACACTTGAGGATATTTTAAATAGGTTTGAGGGAACGGTTATTTTTGTTTCGCACGACAGATATTTTATAAAAGAAATTTCGGATTCGCTTTTAGTTTTTGAGCCAAACGAGGTAAAATTTTTACCATACGGCTATTCGCAGTATCTCGAAATGCAAAATAGTGTACAAGTGCAGGAGATTAAAGAAGAAAAACCTAAACTTAAGAAAACATATACAACCCCTTTAAAAGAAATAGGTAAAAAGGAAAGGGCAGTCAAAAAGGAAGAAGAAAAAATTGCAGTTTTGGAGGAAAAAATAGAAGGGTTAAAAACCGAACTTTGCTTGGAAGAAAACCTTTCGGATTATTTAAAACTTTCCGAGTTGCAAAAAGAACTTGAAGAATTGCAGATTGAATTAGATTGTGCATATTCTCAGTGGGAGCAGTTATCAAGAGAACTTGAAATGCTTTTAAACCCCGAAAAATAAAGGAATTCTAATGTCAGTAGAGTTTAATTTTAAAATTCTACTGGCATAATTTTTTTATTAGAGCTTCAAAACAGGTGAATTTATTGAATTTTTAGAGCGCATATAATATAATTTTAAAGAACTTTAAGGAGTGGATAAAATGGGTTTTAAAATTGTTACAGATTCTTGCGCCAATTTAACCGACGCGCAAATAAAAGAATATGGTGTTGAAATTATTTCGCTTAAATATTATATTGAAGACACACCGTATGACAGCTATATTAAAGGTGAGAAAATAGATTATTCAAACGCGTACAGTATTTTAAGACAAAAGGGTAAGATTACAACTTCACTTGCTAACCGTGAGGATTGTGATAAAGTAATTCTTCCAATACTTGAAAGCGGAGAGGACGTACTTGTACTTGCTTTTTCCTCGGGACTTTCGGGCACTTGCCAAAACATAGTTAATTCGGCGGAAGATTACAAAGAAATGTTCCCTGAACGCAAAATTATGGTTGTTGATACTCTTGCGGCTTCTATGGGCGAAGGTTTGCTTGTTCATTATGCAGTTAAATTAAAAAATGAAGGCAAAACAATGGAAGAAATTGCACAGTGGGTTGAAGAAAACAAATTAAACCTTGTTCATATCTTTACACTCGATGATTTGTTCTTCCTAAAGCGCGGTGGGCGTCTTTCGGGCACAAGTGCGGTAGTAGGCTCGCTTATGAATATAAAACCGCTTATGCATGTAGCAGACGACGGAAAGCTTTATGTTACAGGTAAAGCACGCGGCAGAAAGGCGGCAATCAAGCACCTTGTGGACTCTGTCGGCGAAAAGGGTGTAGATGTAGAAAATCAGGAAATTTTTATTGTTCACGGTGACTGCGAGGACGAGGCGAAGCTAATCGGCCAAGAGGTTAAAAAGCAGTATAAGGTTAAAAATATTGTTTACAACTGTCTTGACCCCGTAATAGTTTCACATGCAGGTCCCGGCACACTTGCAATTTTCTTTTTAGGCGATAAAAGATAAAATTTACGGCTTAAAACCCACCCGGTTTTAAGCCGTTTTTATATTTATGTTTATATTATTAAGTTATGTTTATAATATAATAGTAATTCTTGACTTTTAGGGCCTTGTTTGATAGAATAAAATTGTATTATTATGTAAAAATATGTTATCTGGGGAGACGGAATTTTTATGAAAAACTTTAGCAATTATAAGGATTTTGATACTAAAGAAAAACTTCATTTTGAATCTAAAGCAGTTCACGGTGCATTAGGAACAGAACCGTTAACAGGCGCTGTAAGTATGCCTATTTTCCAATCGGTTACCTTCCGCCATCCCGAACTTGGCAATTCAACCGGTTTTGATTACAGCCGTTTGGAAAACCCTACAAGACAAGAGCTTGAACGCACAATGGCTATTTTAGAGGGCGGCATAAAGGGCTTCGCTTTTTCGAGCGGACAGGCTGCCAATATGGCCGTTTTCTCACTTTTAAATCCGGGCGACCATATTATTATGTCGGATGATATTTACGGCGGTACTCACCGTATTGTGAATGATGTTTTCGGTAAATACGGCATTACCCATACAAGTGTTGACTTGGCAGATTTAGATGCGGTAAGAGCGGCTATTACCCCAAATACCAAAATGATTTTTATTGAAACACCAACCAACCCTGTTATGAAGGTTGCGGATATTGAAGAACTTTCAAAAATTGCTAAGGAAATTGGTGCGTTAACTGTTGTTGATAATACTTTCTTAACCCCTTATTTCCAAAAGCCGTTGTCACTCGGCGCGGATATTGTTACACATTCTTCAACCAAATACCTTGGCGGTCATAATGATACTATTTCGGGTATCGTTGTAGTTAAGGAAAACGAAGAACTTGTAAATAAAATCCGTGTTCATATGAAATCCCACGGTAGTCAGTTGGCACCTATGGATAGTTGGCTTTTGCTTCGTGGCATTAAAACCTTGCATCTTAGAATGGAGCGCCATAACGAAAACGCTTATAAGGTAGCGCATTGGCTTCGCACACAAAGTAAGGTTAAAGAGGTTTACTATGTTGGCTTCCCTGATCACCGTGATTACGCTGTAACCAAAAAGCAAACAACAGGTTTTGGCGGTATGATTTCTTTTGCGGTAGATTCTTTTGCTACTGTTAAAAAGATTTTAAAGAATGTGGATATGGTAATGTTTGCCGAAAGTCTTGGCGGTACAGAAACCCTTATCACATATCCTACCACCCAAACTCACGAGGATACACCGCCTCACCTTAAGGAAGAATTAGGCATTACCGATTGCTTCTTAAGACTTTCTGTTGGCATTGAAAATGTTGAGGATATTATTGCCGATTTAGATAGGGCAATTAATTCATAAGAGGTAAAATAATGAAATTTACTAAAATGCAGGCATTCGGAAACGATTATGTCTATATTGATGCAATACATCAAGAGCTTCCCGATTTGTCAAAACTTGCAAAATTTGTAAGTGACAGGCATTTTGCTATCGGGTCGGACGGTATGGTGCTTATCTGCCCATCCAGTAAGGCGGATTTCAGAATGAGAATGTTCAACCCCGACGGTACAGAGGGCGAAATGTGCGGAAATGCGCTAAGAAGTGTTGGCAAGTATGTTTACGACCACGCTTTGACCGATAAAACCGATTTGGTTATTGAAACCTTGGGCGGCATGCAAAAGCTTAATTTAACGGTTGAAAAAAGGGATGCGCTCGACGGCGAAAAGCTAATGCCTTATAAGGACAGGGGATTTGTGAGTAATATCCGCGCGAATATCGGAAGTCCCCGACTTGATACAAAGGTTATTCCTGTTAATACTAATTTGCCGGAATTTATTGAGAGGCCTGTAAAGGTGCTTGATAAAACCTTTGATATTACCGCGGTTTCTTGGGGAAATCCGCATGTAGTAATGTTTGTTGATTCGGTTAAGGATTTAGATGTAGAAAAATACGGAAAAGAAATTGAGTATATGACAAGTCTTTTCCCGAATAAAACCAATGTAACCTTTGCACAGCTTATAAGCCGTGACTACATAAAAATGCGCGAATGGGAGCGCGGAACAGGCGAAACAATAGGTTGCGGTACGGGGTGCTGTACTGCTGTTGCTGCGGGTGTGCTTACAAATAGGTGTGACCGCAAGGTAACAGTTGAGCAAATAGGCGGTCAGCTTTACATTGAATGGGACGAGGAAACCGACAGTATGTTTATGACAGGTCCCAGTCACAATGTATTTGAAGGCGAAATTGATATTAAACATCTGTTTTAGGAGAGTGTTATGAAACTTTCGCAAATTTTGTGTGATATAGAGTATGAGGTTTTGCAAGGTAGTCTTGAAGCTGATATAACCGATATTATTTACGATTCAAGAAAGCTTATCGATTCTTGTATGTTTGTTTGCCTTGTAGGCGCGGTTGCTGACGGACATAATTATATAAACGATGCCGTAAGCAAAGGTGCAAAGGCGATTGTTGTACAAAAGGATGTTGAAAAAATCCCTGAAGATATTGCGGTTATAAAAGTAGAGAATACAAGAAAAGCATTAGCTTATATGTCGGCGGCGTTTTTTGGATTTCCTGCAAGAGAGCTTACAACAATAGGTCTTACAGGCACAAAGGGTAAAACCACTACAACCTATATGATAAAAAGTGTGCTTGAAGCAACAGGAAATAAAACAGGGCTTATAGGCACAACAGGTATTTTAATCGGCGATAAATCTTTACCCGCTAAAAATACTACGCCCGAATCCTATGAGCTTCATAAGATTTTCAGAGAAATGGTAGACAGCGGTTGTAAGTATGCCGTTATGGAGGTTTCTTCCCAAGGTCTTAAGTACGGAAGGGTAGAGGGCATTGAGTTTGATTACGGTGTATTTACTAATTTCTCGCCCGACCATATCGGTCCTAACGAGCACGACAGTATGGAAGACTATGCCGCTTCAAAAAGCATTCTGTTCCGCAGATGCAAAAAAGCGGTTGTAAATAACGACGACCAAAGCGTCAACGAAATTTTAAGAAATCATACCTGCTTGGTTTCAAGCTTTGGTATAGAAAGTGATGCCGACCTAAAGGCTAAGGATATTGAATTCATTAAAGAAAACGGTCGTCTTGGTATGAAATTTAAGACTGTCGGCGCCGTCTGCGATGAGTTTACAGTCTACACCCCCGGTATGTTCTCGGTTTATAATTCGTTGGTTACAATTTATATTTGTAATCTTTTAGGAATAGAAAATAACGCTATTAAAGAAGGTCTTTTAAAGGTTAAGGTAAGAGGCAGGGTAGAGCTTGTACCCTGCTCACCCGATTTTTCGGTTATTATTGATTACGCGCATAACGAGGTTAGCACCAAAAGTGTTATGAATACACTTGCCGAGTATAAACCTAATCGTATGATTTGCGTTTACGGTGGCGGTGGTAACCGCTCAAAGCTTCGCAGATATGATATGGGTGAGGTTACGGGCGCAATAGCCGACTTGTGTATTTTGACCTGTGATAATCCGCGCGACGAAGAAATAAAAGATATTAATAACGATATAAAAATAGGTCTTGCAAGGTCGAACGGTAAGTATATTGAAATTGATGACCGCAAGGAAGCTATTAAATATGCAATTGAGAATGCCCAAAAGGGCGATTTTATAATTTTACTCGGCAAAGGTCACGAAACCTATCAAGAGATAAAAGGTGTAAAATATCACTTCGATGAGCGCGAGGTTGTTGCCGAAATTAAGAAAGAATTAGGATTTTAAGCACATTTTTGTTAAATGTTACATTTTTGTGCTTTTAAATAGCCGTTTTTTCTCTATATTGGTACTTGTTAAAAAAATAACAATATGGTAGAATTGTAAACGGTGACTAATAATTTAAATTAAGAAAGGAAAATAATAATGGCAAGGAAAGTTACTATTATAGGTGCAGGTAGCGTAGGTTCTACCATTGCGTATGCATTATCTTTTACAGATATTGCTTCTGAAATCGTTTTAATTGATGTAAACAAGGAAAAGGTTGAAGGCGAGGTTATGGACATTAACCAAGGTACCTCTTTCAGAGCTCCGATTTCTTTTGTTGCAGGCGAATATGAGGATGCTAAGGATTCTGATATAGTTATTATCACATCCGGTGTTGCAAGAAAGCCCGGTCAGACAAGAATTGAATTAACACAAACAAATGTTGAAATTCTTAAGAGCATTACTCCAAATATTGTAAAGGTTTGCCCAAATGCGCTTTATGTACTTGTAAGTAACCCTGTTGATATTATGACCTATGTATTTATGAAAATCTCAGGTCTTCCCGAAAAGCAAATTATCGGTTCGGGTACTCTTCTTGATACTGCAAGACTTCGTTGCGGTATGTCGAAGCACTTTGAGGTTGCGCAAAAGAATATTCACGCTTATGTTTTTGGCGAGCATGGTGACACATCATTTATTCCGTGGTCAAGCGCGTATATTTCAGGTGTTTCACTTCCTGAATATGAAGAATTCATGAAGCAAGGCGATCCTGAGTTCCCTGAATTTGATAAAGACGAAATGTACAACTATGTTCGTACCTCAGGCGGTCAAATCATTAATAAGAAGGGCGCTACATATTATGCAGTATCTACATCTGTTGTAAACTTATGCAATATCTTATGCGCTTCTAACAATTCTATCGCTACCGTTTCAACAATGTTACACGGTGAATACGGCATAGAAGATGTTTGTCTTAGCGTACTTACTCTTGTAGGACCCGGCGGTGTTCAAGGCAGAATTCCAATGCGCCTTACAGATGAAGAAATCGAAAAATTAAGACACAGTGCAAATGCTTTGAAAGAAGTAATTGCTCAAATTAAATTGTAATTAATACATATAGGAGTCTTTAATATGAAGTACAGTTATTATCCGGGTTGTACCCTAAAAACCAAAGCCAAAGATTTGGATTTATATGCAAGACTTTCGGCTAAAGAATTGGGCTTCGAATTAGAAGAAATTGAAAATTGGCAATGCTGCGGTGGCGTTTATCCGCTTGGAAGCGACGAAATCGGTTCAAAGCTTTCATCGGTTCGCGCTCTTCAATGTGCAAAAGAAAAAGGTCAGGATTTAGTTACTCTTTGCTCTGCTTGTCATCATGTTATTAAGCGCGTTAACGACGATATGAGAAATGTTGCTGATATTAGAACACGCGCAAACAACTATATGCAGTTAGAAGAAGCGTATAACGGTGAAACCGAGGTTCTTCATTTTCTTGAGGTTCTTCGTGACCGCGTAGGTTTCGACAATCTTAAAAAAGCAGTTAAAAATCCTTTAAAGGGTAAAAAGATTGCGGCATATTACGGTTGCTTACTTTTAAGACCAAGCAAGGTTTTGGCTTTCGATAATCCCGAAAATCCAACAATAATTGAAGATTTTATCAAGGCTTTGGGCGCAACACCTGTTGTATATCCTTACCGCAACGAATGCTGTGGCGGTTATATCTCACTTAAAGACGGCGAAAAGGCACAAAGTATGTGTGAAAAGATAATGGACAGCGCCAGTGGTTTTGGTGCAGAAATGATTATTACCGCTTGCCCGCTTTGTTTATATAATCTTAATAAAAACGGCAAATTGCCTGTAGTTTATTTCACTGAACTTTTGGCAGAAGCTTTAGGAGTTAAGGAGGCGTAGTATGAGTACTGTAAATAAGGCTGATTTAATCAAAGAAATCAGCGGTGTTAATCCGCTTAAATGTATGAAGTGCGGTAAGTGTTCTGCTTCCTGTCCTTCCTTTAATGAAATGGATATTAAACCCCATCAGTTTGTATCCTATGTTGTAAACGGTGATATTGAAGCACTTGTAAATTCAAAATCACTTACTAAATGTCTTTCTTGCTTTGCTTGTATTGAGCGTTGCCCACGCGATGTGAAGCCCGCAAAGCTTATCGACGCTGCAAGACAGTTAGTTATAAGACAAAGAGGCGAAACAATGTTAAGCCCTAACGAAATTCCCGAACTTTTAGACGAAGAAACACCGCAACAGTTGTTGATGAGTGCTTTCAGAAGATACAGGAGGTGAGCGTATGCAAAGAATAGGCGTATTTGTATGTCACTGCGGTAGTAATATTGCTGCTACGGTTGATGTTAAAAAAGTTGTTGAAATGATTAAGACCGAGCCGGGCGTTATTTTTGCTGATGATTATCAGTATATGTGCTCCGAAGCAGGTCAGGCAAAAATTATTGAAGCTGTAAAAGAATACAAATTAAACGGTCTTGTAGTATGCTCTTGTTCTCCTCGTATGCACGAAGCTACTTTCCGTAAGTGCGCTGAAAGAGCAGGAATAAATCCTTATATGGTTGAAATTGCTAACATCCGTGAGCATTGTTCCTGGATACATAAGGATATGGAAGAAGCAACCGAAAAGGCTGTAATTCTTGCTCGCGCAGCTATTGCAAAGGTTAACTTGAACGCTCCTTTACAACCGGGCGAAAGCGGTGTTGTAAAACGCGCGCTCGTTATCGGTGGCGGTATCGCAGGTATTCAAACTGCACTCGATATTGCAGATGCAGGCTTCCCTGTTGATATAGTTGAAAAAGAGCCAAGTATTGGCGGCCGTATGTCACAGCTCGATAAAACATTCCCAACTCTTGACTGTTCGGCTTGTATTTTAACACCTAAAATGGTTGAAGCTGCGGCTCATCCTAACATTACAATTCATACATATAGTGAAGTTGAAAATGTTTCAGGCTTCGTTGGTAACTTCTCGGTTGATATTCGCAAAAAAGCTCGTAGTATTGATATGGATAAATGTACAGGTTGCGGACTTTGCCAAGAAAAATGTCCTATGAAGAAAACTCCAAGCGAGTTTAACAGAGGACTTGAAGGCAGAAGTGCTATCTATACACCTTTCGCTCAGGCTATTCCTAATGTTCCTGTTATCGATAGAAACGCTTGTATTAAATTTAAAACAGGTAAGTGCGGTCTTTGTTCAACCGTTTGTTTGGCAGGCGCAATTGATTATGATCAGGTTGATACAATAGTAACCGAAAAATACGGCGCAATCGTTGTTGCAACCGGTTTTGATATGATTAAACTCGATAAGTATGACGAATATGCATACTCACAAAGCAAGGACGTTATCACTTCATTAGAATTAGAGCGTGTTATGAATGCTGCAGGTCCTACAAAGGGTCACCTTGAAAGACTTTCAGACGGTAAGGCGCCTAAGGAAATCGTATTTATTCAGTGCGTAGGTTCACGTTGCTCTGACGATAGAGGTAAAGGCTATTGCTCAAAGATTTGCTGTATGTATACTGCAAAACACGCAATGCTTATTCGTGATAAATATCCGGACGTTAACGTAACAGTATTCTATATAGATGTTCGTACACCCGGTAAGAACTTTGATGAATTCTACCGCCGCGCAGTTGAAACCTACGGCGTAAATTACGTTAAGGGTCAGGTTGGTAAGGTTATTCCTCAGCCCGATGGTAAACTTCTTGTTCAAGGTGTTGACTTAATTGACAATAAGCAAATCCTTAAGGAAGCTGATATGGTAGTTTTGGCTGCCGCTATCGAGCCTAACCCTGATGTTAGAAAAATTGCTACAATGCTTACTGCTAGTATTGATAATGATAACTTCTTAACCGAAGCTCATGCTAAACTTCGTCCTGTTGAATCTCCAACAGCAGGTATATTCCTTTCAGGTGTTTGTCAAGGACCTAAGGATATTCCTGAAACAGTAGCGCAAGCAGGTGCTGCAGCAGTTAAGGCAATCGGTCTTTTGGCTAAGGATAAGTTAATGACCAACCCATGTACCGCAAAATCAGACGAGCTTTTGTGTAACGGATGTTCTAAGTGTGCAAATGTTTGTCCTTACGGTGCAATTTCGTATGAAGTAAAAGAAATTAATGACCACGGTGTCAGAGAAACAAGAAGAGTAGCATCTGTTAATAATGCGCTTTGTCAAGGTTGCGGTGCTTGTACCGTTGCTTGTCCGTCAGGCGCTATGGACTTACAAGGCTTCTCTAACTTACAGATTATAGCGGAGGTAGATGCAATATGTCGATAAATAACGAATTCAAACCGAAAATTGTTGCTTTTTGCTGTAACTGGTGTTCTTACGCAGGTGCAGACTTGGCAGGTAGTAGCCGTCTTGCATACCCTGCAGATGTTAAAATTATAAAAGTGCCTTGCTCTTGCCGAGTAAACCCAATGTTTATTCTTCGCGCATTCGAAAAAGGTGCTGACGGTGTTATTATGTGTGGTTGCCACCCTGGCGACTGTCACTATTCAACAGGTAACTACTATGCTCGCAGACGTATGACTTTACTTTTCTCAATGCTTGATTATATGGGTATTGAAAACGGTAGAACCCGTGTTGAATGGGTTTCTGCGGCAGAGGGTGTTAAATTTTCAACCACAATGAACGAATTTGTTGAGAAGATTTATTCACTCGGTGAAAATGTAAGATTGGGGGATTTAAGATGCAAGAAATAATTGCTCGCGCTAAAGAGCTTTTAGCAGACGGTACTGTAAACCGTGTACTTGGCTGGAAAAAAGGCGATATGTGCTATAATCCCGAACCTGCATTTTTTGCTAGCGCCGAAGAACTCCAGAACTTTGTGTATGACGGTTTTTGCGGCGCAAACTTAAGTAAATATATGATTGAAGCCTCTAAATTAGAGGGCAAAACCTTAGTTTTACTTAAGCCTTGTGATACATATAGCTTTAACCAACTTATTAACGAACACCGTATTGACCGCGATAAAGCGTATATTATCGGTGTAGGCTGTAAGGGTAAGCTTAATATTGAAACAATTAAAGCAAATGGCGTTAAGGGTATTCTTAATATTACCGAAAACGGTGATGAATTAGATATTGAAACCCTTTACGGCAATTCAAAAATGAAATATGCTGACGCTTTGCTTGAGCGTTGCCATGTTTGCAAAGGTAAAGAACATAAAATTTACGATGAATTAATCGGTGAATCACAAGAAACCAACGATAAGGAAAGATTTGCTGAAATTGAAAAAATCGAAGCAATGTCACCCGAAGAAAAGTTTGCTTTCTTCCAAAATGAGCTTAGCAAATGTATTCGTTGCAATGCTTGTAGAAATGTTTGCCCTGCTTGCAGTTGCAGAAAGTGCGTTTTCGATAGCACAAAGTTTGACTCTGCGCAAAAAGCAAATGTTGATTCTTTTGAAGAAAAAATGTTCCATATAATCCGTGCATTCCACGTAGCAGGCAGATGTACCGACTGCGGCGAATGTTCACGTGTTTGTCCGCAAGGCATTCCGCTTCACCTTTTCAACCGTAAATTTATTAAGGATATTAATGAATTCTACGGTGAATACCAAGCAGGTGCCGACAAGGATGCTAAGGGTCCGCTTACTGAATTTACATTCGATGACTGCGAACCGAGCATCGTTAATGAAAGGGGATAATGTATGAAAAAAATTGCTAAATCCAATTTATCGGCATTATTCGCCCGAATAAATGAAACTAAAGATTTAATTTTACCTGTTAAAAACGGTGAACAGGTAAACTATGCCGCTTGGAGCGAGGGCGCCGAGGTAGATTTAACCACATTAAAAACCGTTAAATCCCCTAAGGATGCGTTCTTCCCCCAAAGCGAAAACCTTTATACTTGCTTTAAGGATGAAGGAAAAATTTCAATTACTCCCGAAGAATTACAAAATAAAGATTTTGTAGTTTTCGATATGAAAGCTTGCGATATTAAGGGTATTGAAGTGCTTGACAGAGTATTCTTGTCAGACCCAATTGATACCTTCTATGCTGCAAGAAGAGACCACGGAATTATAGTTGGTCTTGCTTGCAATATGCCGGAAGAATCTTGCTTCTGTACCGTTTTCGGTATTAATCCCGAAAGTCCTGCTGCAGACGTTGCTGTTTATGACATTGGCGATTATCTTTATTGGAACGCTTTAACTGATAAGGGTGAGAAATTAACCGAAACAGTTGCTGACCTTTTGGAAGATGCAGATAAAAAAAGCGTAGAAGCAAAGCAGGCAGAAATTAAGGCAATTACCGAAAAATTACCTTATGCAGATATTTCGCTTGAAGGCTGGAACGGTGATGCTTTAAGCGAAAAGTTCGATTCTCCTATTTGGGAAGAACTTTACAAGCCTTGTCTTGCTTGCGGTACTTGTACCTTTGTTTGCCCTACCTGTCAGTGCTACGATATTAAGGATTATGACACAGGTAACGGTGTTCAGCGTTATCGTTGTTGGGATTCTTGTATGTATTCCGACTTTACAATGATGGCTCACGGTAACAACCGTACAAGCCAAATGCAGAGATACCGCCAAAGATTTATGCACAAGCTTGTATACTTCCCTGCAAATAATGACGGTATGTATTCTTGCGTTGGTTGCGGACGCTGTGTTGATAAATGTCCGCAAAGCCTTAACATTATAAAGGTAATTAAAGCATTTGGAGGTAAAGCATAATGTGTGATTGTGATTGCCATAAGAATTATAATTTAGATACACTTATTCCAAAGGTTGGCGTTATTACTGATATTATTCAGCAAACACCCGATGTTAAAACATTCCGTGTAAACGCACCTGAAGGCGGAAAACTTTTCGAACACTTGCCCGGTCAATGTGCAATGGTTTGCGCACCCGGTGTTAGCGAAGGTATGTTTTCAATAACATCTTCACCAACAAACAAAGAATTCCAAGAATTCAGCATTAAGAAATGCGGTCAGTTGACTGACTATTTACATTCCTTAAACGTTGGCGACCAAATCACCGTAAGAGGACCTTACGGCAATAACTTCCCCGTTGAAACAGAACTTAAAGGTAAAAATCTTTTGTTCATTGCGGGTGGTATTGGTTTAGCTCCGCTTCGTTCGGTAATTAATTACGTAATAGACAACCGTGAAAATTACGGCACTGTTGATATTCTTTACGGTTCACGTTCGGCTGATGACCTTGTAGGTCTTAAGGAAATACAGGAAGTTTGGATGAAAACCGAAGGTATTAATGTATATCTTACTATCGACCGCGAACAAGAAGGCTGGGACGGCCATGTTGGTTTCGTTCCTGCATACTTGAAAGAGTTAGAATTTTCTAACGATAAAACCGCTTTGGTTTGCGGACCACCAATAATGATTAAGTTTGTTTTACAGGCTTTACAGGAATTAGGCTTTACTAAGGAACAGGTTTATACAACACTTGAACTTCGTATGAAGTGCGGCGTAGGTAAATGCGGTCGTTGTAATATAGGCTCTAAATATGTTTGTAAAGACGGTCCTGTATTCCGCTTTGACGAAATAGACGAATTACCTAACGAATATTAAGGAAGGTGTAAGTAAAATGGAAAATATGGTTAATGTATATTTTTACGGCAAAAAATATTCAGTACCCGCAGACCTTACTATTATGACTGCTATGGAATACGCAGGCTATACAATTAAAAGAGGTTGCGGTTGCCGTCACGGTTTTTGCGGCGCTTGCGCTACAATCTACCGTATAAAAGGTGATAACGAGCTTAAGACTTGTCTTGCTTGTCAAACTCAGGTTCAAGAGGGAATGTATGTAGCAAGTATTCCTTTCTTCCCGACTGATAAGAGAACCTACGATATTAACGAGATAAAGCCAAACAATCAAGTTATGATGGAACTTTATCCCGAAATTTACAGCTGTATCGGATGTAACGCTTGTACAAAGGCTTGTACACAAAGCTTAAATGTTATGCAGTACATAGCTTATGCACAACGCGCAGATTTTGAAAAGTGCGCAGAAGAATCTTTCGACTGTGTTGGTTGCGGATGTTGTTCAACAAGATGTCCTGCAGGTATCTCTCATCCAATGGTTGGTTTACTTGCTCGCCGTCTTACAGGTAAGTACATCGCGCCTGAAACCGAACACCTCAAAAACAGAGTTGAAGAGGTTAACAAGGGCGAATTCGATGAGCTTATCGAGCAGATTATGCAAAAGCCAATCACCGAAATGAAAGAACTTTACAATACAAGAGAAATCGAGAAATAAGGAGGAGATCAATATGTATACACCATATCCGGAAAATATGATGGAATCCATCAAAAAAGTTGAAGCTTCCAGAGCTGCACGTATGGCAAGCGAGCCAAGACGTTTAACTGCTGATGAAAAAGATAACCTCTTAAAAGATTTCCATCCCGACTATAAACCTGAAGCATTTGCAGAAATTAAGGTTGGCGCTAACAAAGGTGAAAAGGCTCCTTTGGAACTCGCAAAAATGCTTCACTCAAACAGCAGATTATTAAATGAAAAAATCGACCTCAATAAAATTGATTATGATGTTGATGTTTTAGTTATCGGCGGCGGCGGTGCAGGTTCTTCTTGTGCTATTGAAGCACATAAGGCAGGCGCTAACGTTATGGTTGTTACCAAGCTTCGTATTGGTGACGCTAATACAATGATGGCTGAAGGCGGTATTCAAGCAGCTGATAAAGAAAACGATTCTCCCGTACAACATTATCTTGACTGCTTCGGCGGCGGTCACTTCGCAGCAAAGCCCGAGCTTGTTAAGAGACTTGTTATGGAAGCTCCCGATGCAATCAAATGGCTTAATGAATTAGGCGTTATGTTTGATAAGACAGAGGACGGCAGAATGGTTACTACCCATGGCGGCGGTACTTCAAGAAAGAGAATGCACGCTTGTAAGGACTATTCGGGCGCAGAAATTATGAGAACACTTCGTGATGAAGTTATCAACCGTCAAATCCCTGTTGTAGAATTTACTTCTGCAGTAGAACTTATCAAAGATGATAAGGGTCAGGTTGCAGGTGCAGTTCTTCTTAATATGGAAACCGGTGATTACTCAGTAGCTCGCGCTAAAACTGTTGTTATTGCTACCGGAGGAGCCGGAAGAATGCACTATCAAGGCTTCCCAACCTCTAACCACTACGGCGCAACAGCTGACGGCCTTGTTTTAGGTTACAGAGCAGGCGCTAACCTCTTATATCAAGACTCTATCCAATACCACCCAACAGGCGCTATCTATCCTTCACAAATTCTTGGCGCATTAGTTACTGAAAAAGTTCGTTCAGTAGGCGCTCAACTTGTAAACGGCGAAGGCGAAGCATATATTCATCCGTTGGAAACTCGTGACGTAAACGCTTCAGGTGTTATCCGTGAATGTGCTGAAGGTCGCGGTGTTGATATTCCAGGCGGCGCAAGGGGCGTATGGCTTGATACTCCAATGATTGAAATCCTCGGTGGCGAAGGTACAATCGAAAAGAGAATCCCCGCTATGTTCCGTATGTATATGAACTACGGTATTGATATGCGTAAAGTTCCAATTCTTATTTACCCCACTCTCCACTATCAAAACGGTGGTCTTGAAATCGGCGGCGAAGGCTTTACAGCAGCTATTGACAACTTGCTCGTAGCAGGTGAGGCTGTTGGTGGTATTCACGGCAGAAACAGACTTATGGGTAACTCCTTGCTTGATATTATCGTTTTCGGACGTAATGCAGGTAAGGCAGCAGCTAAAAAGTGTAAGGATGTTACCTTAGGCGAAATGACACTTTCTCACGTTGAAGCTTATGCTAACGAGCTCAAAGAAGCAGGCATTGAAACTGATAGTGTTTCTCCGTTATTGCTTCCTAACTACGCTCGTCACGAAAGGTAGGATATAGAATGCGCGAAATTAATGTAAGTCAACTTACTGATGTTATTGAAAAGCTTTGTATTGAAGCAAACGTACATTTACCAAGCGATGTTAAATGTGCTATTAAAACTTGCCGTAAGTGTGAAGACGGTGTTATTGCACAAGGCGTTTTAGATAACATTATTGAAAACTTTGAAATCGCTGATAATGAAAATGTTCCGATTTGTCAGGATACAGGTATGGCTTGTGTATTCCTTGAAATCGGTCAGGATGTTCACCTTGTAGGTGGCGATTTACGTGAGGCTGTTGATGAAGGTGTACGCCGTGGTTATACTAACGGCTACCTTCGTAAGTCTGTTGTAGCTGACCCTATTCGCAGAGGTAACACAGGTGATAATACCCCTGCAATGCTTTATACCGAAATCGTACCGGGTGAAAACATTAAAATCACTGTTGGTCCTAAGGGCTTCGGTAGTGAAAATATGAGTATGATTAGAATGTTCAAGCCTTCAGCAGGTCTTCAAGGTATTAAAGACTTTATCCTTGAAGTTGTAGAAACTGCAGGTCCTAACCCCTGTCCTCCAATGGTTGTTGGCGTTGGTATCGGCGGCACATTCGACAAATGCGCATTACTTGCTAAAAAAGCATTAATGCGTCCTCTTGATTCAAAGAATCCCGACCCTTACTATGCGGAACTTGAAGAAGAAATGTTAGACAAAATTAATATGTTAGGTATAGGACCTCAGGGCTTCGGCGGTAAAACAACTGCTATTGGTCTTAACATTGAAACCTTACCTACCCATATTGCAGGTATGCCTTGCGCAGTTAATATTAACTGCCACGTAACACGTCATAAATCGGAGGTAATTTAAAATGGCAAGAAAAATTAATTTACCTTTAACAGAAGAATTGGCAAAAACCTTAAAAGCAGGCGATGAGGTATTACTTACAGGTACTATTTACACCTCTCGTGATGCAGGTCACAAAAGAATGTGCGAATCCTTGGCGAAGGGCGAACCGTTGCCCTTTGACCCAATGGATGCTACTATTTATTACGTAGGTCCTACTCCTGCAAAACCGGGTACAGTAATCGGTTCTGCAGGTCCTACAACCTCAGGCAGAATGGATGCTTATGCACCTACTATGATGTCTGTTGGTGCTCGTGGTATGATTGGTAAGGGCGCTCGTCTTCCCGAAGTTGTTGACGCTATGAAGAAGCACAGCGGTGTTTATTTTGGCGCAATCGGCGGCGCAGGCGCATTACTTGCTAAATGTATCAAGAGCGCAGAATTAATCGCTTACGAGGATTTAGGCGCAGAAGCACTCCGCAAGCTTTATGTAGAAGATATGCCTTTGGTTGTTATTATCGACAGCGAGGGTAATAATCTTTATGTAGACGGCAGAAAGGCGTATTTAGAAAGTAAGAAGGGTTAAAAAATGAGTTTATTTGGCGGATTAATTACTATTAGTAATATTTCGACAATGTTGCTTGTTGTATTTGCTGTTTTGGCAGTAGGCTATGCTTTGGGTAGAATTACCATTAAGGGTGTATCCTTAGGCGATGCAGGTGTATTTATTATTGCATTGCTCGCAGGCGCGTTGTTCTTTACTATGGGGGAAGACGGTCTTATGTTTGCCGCATCTTCTAAGCCGTATGATTTTTCAAGCGGCCTTACCTTGATCGAAAGCTTGGGTCTTGTATTGTTTGTAACTTCGGTTGGTTTTATAGCAGGTCCTAAATTTTTCGGTAACTTTAAAAGAAACTTTAAATCTTATGTTTTAATTGGTTTAATAATCATTTTGGCCGGCGGTCTTTCGGCAGCGGCTTGTATTGGAATGGGAGAAGTTTTTGGCTATGGTAGTTCAATCGAATCACAGGATGGCTTCGTAGCTATGATAGTTGGCTTGTTATCAGGCTCACTTACTTCAACCCCTGCTTTCTCGGCAGCTAAGGCAACTGTTGCGGCTGAGTATCAAGGCTTAGTTTCGGTAGGTCACGGTATTGCATATATCTTCGGTGTTATTGGTGTTGTTCTTTTTGTACAGTTAGTTCCAAAGCTTACTAAGGCTAATATGGAAGAAGAGGTTGCAAAGCTTTCTATCGCAGACGGCGAAGAAAAGAAAAGCAAAATTGCAAAGCTGTTTGAAATCGACCATATGGGTATTGCTGCATTTTCGTTAGCCGCAATTTTGGGTACCTTTATAGGTCAGGTTAAAATTCCGCTATCTTCAAAGGGCTTTGACGGCACTTGCTTCTCGCTCACAACAACAGGCGGTTGCTTACTTGTAAGTCTTATTTTGGGACACTTCGGCAGAATCGGTCGTGTAAGTATTATGCCAAAAGAAGTTACTCTCAAGCTTTTCAGAGAATTAGGCTTGGTATTCTTCCTTGTTGGCGCAGGTATTCCCGGCGGTGCAGAGTTTGTTCAGAACTTTGATGTTATGTACTTTGTATACGGTATTATAATGACCATTTGCCCAATGTTTATTGGCTTCTTGTTTGCTAAGTATGTTTTAAAATTAAGCCTTTTAAACAACTTAGGTTCTATAACAGGCGGTATGACAAGTACTCCTGCTCTGGGAACACTTATAAATGTTGCTAAAACTGAAAACGTAGCTTCTGCTTATGCTGCAACCTATCCGATTGCTCTTATCGCGGTAGTACTTGTATCTCAATTTTTGATAATATTGTTCTAAAAAAAATCGCACCCTTTTGTTAAAAAAGGGTGCGATTTTACTATTGATATTTATTTGTCAATGTGGTAAAATATATGTTACAATTTTTTAGGTGAAGGTGAAAAGAGTATGAAATTCGAAGATTTGTTGGTATTATTTACCTTCATTGGTGCTTTAGTTGCGCTCATATATGCGGTAATTACTGCAAAGCGTGTTTTAAGCTTCTCTGAAGGAACCGACAAGATGAAGAAAATAGCTTCTGCAATTCGTGCAGGTGCTAATGCCTACCTTAAAAGACAGTACAAGGTAGTTATTATTTTCTTTGTATGTATGTTTGTTATTTTAGCTGTCATGGCGGCACTCAGCATGCTTACATGGTATGTGCCGTTTGCCTTTGTAACCGGCGGATTTTTCTCTGCTCTATCGGGTTACATTGGTATGAAAATTGCTACCGCTTCAAACGGCAGAACCGCAAATGCTTGTCGTGAAGGTTTAAATAAAGGTCTTCGCGTAGCATTTTCTGCAGGTTCTGTAATGGGCTTTACAGTAGTAGGTTTAGGTCTTTTAGATATTTCTATTTGGTTTGCGCTTTTAAAATTTGCTTTCGGTTGTACTGCAACTGAAATAACAAGCGCTATGCTTACTTTCGGTATGGGTGCTTCTTCAATGGCGCTTTTTGCCCGTGTTGGCGGCGGTGTGTTTACTAAAGCGGCTGACGTTGGTGCAGACCTTGTTGGTAAGGTCGAAGCAGGTATCCCTGAAGACGACCCAAGAAACCCCGCTGTTATTGCTGATAATGTAGGCGATAATGTAGGCGACGTTGCAGGTATGGGCGCCGACCTTTATGAATCCTATGTAGGTTCAATTATTTCTGCATCTGCATTAGGCGTTGCGGCTTTTGGCAACTTTAAGGCTATGGCTATTCCTATGCTTATGGCGGCGGTTGGTATCGTTTGTTCAATTATCGGTACTTTCTTGGTTCGTACAAAGGAAAATGCTTCTCAAAAGGATTTATTAAAATCTTTAAGCCGTGGCACTAACTTTAGTGCAATACTTATTGCTATTTTAAGCTTGCCGATGGTTTATTATATTCTCGGAAAAGCAAATATCGGTTTGTATTTTGCAATCCTTTCGGGACTTGTTGCAGGTGTTCTTATCGGTCAGGCAACTGAATTGTTTACAAGCGAATCCTATAAACCTACCCGAACACTGGCAAGTAAGAGTGAAACCGGTTCGGCTACAATTATTATAGGCGGCTTGTCACTTGGTATGCTTTCTACCGTTCTTCCAATTATTATTATTGCAGTATGCGTACTCGTAGCTTACGGCACAGCAGGCGGCTTTGGTCAGGGCGGTGCTTCCTACGGTCTTTACGGTATTGCTTTAGCGGCAGTTGGTATGCTTTCTACACTTGGTATTACATTGGCGACAGATGCTTACGGCCCTGTTGCAGATAATGCGGGCGGCATTGCTCAAATGGCAGAGCTTGAGCCCGAAGTTCGTGAAAGAACCGATGCTTTAGATTCATTAGGTAATACAACAGCTGCCACAGGTAAGGGCTTTGCAATTGGTTCAGCTGCACTTACTGCTTTGGCACTTATGGCTTCTTATATAGATAAGGTCAAGGAAGTTGGTGGTAGTGTTGAAGGCTTTGACCTTATGAACCCCACCGTTTTAATAGGTTTATTTATCGGTGCTTGCCTACCGTTCGTATTTGCGGCACTTACTATGGAATCTGTTGGCAAGGCTGCGCAGTCGGTAGTAGTAGAGGTGCGCCGTCAGTTCAAAGAAATCACAGGCATTATGGAGGGTAAAGCAGATCCTGATTATGCTAAGTGTGTTGACCTTTGTACAAAGGCAAGTCTTAGAGAAATGATATTCCCAACAATCGTTGCGGTTGTAACTCCTGTTATTGTTGGTTTGGTTTTAGGCTTTACAGGTGTAGTTGGCTTACTTGCAGGCGCTACTGTAAGCGGTTTCTTACTTGCAATCTTTATGTCTAACTCAGGCGGCGCTTGGGATAATGCTAAGAAATACATTGAATCAGGCGTTCACGGCGGTAAGGGTGGCGATCAGCACAAGGCTGCAGTTGTTGGCGATACTGTTGGCGACCCATTCAAGGATACGTCGGGTCCTGCAATTAATATTCTTATCAAGCTTTTGAGTATGGTATCTATCGTATTTGCAGCGCTTGTAGTTAAATTCCATTTACTTTAATTTTAAAGCACTCTCTGTTAAAGGGAGTGCTTTTTTCTTGTAGACATATTTGTATTGTTTTAGTATAATAAAAGAAAATATAAATTTCGAAATGAAGTATTGAGAGTATGATAGGAACGATTTTTGATATTAAAGAAATGGCAGTGCACGATGGACCGGGCATTCGCACAACGGTCTTTTTAAAGGGTTGTCCGTTAAGATGTATTTGGTGTCACAATCCGGAAGGTTTATCTACCGAGCCACAGCTTATGTATAAGGATGTAAGATGTGTTAAGTGCGGCAAGTGCCAAAAGGAATGTGTACATACCGAATGTCAGCCGTTTGGCAGGTGTATTTATGCGTGCCCTGAAAACTGTCTTGAAATTTCGGGCAAAAAAGTAACCGCTAAGGAATTAGCGCAAGAACTTAAAAAATCTGCCGATGTTTTAGGAAAAGATTTTGGCGGCTTTACCTTTTCGGGTGGTGAGCCGTTAGCTCAACCTCAGTTTCTTTTGGAATTAATAGAGGAGCTTGAAGGCTATAATCTTTGCATTGAAACAAGCGGATATACAAGCAGTGAAATTTTTAAATCAGTTATAGACAAGCTTGATTTTGTAATTATGGATATAAAACTTGCAGATACAAATTTACATAAAAAGTATACGGGCGTAGGCAATGAACAAATTCTTGCTAATTTTGAAATTCTCAAAAACAGCGGAAAAGAATATGTAATTCGCACACCGCTTATACCGAATATTACCGACACAGATGAAAATTTGGCTGAAATAAAGCGGATAATCGGAAATAGTGAGTGGGAAAAATTGCCGTATAACGCTATGGCGGGCGCAAAATATAAAATGCTTGGAATGAAATATGAATTGTAAAAAAGGACGGCTTTGGCCGTCCTTTTAACTATATAATTTTATTAATCAAAAATATTAATAAAAAATACTGGTGAATAAGGCATAAAACCTTGCTTTTTTAGCGATAAAGTGGTATAATGCTAATGATTATAGTTGGTGTATTGTGCCTTTAATTTGATGAAGTTTTAAAATAATAAATCTGGCATAGGTTTTAAATACGATAAGGAGATTTTTTATGTCCGGGGATAATAAAAAGGTATTGATTTTCTGCCCTAAATTTTTTGGGTATGAAAAGCGAATGGAAAAAGCTTTTGAAAATGCAGGATATATGGTTTATCTTTATGATGAACGCCCGAGCAATAGCTTTATAGGCAAGGTTTCCTTAAGACTTAATTTAAAGTTTTATAAGCCTGTTGTTAGAAAATATATTTCAAGGGTAATAGAAGAAAACAAGGGTATACAGTTTGACTATATTTTTGTTGTAAAGTGCGAAGCAATGGGAAAAAACGAAATTGATATGTTAAAGTCGGCTTACCCTAATGCAAAACTTGTGCTTTATTATTGGGATTCTGTTAAAAATATTCCTGACGGTGAAAAGAAAATCAATTATTTTGATAAGGTTTTCACCTTCGACTCAAATGATGCAAAAAAATATAATCTACCATTTTTGCCTGTTCCTTACGGCGAGGAATATACAAACTATGAAGAAAGTGGTAATTATGAGTATGATGTAGCGTTTATAGGCACTGCACACTCTGTAAGACCGCGCGTAGTTAAGCAAATCAAAAAACAGTGTGAGGATATGGGAAGGCGATGCTTCACATATTTTTACTCTCCGCATATTTTAGTTTATTTCCTTAACAAGCTAACTAATAAAGATTATAAATATCTTCCCTTAAAGGAAGTAAACTTTAAGGCGCTTTCAACCGAAGAAGTGTGCCGAATATATAATTCGAGCAGATGCGTAATGGATATTGAGCATCCAAGACAAAACGGCACCACAACAAGACCTGTTGAAATGCTTCCTATGAATAAAAAAATCATCACAACAAATTCGTATGTAAAAGATTTTGATTTTTACAATGAAAATAATTTCTTGATTATTGACAGGGAAAATCCCAAGCTTAATGAGGACTTTTTTGAAACACAGTATCTTTCCGTAGAGGATGATGTTTTGTATAAATATTCTCCCCAAAAATTCGTAAAAACAATTTTGGGAGATTGATTGTTGGTGAAAAAATGAGTACAGTTTTAATTTTACTTGCAACTTACAACGGTGAAAAATATATAAATGAAATGGTGGATTCTATAATTGCGCAGGATTATAAAGATTGGCATTTGATTTTGTCGGATGATTCTTCTTCCGATTCTACACCTCAGATTTTAGAGGATTATGCCCAAAAATATCCCGAAAAAATCACCCATTACAAATCGGGTAAGCGTTTCGGTAATGCGCAAAATCATTTTATGCATCTTTTAGAACAGCATCATAACGCACCGTACATTATGTTCTGTGATCAGGACGATGTATGGCATAGCAATAAAGTAAGTAAAACTCTTGCTAAAATGAAGCAAATTGAAAAAAACGTCGTACCTGCATTGGTGCATACAGATTTGGTGGTTGTTGACGGAAACTTAAATAAAATTGCCGATTCATTTTGCCGACACTCAAAACTTGATGGTAACCGCCTAAGCCTTAATCATTTATTGGTGCAAAATGTTGTTACAGGGTGTACCCTTATGATAAATGAAGAATTAGCAAAATTAAGTTGCACTTATCCTTTGCCCAAAGAGGCAATTATGCATGATTGGTGGATAGCAATGATATGCTCGGTTTTTGGGGAATCGACGTTTTTGGATTATCAAACTATTGATTACCGTCAGCACGGTAATAATTCGGTAGGCGCAAAAAATGTAACCTCGCCTTCATATCTTTTGGAAAGATTAAAATCTAAAGCTATGAAAAAATCTTTAAGGGATGCTGCAATACAGGCAGAAGCATTCCTTGAGTGCTTTGGTGACAGTATACCACAAGAGAAAAAAGCAGTTATTTCAGATTTTGCTGAAACAAAGGATGCTTGCATCTTTAAAAAAGATTATATTTACTTAAAACACCGCATATTTAAATGTGGATTTATAAGAGTATTAGCACAATTCATAGGGTGATGATAGTGATTAAAAAAATTACATTCTTTGACCAAATAAAAGAAGGTTTTAAAAATTTTAAAGAACAACATTTTTTAGGCAAATGTGATATTTTATCCTTCTTATTCTTGTTATTGTTTTTTGTTGATTGCGCTTTTTCGGGCGGCGGAAAATATTTCGAAATAGGGCCCATAAGTTTCAGAATGATAGCTGCCATAGCGGCATTTATCTTTGCAATACCAAAATTTATAACGAATATAAAAAAGTATATAAAGAATCCGATTTTTTATATGTTTTTTGCTTTTTTGGTTTATTTGGGATTCTCGGCAATTTTAGGACTTAAAGCTAACAACAATATGGGTGTTCTAATAAGTGATATAAAAGGCTTTATGTGGCTTTTTACCGTCCCGGCGCTCATAATTACGGTGGACAACAAGAAAAAATTTGAATATATGCTTGATGCAATCGTTGTTGGCGCATTTATTCAGGCAATAATAGTTTTAGTGATACATTTTGCCTCTTGCTACTCTAAACACGGGTTTTTGTTTTTTTACAGATTGATGTCTGAACAACAACTTGGTATTCTTGATTTAATTTCTGATAATGTTATAAGAATTTTTATGCGAAGCAGTCCATATATGATTTTGGCTTGCAGTATTATTTTCTTTAAACAGTTAAAACAGGAGAAATTAAAAATAAAATATGTTTTAACAATAGCTTTATTTTTAGTTTGTATTCTCCTTTCCTTTACACGTTCGCTGTTTGGCGGTGTGTTTGTGGTTTTTGTTAGTATGATTTTTGCAGTGATCGTATTTTATCGCCAAAAAATTAAGTTAATACTTAAAACATTAGCTTGTGTTGCCCTTTCGGTTTTGCTTTGCGTTGGTGTAATGGAATTCGCCTTTGATTCAGCATATTTGAATTTTGCTATTTCACGTACGTTTGGTGTTCCTGTAAGACAGTCGGTTATTGTAAGTACTAAATATAAAATAAAAAATATTGATTGGGCAGGTATATTTGGTTTGGATAAATCATCCGGTTCAGGCGATTCTGATATACAAAGTGATGATCATCAAGATAAAATTGATATGCAAGAGCAGCAAAATTACATTAATGTTACTGAAAATAGTGATACGATAAGGGCGATTACAAAGCGTGAACTAAAAGCTTTGATAGTAAAAAGTCCGATTATAGGAAATGGCTTAGGTGCTTGTTCTCAAACACGAGGCGGACCGGATGAGTATTTTTATTATGATGTGCTGGCGAGAATGGGCATTATAGGCTTGATACTTTATATGGCGCCGTTTATATACATCTGCATATATATCCTAAAGAAAAAACAACAGGCTATTTATAATTTGGCTACATTAGCACTTATTTGTGGTATGTTGGGCTTCTGGGCAGTCACTTGGTATAATCCGTGGATGAATGCGGCGTTAGGAATTGCGGTTTATTCTTTAAGTTGCTCAATAATTGAAGTTTACAAAAATAATAATAATTAAATAAAGGTGTGTTAATTATGAAAGGTATTATTTTAGCAGGCGGTTCAGGGACCCGACTTTATCCGCTTACAAAGGTAACATCAAAACAACTTTTACCGATTTATGACAAGCCGATGATTTATTATCCTATGTCGGTGCTTATGAATGCAGGTATACGCGATATTTTAATAATATCCACTCCGCAGGACACACCAAGATTTAAGGATTTATTAGGTGACGGGCATGCTTTCGGCGTAAATTTATCTTATGCTGTTCAACCTTCTCCTGACGGTCTTGCTCAAGCGTTTATAATCGGCGCGGATTTTATTGGTGATGATACAGTAGCAATGGTGCTTGGAGATAATATATTTGCAGGTCATGGTCTTAAAAAGCGTTTAAAGGCGGCTGTGGAAAATGCAGAAAGTGGCAAAGGCGCAACTGTTTTCGGTTATTATGTTGATGACCCCGAGCGTTTTGGCATTGTTGAATTTGATAAGAACGGACGAGCTATATCAATAGAAGAAAAACCGCAGAAGCCTAAGAGCAATTACTGTGTAACCGGTCTTTACTTTTATGATAACCGCGTTGTTGAATATGCAAAAAATCTTAAGCCCTCTGCTCGCGGTGAGCTTGAAATTACAGATTTAAACCGTATTTATCTTGAAAACGGCGACCTTAATGTTGAACTTTTGGGTCAAGGCTTTACTTGGCTTGATACAGGCACACACGAAAGTTTAGTAGAAGCTACTAACTTTGTTAAAACAATTGAAACTCATCAGCACCGTAAAATCGCTTGTCTTGAAGAGATTGCGTATCTTAACGGTTGGATAACAAAGGATGATGTGCTTGAGGTTTATGAGGTTTTAAAGAAAAATCAGTACGGACAGTATTTAAAAGATGTTCTCGATGGAAAATACATCGACATTCTTTAATATAAAGGAGTAAAAATTATGAATATTATTGTTACAGGCGGCGCAGGTTTTATAGGAAGCAACTTTGTTTTCCACATGTTAAAAAAATATCCTGATTACAGAATTATTTGTCTTGATAAGCTTACCTATGCAGGTAATTTATCTACATTGGCTCCGGTTATGGATAATCCTAATTTCCGTTTTGTTAAAGCGGATATATGCCACAGAGATGCCGTTTATAACCTTTTTGAAGAAGAAAAGCCGGATGTTGTTGTAAACTTTGCGGCTGAAAGCCATGTGGACCGTTCTATTGAAAACCCAGGTATTTTCTTACAAACAAATATTATGGGTACTCAGGTGTTAATGGACGCTTGCCGTAAATATGGCATTACCCGTTATCATCAGGTTTCTACCGACGAAGTTTACGGTGATTTACCGCTTGACCGTCCTGACCTTTTCTTTACAGAGGAAACACCTATTCATACTTCCTCTCCTTATTCAAGTTCAAAAGCAGGTGCAGACCTTTTAGTATTAGCTTACCACCGTACTTTTGGTCTTCCTGTAACTATTAGCCGTTGCTCTAATAACTACGGTCCTTATCATTTCCCTGAAAAGTTAATTCCGCTTATGATTGCGAATGCTTTAAATGATAAACCGCTTCCAGTTTACGGTGAAGGCTTAAATGTTCGTGACTGGCTTTATGTTGAAGACCACTGCAAAGCTATTGACCTTATTATCCATAAGGGTCGCGTAGGTGAGGTTTACAATATCGGCGGTCATAA
>JAZOTR010000081.1:0-17843 GCA_045657745.1 Acutalibacteraceae bacterium
TTTTTCTTGTAACGGTTTAACAATAAATACAAACAAACCGCAAACTAAAACCGCAGTTACAACGCCACCAAAATCGACTAAAATATCTACTATTTGCATACTTCGGCCATCTACAAAGCTTTGGTGAAACTCATCGATTATTGCATAAAGCAAACCGGTTTCAAGCATCCAGAATATACGCACCTTATACTTTAAGTTTGTGTAACTCACAAATGTCAAATATACGAAAAATCCTAAGCCACCGAAAATACAATAATGTGCCACGCTTCTTACAATTCCCTGAAGTGAGGCTATCAATTCTTGGCGCTCTAAAAGGCTTAATAAATTAAATCCCGGATAAAATCTTTGCGCTAACAAGGATATTAACGAGCCACTAATAGCTGAAGATTTTTCTGCGGTTTGATGCGAAAAATAAAATATTAATCCCATCCAACCAATAAGACAAATAACACTAAAAACCCTAAAAAATGTTTTCATACTATTCCCCTTTTATATTCAAAAACCGCCACAAAGTGGCGGCTTAAATTATCCTACTTTTTTATAAAAGCTCATAGGGTCTTTCCAACCGCCATTTACCGAAATACCAAAATGCAAATGTGCACCGGTAGAACGACCTGTAGAACCAACATAGCCTACAATTTGTCCCTTTTTAACCGTTTGTCCCTTAGATACTACAATTGAACCTAAATGAGCATAATACGCAACATAGGTTTTACCGTCCTTAGTGCCGTGATTTATAGTAATATAATTACCGTAACCACTGCCGCAACAGGTTTTTAACGGCTTTTTACCGTAGTTGTGCTTACAACTGTTAGAATATGTTGTAACAAGACCGTCTGCAATAGCAACAACCTTTGCGCCATAAGTACCGTTAGAAATATCTACGCCGTTATGAGCTCTTCCCCAACGCGAACCGAAATATGAAGAAATACGGCTTATAGTGGGTGTTGGCCAAATAAAGTTTTCGCCGTTATAAACTACGTTACCGCTGGCATTACCCGAAGCGTTAAGAATTGAATTAAGTTCTCTTTGCATCGCCTTCAATTCATTTTCAACAAGCTTGTTTTCGTCTTCAACTTTATCTTGGTCGGCAGCAATAGAATTAATTACTGACTGAATTTGTTTTTCTTCCTTAGAGAGTTCAGCCTGTTTTTCAGCTATTGTTGCCTTAACAGCTTCTTGTTCCTTTAAAAGTTGCTGATTTTCAACCTGCTTTTCTTCAAGCTTCTTGATTTCGGAAACAAGATTTTCTATCATTCGCTTATCCCTTGCCGAAACAGATGCCGTAAGCTGAGCTAATTGCAAGAACTGCGAAAAATCTTCAGCGCCTAAAAGAATTTGAACATTGCTGCCTGTATTACTCATATAAATCGCGCGAAGACGCTTTTTAAATGCAGTTTTATCAGCTTCGATTTGCTTATTGTTCTTTTCAATTTCTGCCTTATTAGCCGCAATTTGACTATTGATATTATTTATCTGCTTATTGCAGGCATTAATTTGTTTTTGAACAACAGCCATCTTATTTTCAATAGCATTTTTTAATTTCTTTTGTTCGTTAATTTTACCTTGAAGCGCTTTTATTTCAGCTTCAAGTTTTTTTGATTGCTGCTCTAAATCGTTGATTTCACTTTGTATTTCAGAGGCTGTAGCTGCGCTAATGTCAACCGAAACCGCTGTTGTAGCAAATAAAACCACCATCATTAAAACAGAAACTAATTTTATAATTTTTTTGTGCATCTTTTTCTCCTGAAATTAGATTGCCGCAAATTCGCTTCCCTCACGGCGAAGATACTTACTTATCATAATAATACTACCTATTACACCGGCTAAAACACCAATACCAACAAATAGGCCGAGTAAAATCCACGCCATATCCCCGAACTGTACAATATCCTCTGTACGAAGTGTTGTAACAATAGTTTCGGTTGCAACACGGTAGCAGAAATATAATAATCCTTCAGCAATAAGCGCTGAAATGATACCAATAATCATACCCTCAACAACGAATGGGATTCTTACGAAAGCATCTGTAGCGCCTACTGCTTTCATAATGCTTATTTCAAGCTTGCGGTTGTACATTGTAACACGAATTGTGTTTGATACGATTACAAGCGAAATAACCATTAAAATTGCAATTATCCAAAAACCTGCAACACCGATACCGTTTTTAATAGCGGAAATGGTTTCGGCTAAATCACTTTGTGACTGAATAGTGTCTATCCCCTCAAGCTTTTCAATTTCCTTAATTGTATCCTCAAACAATTCCATATCCACCATTGTTATTTTGGCAGCGCTTGGCATTGGGTTTTCTTCATCAAGGAAACTGAAATATTCTTCTTGACCTTCAAGCATAGACTGTTTAACCGTTTCTAAGCCTTCTTCACTTGAAACATAATCAACCGAAGCCACATTAGAAATTTCTTTAATTTTTTCACAAAGTTCCTTTGCTTCTTTTTCGTTATGAATAACATAATCCGATTCTTTAATACCGTTTTTATCCGCTTTTTCGGTTTCTTCTTCGGTATTTCCCCCTGTGGTTTCAGTATTTGAAGCCTGCTCGGAAGAAGTATCTTCAACTAAGGTATCCGAATAAAGCGCCCAGTTGTAGTCCTTCATATAAGCCATTACAACATTCTGCTTTTCAAGATTACCAACAGCCAAATTAACATTTTCAGAAATTAAAACCGCAAGGCCTATTATAACCATACAAGCAACCAATACACCGATTGATGCTAAGGTCATAAGTCTATTGACCCACGCGTTCTTAAAGCCTTCCTTGGTGAGATATTTAATACTGGTTAGCTTCATTAGAACTCACCTCCGGCATTATCGGCAACAATCTTACCGCCGTCAAGCATAATTACGCGGTGATTAAAGTCCCTTACTAAGTTATGGTCATGCGTTACCATTAAGATGGTAGTGCCTTTTTTATTAATTTCAGTAAGAAGTGAAACTATTTCGTAAGACATATTTGGGTCTACGTTACCTGTAGGCTCGTCCGCAATAATTAAGTCAGGCGCATTTACAAGCGCACGCGCAAGACCTACACGCTGTTGCTCACCGCCTGATAGCTGTGACGGCATAGACCTTGCCTTATGGCCAAGACCAACCTTTGAAAGAGCCTTAGACACTTCCTTACGAATTTCCTTATTACTTGCTCCTACAACATGCATTGCAAAAGCAACATTTTCAAATACATTCATATTAGGTATAAGTCTGAAATCTTGGAAAACTATACCCATTGTTCTGCGAAGCATCGGTACATCCTTACGCTTAAGTGAAGTAAGTTCAAAGCCGTTTACAATAATTTTACCTGTATTAGCCTTTTCTTCACGCATTATAAGCTTCATAAATGTACTTTTACCCGCACCCGAAGAACCTACAACAAATACAAATTCGCCGTTGTTAATTTTAATATTAACATCTTCTAACGCATGCGTACCCGTTTGGTAGGTTTTAGAAACACCGCGAAATTCAATAATAGGCTTTTGAACCTTGGGTGTAAAAACCTGCTCAAATTGTTCCATCTATAAATTCCTTTTCAATTAATATTTAACAGGGTTGCTCTTTAAATACTTATTAACCATTAACGCAATTTTGAAAATAATTGCATGGTCAAATTCTCTAAGGTCAAGACCGGTAATCTTCTTAATCTTTTCAAGTCTGTAAACTAAGGTGTTACGGTGTACAAAAAGCTTACGAGAGGTTTCCGAAACATTAAGATTGTTTTCGAAGAAACGCTGAATGGTAAAGAAGGTTTCTTGGTCAAGGTTTTCAATAGAGCCGCGCTTGAAAACTTCCTTTAAGAAGGTTTCGCAAAGTGTTGTAGGCAATTGATAAATAAGTCTTGCAATACCTAAGTTGTCGTATGAAACAATAGTCTTTTCAGTATCGAACACCTTACCAACCTCAAGCGCTGCTTGTGCTTCTTTGAATGAACGCGCTAAGTCCTTAAGATTATTAACGGTTGTACCTATACCGATAACAACAGGAGTATAAAACTCGCCCGAAACAGTATCAGCAATAGTAGCAGCCAATTTCTCAATTGTTTTAGGGTCTATTCCCTGTGCGGTTTCCTTAACCAATGCAATATCGGTTTCGTTGATATTAATTACAAAATCCTTTGACTTATCGGGGAAAAGATTCTGTACTACATCGTAAACAGAAACATCAGTATTTTCAAGCGCACGAACAATAACAACTGTACGCGAAACATCGCTATTGAAATACAATTCACGAGCCTTAATATAAATATCTCCCGGAAGAATGTTATCAAGAATTATATTTTTAATAAAGTTGCCGCGGTCATACTTTTCATCGTAATAGAACTTAATATTTGCAAAAGCAATTGCCAATATATCTGCATATTTGGTGGCAATAATATCATCGCCTTCAACAAAAACAGTATAAACCGGACCCTGCTTTTCGCCTATAGCCTTGTATGTATATCCGCTTTCTACAGAGAATTCATTTATTAAGTTTACATCGGGCAAATCCTCGCCGATTTTTCCAAGCTCACTGCAAGCTATAATAGTATAGTTTTCATCCACTACGCCGAACACACGGTCAATAGAGTCCTTCATTTGATGAATTACGCCCTGAAATAAACGGTTTGCCATTTAAAAAACACATCCTTATATTTTATAATAATATATTTCCTTCTATATTGTACACAATAACAGTAGTTTTTGCAAGAGATATTATTAAAAAAGTTACAAAAAAATTACAGATTACCAAAATAAGCAGAAATACTCGGAAATTTATGCTAAAATTCTTAAAAAGTACTATTGGAGATACATATATGCAACTAAAAAAATATTCTTTAGGGATAATCGCCGCACTTTTGGCAAATGTGATTTTTGGTTTTAGTTTTATTTTTTCAAAAACCGCGCTTTCGGTTTCGCATCCGCTTATTATTTTAAGCATACGCTTTACACTTGCCTTTATTTTTCTTAACATATTGTTGCTTGTAGGGGATTTTAAATTAAACCTCAAAGGCAAACCTAAAGGAAAATTAATTTTAATGGGACTTTCACAACCGCTATTATATTTTATTTTCGAGCTTTACGGGCTTTCAATGGTTTCCTCTGCGCTTTCAGGTGTTATTATAGCCTTGGTTCCTGTAGTTGTCATCATTCTTGCAAGGCTATTTTTAAAAGAAAATGCAACCACACTACAAACAATTTGCACTTTAGTTTCAATAGCAGGTATCGGTACAATAAGCGTCATTTCAAACGACGGCTCGAATAACCACTTTTTAGGCATAATACTGCTGTTTGGGGCGGTTATATGCGCGGCGGTATTTAATATTTTAAGCCGCAGTGAATCCGCTTCATTTTCTCCTTTTGAGCGCACCTACATAATGTTTTTAATCGGTCTTATAGGCTTTAATTTAATTGCTTTTTGTGTTTTAAAAGAAAGTTATTTTCTTTTAATAATTTCTTCCCTTAGCAATGCAAAATTTTTAATTCCAATAATTTATTTATCCCTTATTTCCTCTGTTTTAGCGTTTTTACTTTACAATTTTTCAACCACTCAAATAAGCGTTATCCAATCCTCTTCATTTTCAAATATAATAACCGCTGTTACAGTACTTGCGGGTGTTATAATCTTAAAAGAAAGCTTTTCATTTGTAGAATACATACTCTGCGCTGTGATAATTTTGGGCGTTTGGGGAGTGAATATATTTACAAAAGAAAATTCAAAAAACAAATAAAAAAGGACTCGTATGAGTCCTTTTATTTGTTTCTGATTTTTTCTACTGTTTTTTCGCTTTCCAAATAAATAGAATATGCTTTTTCGTCATTTTCGAATGCAGTACCCTTTACTCGTCTTAAACCTAACATTAAACCTTCAGGCAGTTCGCCGAATTCTTTAGTTTCGGTAAATTCATAAAATTCTTCATCTAATACCAATGGGTCACTTTGAAGTATTCCGCCCTCTACCGAATTTTGCAAAAATTCATACGCCTTTTTATCCACAATATAAATAAAGGCGCTTTTATTTGCTATTAACTGAGTTTGAATTTTGGTCATCATAGTGTTTTGGTATTGAGCATCATTACCCTCAGTAAAAGTACAGTTTGTTATACCTATGTTCACTTCGCCGTCGCCATTAACATCGGTTCCGTATTTTTCAAGGTATTCTTCTATCTTTTCTGCTTGAGCGTCAAAACAGCCATTATATGCAAACAATACCGCTTCGTAGTCGTACTTTTCCCTACCCATACACTGCGCTATAAGAACAGTCATTACAACCACTAAAAATATAATTCCGATTGTATGCCATTTAAAATGAAACCAATAGTTTTGCGCCTTTTCGCTAAAGGTTTTAGGCTCTATTGCAAGCTCGCTCGGCTTTGGCTCGGGTGCTATTTCACCTTGCTGCATTCGTTTTAATTGCAAAAAATCTTCTCTTGCTTTTCGTTGTTGTTCTAAAATTTCATTATCTGCCATTTTTAAATCTTCTTTCTTTTGCTACATTATTAACATTTTACCACAAATAAGTATTGTTTGCAAGTAAGAGGAAAGACTAATGATGGTGATAAAATGAAAACTTTTTGTAAACAAAATATTCTCACGGCTTTAAGCGGATTCTCTATTGGTCTTGTAAATGGGCTTTTAGGCGCGGGTGGCGGTATGATTGCCATACCAATTCTAAAAAAACTTGGCTTTTCCCAAAAGGAAGCCCACACAAATGCAATAGCAATAATTTTGCCTATTACACTATTATCCTCTATTCTATATTTAGTCAAAGGGTATGTGACTGTAAAGGACGCCTTTATCTATATGCCAACAGGGCTTATAGGTGCAGTTATTGGCACCTATATTCTGCACAAAATATCCCCTACTCTTTTAAAGAAAATTTTTGGATTTCTTATGCTTTACGCAGGCATTCGCCTGCTTATTAAATGAATATTTCCGCCCTTTTAGCAGGGCTTTTTTCAGGAATTTTAGGCGGTATGGGCTTAGGCGGCGGAGGTATTTTAATTATTTATCTTTCCCTTTTTACCGATACAAAGCAACTAACCGCGCAAGGAATAAATCTTTTGTTTTTTATACCTATTGGCATATTGGCGCTAATCATTTATACAGTAAAAAAACAAATTAAATGGAAAGCCGTTTTTAAGTTTTCTATATGGGGTCTTTTAGGCTCTGCAACGGGGCTTTATTTTACCGATTTTTTAGGCGGCGAAATAACAGGAAAGCTTTTCGGCGGACTGCTTGTGATATTAGGAATTATAGAAATTTTTAAAAGGAAAAGAAAAACAGTTGATTAAGCTTTAAAAAAATGTTATACTAAAAACGAATAAATGTTCGTTAGGAGTGACAGTTATGTCAAAGCGTCCCCTCACCGAAAAACAACAAAGTGTTTATAATTTTATTGTAAAGCAAATGGCAGGCGGTTTTCCGCCTACCGTAAGGGAAATTTGCAATAATACGGGAATAAAATCAACCTCCACCGTTCACGCCATTTTAGGCGTTCTTGAAGAGGAGGGCTACATAGTACGCGATGCTAAATATTCAAGGGCAATTAAAATTGATATGGGCTACGATTCTTCAATGGTGCCGTTAGTTGGAAGAATTACCGCAGGCAAACCAATTTTAGCGGTAGAAGAAATCGAAGATTATATCCCCTACCCCTCAAAAAATCCTGACGGTCTTTTTGCCTTAAAGGTAGTAGGTCTTAGTATGAAGGATGCCGGCATTTTAGACGGCGATATTATTGTGGCGGATAAAAACTCTCCTTGCCGAAGCGGAGATATTGTAGTTGGTATGGATGGCGAAGAAGCCACCGTTAAGCGCTTGCTTATTAAGGATAAGAAGATTATATTCATGCCCGAAAACCCTGATTTCTCGCCCATTTACCCCGAAAATCCAACCGTACTTGGTAAGGTTGTAGGCAGTTATAGAAAGTATTAAGGTGAAGTATGAAATATATAGAACTTTTTACTGACGGCGCGTGTTCAGGCAACCCCGGTCCTGGTGGATGGGGCGCGGTTTTACGCTACCAAGGCAGAGAAAAAGAGCTTTGCGGCGGCGAGAAGGACACTACTAATAACCGTATGGAATTAACCGCCGTAATTATGGGACTTTCTGCTTTAAAGGAGCCTTGCGAGGTACGACTTGTTACCGATTCTAAGTATGTGGCGGACGGTATAACTAAAGGCTGGGCAGAATCCTGGCAAAAAAATAATTGGCGTAAAGCCGATAAAAAACCCGCTTTAAACCCTGATTTATGGGAAAAGCTTTTAGAATTAGTTAAAATCCATAATGTTACAATTGAATGGGTTAAAGGTCACGCGGGGCATCCCGAAAATGAACGTTGCGACCAATTAGCAGTTAATTACTACAAACAATTACAGGAGAATTTATGAATATAGCATTCCACACGCTTGGCTGCAAGGTGAACCAATACGAAACCGAGGTTATGCGTGAAGCTTTTATAAAAAAAGGCTATACCGTTGTACCCGACAATGCGCCTTTTGATATTATAATTATTAATTCTTGTACGGTAACCGCGGAAAGTGACCGTAAAACAAGGCAAACACTTAACCATTTCCGCAAAGAAAATCCCGAAGCGATTATAGTGCTTACAGGCTGTATGGTACAGGCATTTGCAGAAAAATCCAAGGATTTAAGCGCGGCGGATATTATCGTCGGCAATACCGATGTTTCAAAAATCCAAAGCCTTGTTGAGCGCTTTTTAAGTGACGGCGAAAGAATTTTCGAGGTTACACCCCACAAACGCGAAGCGCGTTTTAACACCCCAAACATAACCGAATTTGCCGAGCGCACACGCGCTTATATGAAGATTGAGGACGGTTGCGACCGCTACTGTACTTATTGTATAATCCCATTTGCTCGCGGCTGTGTACGCTCAAAGCCGATTGAGGAAATAAAAAAAGAAGCCGAAGACCTAGCCAAAAACGGATTTATTGAGATTGTGCTTGTTGGTATTAACCTTACCTCCTACGGTAAGGGGGAAAATATAAACCTTTGCGATGCAGTTGACGCCGTTTGTGAAGTTCCATGTATCAAGCGCGTACGCTTAGGCTCACTTGAGCCCGACCACATAACCGACGAAATGCTTTTAAGACTTAAAAATCAAGAAAAGTTTTGTCCGCAATTCCATTTATCACTGCAATCAGGATGCGACGCTACGCTCAAGCGTATGAACCGCCATTACGACACTGCATTTTACCGCGATTTAGTAACCCGTATTCGCAGAATGTTCCCCGAAAGTGCTATCACTACCGACATTATGGTTGGCTTTGCAGGTGAAACCGAGCAAGAATTTGAAGAAAGCCTTAATTTCGCGAAAGAAATAAAGTTCGCAAAATCGCATATTTTCGCTTACTCAAGAAGAAACGGTACTATAGCTTATAATCTGCCGAATCAGGTGACAAAAAGCGAAAAATCCAACCGCTCGCGCAAAATGATTGAAGCAACCGGTGCCGCCGAAAAAGAGTTTTTAAAGAACCAAATCGGTGAAACCGTAGCGGTGCTTTTCGAAACCTGTGATAATGGTTATATCGAGGGCTACACCAAGAATTATTCCCGCGTTAAAGTAAAATCAGATATTTCCCATTCAGGCGAAATTTTAAACATAAAATTAACCGAAGTGGAAAATGATTATTGTATTGGTGATATAGTATAAAATAAAGCAGAAGCTCAACCAAACGGTTGAGCTTCTGCTTTATTTACGGATAGTATGGATTCGGTTTAAAAAACAGTATTATTAAATCAATTATAACACCAATTCCAAATAATCCTCCGGTAATTATATAAAGTATACCAAGTAAAATTCTTCCCTCATAAAACTTATGAGCACCAAATACACCTACGAACAAACACAGAAAAAACGATATCCATTTACTTTTCGCCATAAAACCACCTATTTTTTGATTTTAATTTCATAATCTTTTGGAACTACATCTTGAATTAGTCCTTTAATTAAAGCTTCAGCTTGGTCATTCGCCATTTCTAAAACACCCATTTCAGCCAATTCTTTCTTAGCCTCTTCCTCAGCTAAAGCATTAGCTTTATTGGCATCTTCTTTTTCATCAACATTAAATAAAGCAAATTTTACATCAAAATACTTTATACTTCCCGAATCAACTTTTACATCAAGAATTTTCGCCTTAGGTATAGTTAACCAAATTATGCGATTTAAATTATCAACATCAACCTTTATTTCAGCAACATCAATACCTGCTCTTGCTGTTGCTTCGTATACCATAATAAAATTGGATTTACTTATAAAAGTAATACCCTCATCCTTAAACTCGCTCATTCCGGTATAATGCAACTTTGCAGTGGTGAGTTCGCTTGCTTTTTCTAATTTCGCAATAATATATTTATTATCTATAGTTTGTTTGGGTTTATAAGAACAAAGCGCAACTATAGTCAACACAATAGTTGCAATTAACACTATTGCTATAATTCGACCTATTTTACTTTTGAAAATTTTAGCTAATACTTCCTTGAATTTCATTTTAACCATCCTTTGTTTTTAAAAAATTGTTATTATTTTCGCGAATTTAAACTATCTTTATAAATTAGGTGGAATTTTTCTTTTTTATTTATCATAATTCCACTTCTTTAAAACTCAAGTTTAAAATACATTTTCCTATTATGTTCTTTTTCACTATCACTACTAAAAGATGTGTTTGCACCTATTTTTAAACTGCTTAGTGCACTATCAACTTTTGCGGCCGCGCTTACAGACATTGTGGTGGCGTTAGAACTGCTGAGTTCTATAGTATATGTTGAAATTTCATCTTGACTGCTTTCTGAACAACGCATTTTTATTAAATTAAGAACATTATTATCATTTGCAAACCAACATAAATCAGGTTTTACAGGTTTTCTACCAGAGGAAAACACCGCTTCTGCAACAGACATACTTTTGTCAGTTACAGCCTTGTGTTGTTCCTCTCTACCCGAAGCATTCGCAACCTTAGCATTTACTATTGCCGACTTAAAAGTATTATGTTTATCGTAGGTGCTTTCTACCATTTCTACCCAATAGTGTTTTGCACCTAAAGAATATGCGATATGTTGTAATTCTGCTAGTCGTGATTCTTGCATACTTGAAAAGTAACAATCTACACTTATAAAATTATTTCGATTGTGTGGGTCCACATAATAAATCGAATCACAAGTTGCGGCAGGTAAAAATTTTAACCCACTATATTCAACTGCTTCATCATATAAATGTAGCACTTCAACACCTTTTTCGGCAGTTAGCCAACCAATAGAACCCTCACAAACCTCTATACCTCTTCTCACCGCATCATCAACTATTCGAATAAGATTTGGAAGTTTAAATTCAACAGCACGATAATCATCCGGAAACAATGGATTTAATTTTTTGATTAATGCCTCTTTATTTTTAGCTTGTTGAACTTCCGCCATAACCTGTGCCCGTTCAGCTAAGAGTTGAGCATTATCCTTTGCAACTTTAACAACAGATTTTCCTGCTTCTCCAACTTTACTTGCCGCTGATTTTAAAACTTCGGCGCTTTTTGAAAAATCAAACTTTTTCATACTGCACCTCCTTACTTGTGATAAAATTTATACTGAAATTATAACATATTTTTTCAAATAGCACAACTGAAATAAAGTATAAATTTCCTTACAACAAATGTAAGGAGGCAATTCTATTTGTTTGATTTTAATATCCTCCAGATAGACCTTTCGGAATAATTGTATTTCTGTGCGAGTTGAAGTACATTGTTACCATTGTATTCGCTAATTATTGCGTTATGTATATGTTCCTTTGAAAAAAGTCTGCTTGGAAATGAAACCTGAGTGCCGTGAAACAATCTATATATTGCTACTGCATTTTCAATGCCAATTTCATCTGCGATTTCACGATATACATCATTAAGTCCGCTGATATCATTACCCAAGTAATTCACTTCCCACTTTTCCGATAAACTTCCATTTATCGACATCATAACACCTCATTAGCGACATAACAAATGACATCGTCTTTATATTTGGCGGTGAAAAACTGACTTTTTGCCTTTTGTGTTCTTATTTTATACATTTTAAAAAACTCCTTTCTAAACAGAAATCATCCGTTCAAAAAAGAGCTTGTAAATTTCGCGAATAACATAGAATAATATATTAACTTGCTATTAAAACAATATCTTATTATCTCATTTACCATATAATAAAAAGTCCAAACCCAACCTAAAGGTTGAATTTGGATTTTTGTGATTCATAGCCAAAAGCGAACCATTCAGAACAGTTCAAAATATACCCTGAATTTTTTATTACGAGTATATTATACCATAAAAAAGCCGGTTTTTCAATATAAATAATTGAAAAACAGCTTCATTTTTATGCGGTTTTTGAAGTTTCGGCATACAAAGAATAATCCTCTGTAACCTTAATATTTCCTTTAATAGATATTATTAATTTCATATCCTTGGTTACACGGATGCACTCTATTGCACGGTAAATGGTAGCCTCGTCAAACTCATCTATGACTGCCCTATTTTCAGACAAAAAGTTTTGGAGTCTTTCAAGTTCGAGTTTAGCTTTCTTATTATCCTGTATTAACTCCATAAGTTTATTCCGTTCTTCTTTCAAAACGGAAATTTTATTATTGGAATCCTTTATGGCTAATTCATATTTATCAGAGTTGCCTTCACTTGACACGGCTAAATCTATAAGCTCATTCATATGATTTTCTTCATCTCTTATAGATTTTTCAATAGCGTAAAGTTCTTCAGTGCTTTTATCCCCTGTTACTGCATACAAAAGATGACTTCTCATTACAGCATAACCCTCTTCCTGTTGTGCTATAACTTTAGAAAGAGCACCGCAAATTGCTCTTTGAAGCTGTTTCTCTTCAAGACCTTTGGAATTATCGCAATACTTATCACCGCTTTCCAATCGGCTGTTACAACGCCAATAATGGAATACTCCGTCTTTTTTCTTTTTATACTTTCTTCGGTATATTCCACCGCAGTCATCACAAACAAGCAGTTGAGATAAAACATAAGTACTGCTATACCGTCCTATTCCGGTAATGGAGCTTTCGTATGCTATATTCCTTGCAGTTCGCTTTACCATTTCTGCCTGAGCACGCTGAAAGGTATCCCTGTCAATAATCGCCGGGTGATTGTTTTTAACATAATATTTGTCTTTCTGTCCGTTATTGACTTTAATGATCTTGGAAATACAGTCTTCACAATATGTCTTTTGATATATTATATCCCCTACATACTTTTCATTTTGCAGCATTTTATTTATTGTAGAATGACTCCAGGTATCTTTTCCAGCAAAGGTTTTAATATTATTTTCTTCAAGATACTTTTTTATCTGATGGGTGCTATTGCCGTCAAGAAACATAGAAAAAACTTTTTTGACAATCTCTGCTTCTTCGGGGATTACGATAATTGCTTTAGTTTCCTTATCTCTCCTATAACCGTACATATTCATATTACAGCGATATGTACCGTTTTGCATTCGTTTATTTATTCCCCATTTAACATTGGCACTAATATTCTCGCTTTCAGCCTGTGCCATAGCGCTATGGAGTGCCATAGTTATTTCGCTTTCTTCTTTTTGAGTATCTAAATTCTGCTCATCAAAATATATAGCGATTCCTAATCTTTTAAGTCGGCGTAAGTATGAAATACTGTCTAAGGTATTTCTCGAATATCTTGATACTGATTTTATTAAAATCAAATCAATTTTTCCCTTTTCGCAGTCTCTGATCATACGCATAAAATTTTCACGCTTTTTAACACGTGTACCTGATAAGCCTTCATCTGCGTATACATCCACAAATCGCCATTTGGGATTAGATTTAATAAAATCGGTATAATATTTCTTTTGAGCGTTATAGCTGTTTATCTGGTCCTCTGAATCAGTAGACACACGGCAGTATGCCGCAACCCTTAACGGTCTGTCCTCGCATTTTCTTATATCCAATAAAGGATTGGCTTCTATTTTTGTTATTGTCCTTTCATTATTTTGCATCATTTTAATTCCTCACTTGTATTCGAAATTTCTTTTCCGTTTATAAACCTTACTTTAATATTACCGTCTGACAATACTATGATTTTAGATACTGTATTCTTCATAAATTCAACATTCAAGCAATCCTGACTGATTTCTGTTTCGCAAATATATCTTGTAAGTTCCGAAGTAATACCCAAAGAAAATTCTGACTGCATAGCATCAAATTCTTGCTTGACAAAATCAAATAACAACTTCTTTACAGGCATAAATGAAGCATCAGGTTGGAGCATTAGATTTTTTATGTTTCTATCTTTACGTAACAATTCCTGCGGCAAATCAACAACTTTTTCTTCATCTACGTTTAAGATTTCAGGCATTGCTTTGATCTTTGAAAATACTGTATATATCATATTTTTAAGTTCTTTATCATCAATATACTTTTCTGTATAAGAGCAACCGTTGGAACAGTACCACCGTTCTCTTAATTTATGTTTTGCTTTTCTGGTAAATCTTTTGCCGCATTTGTTACATACACACTATTGTTTAAGATATTTATTTTCCTCTGTATCTGTAGGTCTGTTGCCTCCGCCCTTACCCAATTTAACCTTTTCGGCATCCAAAAATGTTTCTTTTTCAATGATTTTAGGATATTCGGCATCTCCCATATAATGAGTATTTTCAAGGATTCGTTTAACAGCATTTTTGGTCCATACAGTTTTACCTTTAAAATACACAACATTATTTAAAGTTAAATCTTCGGCAATAGCAAGAAGCGTTTTACCCGAAACATAATCATTAAAAATACCTTTTACAACCTCTGCCTCATGTGGCTCTATTTGGTATTCAAACTGTTCTTTTTTATATCCGTAAAGTATTCTTCTTAATTCCATGCTATCACCTCACGAAGAGATAATCCGCCTTTAAGTTCAAATACGAAATGATTATCTTCAACTATTATCCTATTAAGAATTTCCTTAAAGATACTGTAATCAAAGGTTATGATTGCCTTTGGTCTTTTTTCAAGATTATGAATCAAATTCCTTAATTCATCAATACACACTTCATCGTCATCTTCCGAAAGCAATTGCAGGCGCTTATTACGAAGCCTTGACATTTTATTCTTAATCTCTGTTTCTCGGCTCAGAAAAGCTTCGTTATTGATTGTATTTGATTCAAGAAGCTTATAACAATACTTTAATTTATCGTTAAGCAGTAACATTTCTGCATCTATTTCAGATATACCCGAATTCACTTTAGTTAATGTTTTCTTTAGTTCTACAAGCTTAAACAAAGTAGACCTTAAAATCTCATTTTCATAATACCTTAAACGGTTATAGAACCTGCAAAATGTCCTTTTAATAACCTCTTCACTAATCTGATGCGAATAACACCGTTGTCCTGCCTGTCCGTCTTTAGTGCATTGCCAATATACACGATTATTCAGTTTCCTTTTCTTAAACACCCAACCGCAGTCCCCGCAATACAGATATCCTGTAAACTGATACTTTTTAATTTTAGATCTTTCTTTATTCAAATTATGGTTGCGGTCAAACATTTCCTTTACGGCATTAAAGGTTTCTTTATCTATAATTGGCTCATGTGTATTAGTAACATAGTATTTTGGCACCTGACCTTTATTTTCAACCTGTTTTAGCGGCAAAACAGGCGGTGTATATGTTTTTTGGTGAAGTGTATCCCCTATATATTTCTCATTTGATAACATATATCTTATTGTATCCTTAGACCAAGGCTTACCCACTTCATTATCGTTATTGAGTGTCTGTGCTATATTACCGAAACCCATACCGCTTAAATAGTATTTAAAAATCTTTTTAACAACCTCTGCTTCTTCGGGTATTGGTACAAGAGTCCTATCCTCAATCTTATATCCAAAAGGAGGTGTAACAAAAGCGAACTCACCTAATTCCATTCGCATTTGATTGGAGCGTGACATTCTTTTTGATGCATTCCGAGATTCTGCCTCAGCAAAAGCACTTTTGATATACAGAATAATTTCGTGGTTAAGTATCTTGGTATCTATACCGTCATTCTCAAAAAACACTGATATCCCACAGCTTTTAAGCAGTCTGATATTTTCCAAACATTCCTTAGAATTTCTTGCGAAACGTGAGACGCTTTTAACATAGATTTTATCTATTTTCCCCTTTTTAGCGTCCGACATCATTCGGTTAAATTCATCACGTTTGGCAATACTCGTTCCGGTAACACCCTCATCGGCATAAATATCCACAAGCTTCATATTCGGATTTTGGTTTATAAAATCTGTATAGTACCTTACCTGTTCAATAAATGAATTGAGCTGGTCGTCGGAATCTGTACTTACTCTACAGTATGCAGCAACCTTAATTTTATCGTCAGGCGAAATATCCTTTGTTGCTTTGATAACAAATACCTGTCTTAAATCTTCCATATCTTTCCCTCTTTCGTAGTTGATGACCTAATTCTACAAAAGAAAACACTTATTTACAAATGTGCGGATTATATAAGATAGGTGCAACACCAAAGCAACAGGCATTAGCAAGGTTTATTTTTTGGAATACTTCAAAGCTGATAAGTTTAGCCTTCAGCAGTTTTTTGGCTAAAACAAATGATGCAATATAATTTAACTCTTTATTTAATTGTTTATTATCTTCCGTATAGAAAAACCTCTCTTTATAAATTATTTTGAAATAATCTTTTATTTGTGCCTTATTATTACGTCCCCTACATAACAAAAAGCACCTATCCGAAGATAGATGCTTAAATCCCCTTTATGTCTTGTGATAATTACAATACATAATTTATGCACTATGCTTCGGAATTTTTCTTGCTCCCTAAACACACATATATGCATAAAACATATATTCCTAATCAACCACAAGAAACGGTAAATTACTTCAATTTTAATTTAATATAGCACATAAATATCTTTTTGTCAAGTGTAAAAGTATATTTTTTTCAAAATATTTCAAGGCACCCGAATAACTAATGCTATCGAGTGCCTTATTTATAATACGGAGAGTGACATTCAATTTTAGGAGGCTCAAACATCATTCTCCATATTTAATAAAGTATTTTTATATATGACTATATAATATCTCAGCGTTCCCTTTGAGTTCTGTTTTGAGATTTGCAGGAATAAAAATGCTATCCCCTTTTTTAGCATTTATTTCGCCATCATTCCATTCAATGATGGCATTTCCGCGAAGTACAATAAGTGAAACAAAGCTGTCTGACGAATAAATATCCATACGCTCGTTAAGATTTAAAAGGTTTGCAGAAAACTTATCACATACGGCTAATTCTCTAATGATATTGTTGCCGTTACTAATTACTTTTCCAATATTACCGTAAGGAATTTGAGGCTTTTCACATTTAGTTACATCTAACGCCTTATCTATATGCAATTCTCTTGGTTTGCCATCCGCACCAAGTCTTCCATAATCTGATACCCTGTATGTAGTATTTGAATTCTGTTGTACTTCTGCTATGAGTATTCCCTCACCAATTGCATGGAGAGTACCTGCATCTATAAAGAAAACATCACCCTTATGTACGGGAACAGAATTACAAACATCTGTTAATGTATTATCCTTAATGCGTTTTTCAAACTCTTCCTTTGATATGTTTTCTTTAAAACCGTAAACAAGTTCGGCTCCTTCTTCACAGTCAACAACATACCACATTTCGGTTTTGCCGTATTCACCCTCAACCGACAATGCATAATTATCATCAGGATGAACCTGAACCGATAGTTTTTGTTTGGCATCAATAAGTTTTATGAGTATTGGAAAATATGTAAACTTTTCTGCATTTTTGCCAAGCGCGGATTTACCCCATATCTCTAAAACATCACTG
>JAZOTR010000082.1:0-9494 GCA_045657745.1 Acutalibacteraceae bacterium
TATTTAGGATTAATAGCACAACTATACCAAAAAATGAAATTATTAAGACCGAAAGGTTAATGTTAAATAAAACCCTGCAATCATCAAAATGGCTTATCACTTCATCGGTACACGAAAATTCACCCGAACTAAACTCATCACTTTGCAAAGTTAAATAGTCCAAAATCTCGTCATAAGCATCTTTGATTTGCGCTTCACTCTTCCCCGTTGCCTCTTCTAAATTATATGCGTCAATATGCGCGTAATAAAATGGTCTGGCACAAATCGGCAACGCAATCGAAAAAGCGATTACAAACAATATAGAAATGATACTAAATCCGATTGTTAAAACTTTATTCTTCAATATAAATTTCTCCTAATAGTGTTAAATTTATTATAACATCAAAATTTTTATATAGCAAGTCAAAAAGAAAACAGCACCGAATAAATTCAGTGCTGTTTTGGCGGAGTAGGAGAGACTCGAACTCTCGCACCGGGGTTTAGCCGGCCTACGCCCTTAGCAGGGGCGCCTCGTCACCAACTTGAGTACTACTCCAAATGGTTACGTTTGTATTTAAATATAAAAATGGCGGAGAGGAAGGGATTCGAACCCTTGTGCCTTTTGGGCAAACGGTTTTCAAGACCGCCTCGTTATGACCGCTTCGATACCTCTCCGTGTGACCAAATAATATTAACACAAAAATATTTGGTTGTCAACTATAAAAATCACATTTTTTATATTTTTATACTGCCTTGAACAATATTGTTGTTTTTAAAGGCGGTGTTTACTGCATTTAATACCCGCTTTTTATCGGCAGACCAAAGGGGTGCTATTAAATCTTTTTTGGCGCCGTCGCCTGTTAATCGGTGGATTGTAACATCTTTTGGCAGTATTTTAATGCAGTTTTCCAAAATTTCGATGTATTCATTTAATTCAAGGCATTTGAATTCGCCATTTTCGTAATTTTTTGCAATGTCGGTGCCTTTAAGGATGTGTAGAAGCTGAAGTTTAACGCCGTCGATACCGCATTTTCCTACATAATCTACGGTCTCGTACATCATTTCCTTTGTTTCAAAGGGTAAGCCTAAAATTATGTGTACAATTACTTCTATACCGATTTTCTTTAAATCTGATACTGCTTTATCGAAAATATCAAGTGAATAACCGCGGCGGATATATTGAGCGGTCTTTTCGTGAATTGTCTGAAGACCTAATTCAACCCAAACAGGCTTTATTTTATTTAAGTTTTCTAATAATGCCAAAACCTCATCGGGTAAGCAGTCGGGGCGGGTAGCAATAGAAAGCGCTACTATATCGGGATGAAAAATTGCTTTAGTGAATATCTTTTCCAAATATTCTACGGGTGCATAAGTATTGGTAAAATTCTGAAAATAGGCAATATATTTACCGTTTTTAATTTTGTTTTCAACACGCTTTTTCGCGTTTTCTATTTGCGCGTTAATATCATCCGTACTTTTTTCGCAAAAGCTTCCCGAACCGTCAGGCGAACAAAAAATGCAACCCTTTGTGTGAATTTTTCCGTCACGAACAGGGCAGGTCATTCCGCCGGATAAGGCTAATTTATAAACCTTACAACCGAATTTTTCTATTAAATCATCACTTAATTTATGATACATATTAATCCCTCGAAAAATATTTTATCATTTTTAGTAGCAAAAATAAAGTGTTTTGTGGTATTATATTATAGGTGATAATTTTGTTGTACATTTTATTATTCTTAATTTTATTGTTTTTAGGTGTTATTTTATATTTCTTTAATCTTGCTTTTGTAAGAAAAAAAGGTATGAATCCCGATGATTTAAATACCGAACAAAACGCTTTTTTAAAGCCGTATGCCGAGCTTTTAAAAGAGGGTATGGATTTTGTTGATAATACCGAGCATAAACGTTACGAAACCGTTTCGTTTGATGGTCTTAAGCTTTCCGCAAGGTATTACAACCAAAACAGCGACCGTACAATTCTTTTGTTCCACGGATATCGTTCTTCCGCAAGGCACGATTTTTCCTGCGCTGTGAAAATGTATTATGAAAACGGCTTTAATATTTTGCTTGTTGACCAACGCTCGCACGGCTTGTCTGAAGGAAGCTTAATTACATTTGGCGTTAAAGAAAGCCGAGATGTTGTTTCTTGGGTTGAATTTTTAAATGCAAAATTTCCTGTTAGTCAAATTATTTTAAGCGGTCTTTCGATGGGCGCTACAACCGTTTTACTTTCGCTTAAATACAAAATGCCCGAAAATGTAAAGGGTGTTATTGCTGATTGTGGCTTTGATTCGCCGGTTGAAATAATTAAAAAGGTTGCAAAGCAAAGTTTTAAAATTGATGCCACTTTATTTATACCAATTATGGACTTTTTTTGCAGACTTTTCGGTAAGTTTTCTATACAAAATGTTTCAACTGCCGAAGCGGTTAAAAATACAAAGCTTCCGATTATGCTTATTCACGGCAAGGATGATAATTTTGTGCCTTGCGAAATGTCCCAAAGAACATATAACGCCGCAAAGGAACACGCAAAAATTGTATTGGTTGACGGGGCGGACCACGGCATAAGCTTTCTTGTTGCGCCAAAACTTGTGTTAGGTGAATTAAATGGCTTTTTTGAAGAAAATCTTAGTTGACATTTTATATTAAAAATTATAAAATAATAATATAAATATTATGGAGCTGAAAAATGAAAAAATTAATTTCTTTACTTTTAAGCCTAGTGTTTTTATTTACCTTTATTTCCTGCAGTAAGGCTGATAAAAATTATGGTGTTACAAGCGAAACTGAGGTTTCGAGTGATGTTTCTTCGGTAACTAAAAGCGATTTGCCTGAGATTATGACGCTTGACCAAAAAATGGCTAATTATTTTGATACAAGTTTATTCGATGAAGAAAATTATGCAAATGTTTATTTGGATAAAAAGTTCAAGTTTGATGCTGTTTATGACGGTTGCGAGCTTTCGGTTCCCGAAAAAATGGAAACCCTTATGGCAGCCGGTTGGCAGCTTAGGGAAGGCAGCGAGTACGATGCGGATTCATTGATTTTTGCTAAGGAAACTGTTGCGCTTGATTTTGTTAATCAGTCGGGAGCGAAGCTTTGGGCGTTATTTTATAATTCTTCAAACTCGTCTGTAAAGCTTTTAAAATGTAATATTGTAAAGTTCCGTATAGAAAATAATTATTTCGAACAACCCGAAGATTATGATGCTTTTAATATCAACAACATAACAAATACAACCGCTATTACCGATGTTATTGATATTTTGGGTACGCCGTCACATTTCTATCAGGTGGAAGAAGATTACTATTATTTAGATTATTTTCTTTCAAAGCGTGACCGTAGAAACAAAATCAGGGTTTACATTGATTTAACTGATGATTGCGTAAGCGCAGTTGAATTTTCATACTATAAATAAAACTGTTGGCTGTCACAAGGTGGCAGCCAATATTGAAATTGGAGCCAAAAATGAAAAATACATATTTTTTACCCGCAAATATTTTATTGCCTAAAAAGGATTTTGAAAAATGGTCGGTAGTTGCTTGTGACCAATACACCTCGGAGCCTGAGTATTGGAAAGCGGTTGAAAATACTGTTGGCGATACTCCGTCGGCGCTTAATATAATTTTGCCTGAGGTTTACTTGAAGCCTGATAATACCGAAAGAATTAACAAAATTAATCAGAATATGGCAGAATATATTGAAAACGGTGTTTTTGAAGAGATTAATAATACTTTTGTATATCTTGAAAGAGAGATTACGGGCGGCAAAATCCGTAAAGGTATTGTAGGACTTATTGACCTTAATGATTATTCTTACCAAAAGGGAAGCAAGGCGCTTATTCGCGCAACCGAGGCTACTGTGCTTGAAAGAATACCACCAAGGGTTGCTATAAGAAAAGACGCTAAACTCGAAATGCCCCATGTAATGCTTTTAATTGATGACCCGAATTGCAGTGTTGTTGAACCGCTTGAAAATAAAACAAGTTTTTTCACAAAGCTTTACGATTTTGATTTAATGCAAAACAGCGGTCATATTAAGGGTTATTCAGTAGATGAAAATACCGCTTTAGAAATACAAAATGCACTTTCGGCATTAGTTGAGGGTAGCGACGATAAGCTTTTATTTGCTGTGGGCGACGGTAACCATTCACTTGCAACCGCAAAGGAATGTTATAATTTGAAAAAGGATGAAAATTCCCGTTATGCCTTGGTTGAGGTTGTAAATATTCACGATGTATCGCTTGAATTCGAACCTATTTACCGTGTTGTATTCGGCGTAAATCCAAAAGAGCTTATTTCGGATTTTGTAAATTCTTTAGGCGGAGAATACTTTGGCGATGATGCGCAGAAATTTACCTGTATTTATGGCGAAGAAACCAAAGAAATTTCGGTTAAGCCTAACGGTAAGTTAAGCGTTGCAACCTTGCAAATTTTCCTTGATGAATATTTGAAAGAAAATAAAAACGCAACTATAGATTATATTCACGGCGAAGATGTTGTGTATTCGTTATCGAAAAATGAAAATACGCTTGGATTTATTTTTGAAGGTATGCAAAAAAATGAATTGTTTGACGCTATTAAGCAGGACGGTTCGCTTCCGCGTAAGACCTTCTCAATGGGCCATGCGGCAGATAAGCGCTTTTATATAGAGGCGAGAAAAATCTAATATAAAGTAAGTGTGCGTGATAGTACACTTCTTTTCTGTATTAAAAAATGGAAGTGTTATTAATGTTTGATAAATTAAAAGAACATGCATATTTATGCGCAAAGGAAATTATAGAAGTAGCAGACCTTAAGAAAGGTAATATTTTAGTTGTAGGTTGTTCTACAAGTGAAATTATAGGCAATAAAATCGGTACAAACTCTTCTAAGGAAGCGGCAAACGCGGTGTTTGACGGTATTTATTCCGCCGCAAACGAAAAGGGCGTTTTTATTGCCGCGCAGTGCTGTGAGCATCTTAACCGCGCGATAATTACTGAAAGACAGGCAGTGCCCTTTGCAGATGAGGTTAATGTTGTTCCACAACCAAAGGCGGGTGGCTCGTTCGCTACTTGTGCTTATGAATGCTTTGAAAATCCTGTTGCGTTAGAGGAAATTAAGGCGGATGCGGGTATAGATATAGGCTTTACGCTTATTGGTATGCATATTAAAAAGGTTGCAGTTCCTGTAAGGCTTAATAATAACAAAATAGGCGAAGCACTTGTTGTTGCCGCCAGAACACGCCCTAAATTTATAGGCGGTGAAAGGGCAATCTACAATAAGGAATTGTATTAATTTCTTGACATATTTACTATATAATAGTATTATTTCTTAGAGGATTGGTGATTTTATGAAATTTGAAGTATTAAAATTATTATCAAAAAATGCTAAATACTCTCCGGAAGATATGGCTACAATGTTAGGTGTTTCTGCAGATGAGGTTGCAAATTATATTAAAGAATTAGAAAAAGAGGGCTTAATCCGCGGTTATAAAGCGGTTATAGATTGGGAAAAGCTTGACGGCGCGTATGTTTCTGCCGTTGTAGAGCTTAATGTTGTACCTAAGGCAGGTCTTGGCTTTGAAGAAGTTGCTGAAAAGGTAATGAAATATAAAGAGGTTGAATCGGTTTATTTAATGTCGGGTAACTATGACCTTAATGTAATTGTAAAAGGAAAAACCTTGCAGGATGTAGCGCGTTTTGTTGCTAAGGAGCTTGCTACTATTGATTCCGTAACCTCCACTACAACCCATTTTGTTATGCGTAGATATAAAGAAATGGATGTTGAATTATTATCGGGCACATCTGATGACAGGGGGCAAATCTGGGTATGATAGATTACGGCAAGGTTTTAAATAAAACCGTTACCGGAATGAAACCTTCTGGAATCCGTAAATTTTTTGATATTGCGGCTACTATGGATGATGTTATTTCGTTGGGTGTTGGCGAGCCTGACTTTCAAACTCCGTGGAGCATTAGAAAAGCAGGTATTGAATCACTCCAAAAGGGCAAAACTAAATATACTTCTAACTGGGGTTTAATTGAGCTTAGACGCGAAATTTCTACATATTTAAGCCGTAAATATAGCTTAAAGTATAATCCCGATAATGAAATTTTGGTAACTGTTGGCGGCAGTGAGGCTATTGATGCTGCTATCCGTGCTATTGTAGAACCTGGCGATGAGGTTATTATTCCTCAACCAAGTTATGTTTGCTATGAGCCTATAACTGCTCTTGCAGGCGGAAAACCGGTTATTGTGAATACAAAATCGGAAAACGATTTTAAATTGACCGCAAGTGAATTGAAAGCGGCAATTACAGAAAAAACTAAGGTTTTAATTTTACCTTATCCTTCGAACCCGACAGGTGCGATTATGGAAAGGGAAGACCTTGAGGAAATTGCAAAGGTGCTTAAAGGTACGGATATTATCGTTTTATCCGACGAAATTTATGCCGAGCTTACTTTTGGCGGAAAAACTCATGTTTCACCTGCATCAATTGACGGCATGTGGGAAAGAACGGTTACTGTAAACGGTTTTTCAAAATCATTTTCTATGACTGGTTGGCGTCTTGGTTACGCTTGCGGTCCAAAGCCTATAATTGACCAAATTACAAAAATACATCAATACGCCATAATGTCTTCACCTACTACAAGTCAGTATGCCGCTATTGAAGCGCTTAAGAACTGTGACGAAGATGTACAGTATATGCTTAAAGAGTATGATATGCGCCGTAGAATGATGGTTTCAGGCTTTAATAAGGTAGGACTTGAATGTCGCGAGCCTAAGGGCGCGTTTTATGCTTTCCCGTCTATTAAATCAACAGGAATGACAAGTGAAGAATTTTGCGAAAAATTACTTTACAGCAAAAAGGTTGCTGTTGTTCCGGGCACTGCCTTTGGCGAAAGCGGCGAGGGCTTTATTAGAGCTTCTTACTGTTATTCGGTAGAGCATATTAAAGAAGCAATAGCAAGAATAGGCGAATTTTTAAAGGAAATATAAGGATAATCTTGCAGAATTTTTCTGCATGATTATTTTTTTGAAAAAAGTTAATTTTTTTGTTGACAAAATGAATTATTATGGTATAATAGACTTTGCGCTATGGTGGATGTAGCTTAGTTGGTTAAAGCGCCAGTTTGTGGCACTGGAGACCGTGGGTTCGAGTCCCATCTTCCACCCCACGTATTTTACGGTACGAAAATTCGTACCGTAAATTTTGAAATTAATAGACACATTGGGGTGTCGTCAAGCGGTAAGACACAGCACTAAGACTTCGCATTCGTAGGTTCGTCGAAGCTGTTGCAAAGCCGCGTTAGGCTTTGCAAACCGCGAAGTCTCGAGCAATGAAATTTTTTCGGTAACATTCGCAATGTTCGAAAAAATTCATAGCGCAGAGTACCCTGCCATGGCAGGATTCTAAAATACAAAATTTAATATTGGGGTGTCGTCAAGCGGTAAGACACAGCACTTTGACTGCTGCATTCGTAGGTTCGAATCCTGCCACCCCAGCCAATAATACAGCACCGATTTTTCGGTGCTGTATTATTTGTTACACAATAAAAAACTCCTATGATACCCAAAATATCATAGGAGTTTTGTTTTTAATAAAGCTTTACATCACACCAAAGCATTTCGTAATACATTCTTATATCATCGGGAATATCGTGATAATATTGAGTTTTTGGTGTATTTTCAGCATTTGGATATAAAATTTCGTTTTGGTAGTAATAATAATCGGGATTATTTATTACTGCAGTATTTGGGGATGCATAACCGATGTATTCTGCATTTGCGGTAGCAATCTGTGGTTCTAATAAGAAGTTTATATACATCAACGCTGCTTCATAATTTTTGCAAGATTTTGGAATACAAAGCGAATCGATGAATATATTTGTACCTTCTTGCGGATAGAAAAACGCGAGGTTGGGATTAGTTTCATACATCGTTAAATAATCGCCTGCGTAATAGGGGGCAATAGAGGCCTCTCCCGTTTCCATTTTTCCGTAAACCTCATCCATTACATAGGATTGAAGATTGTCCTTGCCTTTTTTCAAAAGGTCTGCCGCTTTATCCCAATCGGATTTATTTAAGGAATTCAAATCCTGTCCTAAAAGCATTTGCGCAGTCATAAAAGCGTCACGCGGGTTATTGAAATTAAGCGCCATATCCTTGTATTTTTCGTCCCACAAAACATTCCAAGACTTTTCAATATCGCCTGTATGTTTTTTATTGTAAATGACGCCAACCATTCCTACATTGTAAGGAACGCTGTATTGATTATCAGGGTCGAAATATACATTTTTGTACTTTTCGTCAATTAAGTCATAATTGCTGATTTTTGAAACATCAATCTTTAAAAGCTCGTTTTCTTTTATAAGGCGCTCAACCATATAGTCAGACGGAATAATAATGTCATAAGTAATACCGCCGCTTTTGATTTGTGAATACATTGTTTCATTACTTTCAAACATAAGGTAGTTTACTTTAATACCGGTAATCTTTTCAAATTCGCGGTTAACATCGAGCATATCATAGCTGCCGTCAGAAATATATTCGCCCCAGTTATAAACCGTAAGCTCGGTGCCTTTTAAATCCATAGAATATTCGGCTCTTAAATCAAGGTCAAAGTAATGGTAAGCGTATTTACAACTGCAAAGACCTAAAACAAGTAAGACTGTTAAAAGAAGGGATAATAGTCTTTTCATAATTACACCCTCCTTTTAAGCGCTTGATTTTTTTCGGTTTTTGACTGAAGCATATTATAGAAAATAAGCAACAAGAAAATAACAATAAAAATCAAGGTAGAAAGGGCATAAGTATCAGGTGTTACCGATTTTTTAGTCATATTGTAAATGATAATCGGTAATGTCTGATAATCGCCGCAGGTGAAATAACTAATAACAAAATCGTCAAGCGAAAGGGTAAAAGCCATAATCATACCTGTTGCAATGCCTGTTGAAATTGAGGGTAAAATAACCTTGAAAAATGCTTTAAAGGGTGTACAGCCAAGGTCTAATGCTGCTTCGTGTAAATTGGCATCGGTCTGCTTGAGTTTAGGCAATACCGAAAGAATTACATAAGGTAAATTGAATGTAATATGCGCTATAAGAACAGTGGTAAAGCCTAAAGATTCTTGAAGCCCTAAAAGTTTGCCAATAAAAACAAATAGGAACATTAAAGAAATACCTGTTACAATGTCGGCATTCATCATAGGAATATTGGTGGCGCCCATTATAAGCTTTTTTGCAACCTTATTGCGAAGCGCCATAATTCCAACTGCCGCAGCAGTACCTAAAACGGTAGAAATAAGCGCGGAAAGCACAGCAACAATTAATGTGTGCTCAAGTGCGGTTAGCATTGTAGTATCGGATATAAGTCCTAAATACCAATCTGCCGAAAAGCCTTCAAATACCCACACGCTTGAAGAAGAATTGAAAGAAAAAACTATCATAACAGCAAGCGGTGCATATAAAAAGAACAATATAAGCGCGATGTAAAGGCGGGATAATGTTTTCATATTATCACACCTCCGTC
>JAZOTR010000083.1:0-14145 GCA_045657745.1 Acutalibacteraceae bacterium
AAGGCTGACGCTGCTATTGATGCTAAGTCTGAAGATATGGCTGCTGTTGTAACAGAGGCTGTTAAGAAAATCGACCAGGCTACCACAAAGGGTATCATTCATAAGAACAATGCAGCTAGAAAGAAGTCTGCTTTAGTTAATCGTTTCAACAAGGCAAACGCATAATTTATAATTATTTAGCACCGCAATTTAGCGGTGCTTTTAATTTTTTAAAATTTATTCAAAGGGGATAATAGATTTTGTACCTTCTATTTTCTTATATCGAATTATACTAAATGAATATTTAGTATAATTAAGGGGAGTGGAAAACGCGCCTAATATAGGGATTTCTCGGTTTTTACGGTGTTTTTGGTTTTCTACACACTTATAAAAATATATGTATTATGTATACAAAATTTTAATCTTATAATTAGATAATTAAATATTTTTCTATTTTCTCTCATCGAATAACTTTTTTTGAAATGATACCTACATCGTTTTAAAAATTTCTATTCGATGAGATTTTTTGTTATTTTAATAAATATTTAAAAATACCTATAAAAAATGCTTGATTTTATATAATAAATAATGTATAATAGCAAAGTCAAGTTAATTTGCCGGTGTGATGGAATTGGCAGACGTAGTGGACTCAAAATCCACCGCTGGCGACAGCGTGCCGGTTCGAGTCCGGCCACCGGCACCAATCGAGAACCTCGATACGCAATTCGCGTGCTGAGGTTCTTTTTATTTTATAGTTTTAACCTCGCGTTTTAGGTTGTTATAAACACATACCAAAAAGACGATTGCTTATTGCAATCGTCTTTTTTTATTCCCTAAAACTTTTTCAGGTAATTCCCCTATTGTTTTGTTAAAAAATTAACAATCCGTACAGTTTCCCTTACAAGCGTACGGTGCTAATTCTAATCTTACAAAATAGCCTTTTTCGTGTTGACAAACCGGACAAACCTCAGGTGCTTTTTTGCCGTTAAAAATATTACCGCAATTTAGGCACATCCAATCACATTCAATATCCGATACAAAAAGCTTATTCTCTTTTAGTAACTGTGCAAATAATTTAAAGCGCTCTGAATGTGTTTTTTCAATATCAGCAATTTGTTTAAAGGAAGATGCAACAGGTATATGCCCTTCCCTTTCTGCAGTTTCTGCAAAGGTTTTGTATACATTATCGAACTCTTCAAATTCATTGTGTGCTGCGTTTTCAAGCAATTCTACAACTGAATTTGTTACCTCAACAGGATAAGTGCCGTCAGCTTCGATATTTTCGCCTGTAACCTCGCTTAAATGCTTCATAAATACATTCGCGTGTGCAAGCTCTTGATTGCCTGTAAAGTTAAATATAGCCTCAATAACATATAAACCTTGCTTTTTAGCGATTTCAGCCGCAAAAGTATATCTGTTTCTTGCCTGGCTTTCACCCGCAAATGCGCGCATTAAATTAATTTTTGTTTCACTGTTTTTAAAGTTTGTCATATTAATCACTCCTAAAAATACCATTTCCAAAATTACCTAAAATATGCAAAAAAGACGAGGAAATTCCTCGCCTTTTTTATTTTCTATAATAAGTATAATATGCTGTGACGTTATCATATTGACCCGTAACGGTATTTTCGCCCTCAACAGTTACACCGTCGCCACTCATTAACAGATAATATTTAGAATCATCTATTTTGCAGTTAAATATATCAATTTCACCGCAAATTATACGGATATAATCACCTATAACGGCAATTCTACCGCTTTTTCCGACAATATCATAGGTAACACTTCCATCATCGTGTGCAACGCGTTTGGTAACATATTTAACCTCTCTACCGTCAAAGGTTTTAAGGAGATTTTCGTTTCTGTTTTTACGCTTACGACTAAATAGTCCCATTACTCAACCTCAAACTTAACGAACACTTTTTTACCTTTTTTAAGGATAATTTCATCGCTGAAATCATCTACTGATAAAGCGTATGAAGGGTCGGTAATCTTTTGGTCGTTAATGCTAACGCCGCCTTGTTGAACGAGTCTTCTTGCTTCGCCGTTAGATGCTGCAAGACCCGCTTTAACCATCATAGCGAGAACACCGATTTTACCGTCATTGAAATCATCGTTTGAAAGAGTTGTAGTAGGCATATTTTCGTGTGAGCCGCCGCCTGCAAAGATTGCCTTAGCGGTAGTTTCAGCCTTTTTAGCTTCTTCTTCACCGTGTACAAGCTTTGTAAGCTCGAAAGCAAGGATTTCTTTTGCTGTATTAAGCTGACTACCTTCCCAAGAATCCATTTTATTAATTTCTTCAAGCGGTAAGAATGTAAGCATTCTGATGCACTTTAAAACGTCGGCATCAGAAACGTTACGCCAATATTGATAGAATTCGTAAGGTGATGTTTTATTAGCATCAAGCCAAACTGCGCCCGAAGCGGTTTTACCCATCTTTTTACCTTCGGAATTAAGCAATAATGTAATTGTCATTGCATAAGCGTCTTTACCTAATTTTTTGCGGATAAGCTCGGTACCGCCAAGCATATTAGACCATTGGTCATCTCCGCCAAACTGCATATTACAGCCATATTCTTTAAATAAATGATAAAAGTCATAGCTTTGCATAATCATATAGTTAAATTCAAGGAATGAAAGACCCTTTTCCATACGCTGCTTATAGCATTCAGCACGGAGCATATTATTAACCGAGAAGCAAGCGCCAACCTCGCGCAAAAGCTCAACATAGTTAAGATTTAAAAGCCAATCAGCGTTATTAACCATTTGTGCCTTGCCTTCGCCAAATTCAATAAAACGGCTCATTTGCTCTTTAAAGCAGTCACAGTTGTGTTGGATTTGCTCAGCAGTCATCATAGAACGCATATCGGTTCTGCCTGAGGGGTCGCCAATGTGACCTGTACCGCCACCGATTAATGCGATAGGCTTATTCCCTGCCATTTGAAGTCTTTTCATAAGGCAAAGTGCCATAAAGTGACCTACATGAAGGCTATCTGCTGTCGGGTCAAAACCAATGTAAAATGTAGCTTTACCGTTATCTATTAGCTCGCGGATTTCAGCCTCATCAGTAACCTGCGCTATAAGTCCGCGCGCTACGAGTTCGTCATAAATTTTCATAGTTATTACTCCTGTCTATTAGTTCCTTAGCGGAATTATATAAATTTTCAGTAAGCTCAGTGCCGGACATTATTCGGGCAATTTCGCTTATTTTTTGTTCATAATTTAAGGAATTAACCTGTGTATAGGTTCTTCCGTTATTAGTAGATTTTTCGATTACCAAATGCTCATCAGCGATAGCGGCAATTTGTGCTAAATGAGTAACACATATTACCTGACGCGCCGAAGAAACCTTTTTAAGCTGAATTCCAACCTTACCTGCTGCAAAACCGCTAATACCTGTATCAATTTCGTCAAAAATCATAGTTCCAACAGTATCCTTATCGAGTAAAACGCTTTTAATACTTAGCATTACTCGGGATAATTCACCGCCTGATGCTATTTTATGAAGCGGTTTTAGGCTTTCGCCGTCATTTGTGCTTATCATAAATTCGCATACATCGCAACCTTTTTTAGTATATCTGCCTTTTTGGAAATCAACAACAAATTTCACATTTGGCATATTAAGATATTTTAAAACATCGGTTACATTCTGTTCAAAGGTTTTGGCCGCTTTTTGACGTGCGGCAGTTAATTTTTCGGCTAATTTAATTAGTCTTGCGGTTGAAGCATCCAACAAATCCGAAAGCTCTTTAATTTTCTTATCGGAAAAAGCAATATTATCAAGATCTGCTTTTGAATTATCTAAAAATTCGAGCATTTTTTCTTCACTCGAACCGTATTTTAACATAAGTTTACTAATAAGGTCAAGCCTTTGATTAATTTCATCAGGATTCAGATTAGAAAAATCCGTATTACCTAAAAAGCTTGAAATTTCGCTTTTAGCATCTTCAATTATCGACAAAGCATCATTAAGCTTTAAAATACTATTTTCTGCAATATCATTCTTTATGTAATTCAATTGCTTAATTATGTTATGAAGCTGAGTTAAAACACCGTCATTATCCTCACTGCCGTTAATTGAATTATCAGCAAAGCTAAAGGCTTTATAGGTTTTTTCAAAATCATCGGCAATTTGGAGCTTTTTCTTTAATTCTTCGAATTCGCCAATCTTAATATTTGCAGATTCAAGCTCGTTAATTTGGTATTTTAAAAGGTCGATTTTTCTTTGTTTCTCGTCATCGTTAATTTCAAGCGATTGCAATTCCTTACGAATGGAATTAAGCTTTTTAAATTCAGTATAATATTCATCAATTAATTCTTGATTTTGCGCTACTAAATCAATATAAAGAATGTGCTTTTGCGGATCTAATAACGCTTGGTTATCGTGCTGACCATGAATATTAATAAGATTTTTAGAAATTTCCTTAAGCGAATTAGCAGTAAATGGCATATTATTAATTTTAATATAGCCTTTACCCGAAAGACTAAGCTTTCGCGAAATTACAATATTTCCGTCCTCGTCGGGTGTAATGCCGTGTTCGTTTAAAATATTGGTAGTATAAGAATTAATATCACCAAAAACGGCGGAAACTAAAGCGCTATCGCAACCGTTTCTTATTAAATCCTTGGAGGTTCTTTCTCCCAAAACAGCGTTTATAGAATCAATAAGTATTGATTTACCTGCGCCTGTTTCACCTGTTAAAACATTAAATCCGGACTTAAATTCAATATCTGCCTGTTCGATTACGGCAATATTTTCAATATGAAGAAATTTTAACATTTTATTCCTCTACTATAAAATATTATTTAACTCTGTAACAAGCTGTTTTGATTGCTCTTCGCTTTTGGTAACAACAATAATTGTGTCGTCACCCGCAAGAGAGCCTAACATCATATTGTGAAACATTTCGTCGAGTGCCACACAAGCGCTCGAAGCCATTCCGGAGTAACAATTGATTACAACATTGTTAAGCGCCCAGTCAACCGTTTTAACGGCTTTTACGAACATATCACGATAATGAGAATGTGAATACTTGGAAGCGTTTTGGTTGGAAATATAGCGGTAATTACCCGATGAATCGTGACTTTTAATAAGCTTTAATTCCTTAATATCACGAGAAACGGTAGATTGTGTTACATTATAGCCGAGGGCTAATAGTTCGTTTTGTAAATCTTCTTGGGTTAAAACAATCTTTTGTTTAATTATTTCAAGTATTTCTTTTTGTCGTTTATCTTTCAAGTTATACACTCCTTGCATCCTTGAATTTTACCGAAAGTGTTTTATAAAAAGAACGGTCATTAAGTCTAATAAGCTTTGCAGTTAAATTAGATTTTGAAACAATAATTTCTGTGAACGGCTTAATATTAGTAACCTTTCTGCCATCAATTGTTAAATAAATTTCAGTGCGCTTTTTTGAAAAAGCCTTAAGTTTTATTTTATTATCAGTGCCAAGAATAATCGGCTTTGCAGAAAGCGAGTGTGAACAAATCGGAGTTACACAGAAATTTTCGGTAAGCGGGTCTATAATAGGACCACCGGCAGACATAGAATATGCTGTAGAGCCTGTCGGAGTTGAAACAATAAGACCGTCTGCGCGGTAATGTATTGAGTCGTCCCTAACAAAAACACTTGTATCAATAATTCTTGAAATAAAACCGCTTGTAATTACCGCATCGTTAAGAGCAGTATACTCGTTTATAAGCTTACCATTTTCTAATATTTGAACATTAAGCATCATACGGTTTTCTATGATATATTCATTGTTCTTTAATTTAGAAAGTAAATGAAGCTCGTTTTGCTCGATATTCGCAAGATAACCCATTCTGCCTGCATTAATACCAAGAACAGGCTTATTATCTATAGCGGCTCTTTTTGCAAAACGCATAATCGTTCCGTCACCGCCGACAGTAATAATTATATCAGCGATACGATATAGCTCATCTTCGGCCGCGTGTTCAAAATTACCGCCAAAGATAGTATCGGGTAAATAAGCGGTTATTCCCTCATTTTTAAATAGCGTTCCTAATTTATCAACAACCTCGGAAGAACCGCGTTTATCTAAATTAGGTAATACAGCAACAACCATATTAAGACTCCTTCAATTCATTGTAAGAATTTTCTACCACACCGGCTGCTGAGACGTCGCATTTAATTTCGCCAACAGTATTTTTCATAATATGGCAGAGGTATTCTATATTACCCTCAGGACCCTTTACAGGAGAAAAATCAAGTCCTAAAAGTGAAAAGTTATTATCTAAAATAACATTAATAATTTTCTCTATAACGGCGATGTGGATATTTTCATCTCTCACAACACCTTTTTTACCAACATTTTCTTTACCCGCTTCGAATTGGGGTTTGATAAGACAAACTGCCTGACCGTCACCTTTAAGTAATGTATACAAAACAGGTAAAATTAATGACAAGGATATAAAAGAAACATCAACCGAAGCGAAATCTAATTCTTCGGGAATTTGCTCTTTAGTTACATATCTAAAATTTGTGCGTTCAAGGTTAATTACACGCTCGTCGGTGCGCAATTTCCAAGCAAGCTGACCGTAGCCAACATCAATTGCATATACCTTTTTAGCGCCATTTTGAAGCATACAGTCGGTAAAACCGCCGGTTGAAGCGCCAATGTCGGCGCAAATTTTATTATTTAAAGTAAAATCAAAAACCTTTACCGCTTTTTCAAGCTTAAGTCCGCCACGGCTGACATACTTGAGTGTTTCCCCTCTTACCTCAATAACATCGTCGGGTTTTACGGTGTTACCTGCTTTATCGGATTTTTGATTATTAACATAAACAATACCTGCCATTATAAGCGCTTTAGCTTTTTCACGGCTTTCGGCAAAACCACCCTCAACCAAAGCAACATCTAATCTCTGTTTAGCCATTTATACACCTCAACATACTGTCAGTATCAAGTCCGTTAGATTTTAATGCAGAGGTAACCTCTGCGGCAGGTATAAACTTATTTTCAATAGCGTGAATTGAAAATTTGCCTTTATAGTTATTTGAATTTAAGGCAGAAAGTAAATGCTCTGCAATACCGCCGTTTTTAAGCGATTCTTCAAAGAAATGAATTTCCTCATAACCTTTAAGTTCTTCTATTAATGTATCACTTAACGGGAAAATTTTATTAAGTTTAATAACATTAATTTCGTTTGAAAATCTCTTAGCATCATAAGCGTTAGAAAATAGTCTGCCATAGGTAACAATTGCTTTTTTGCTATCGCCTTTTAATACTGTATAATCGTTTTCGAAATCAATCTTCTCACCAATTGGTTTTTCGCAACCTCTTGGATAGCGAATTGCAGTAATATTCTTTGCTGCTGTAGATTTTTTAATATAATATCTTAATTCGTCGTAAGAGCTTGGAGAATAGATTTCGGTGTTTGGTATTGATGAAAGATAAGAAACATCAAAAACGCCTTGATGAGTTTCTCCGTCTTCACCAACAATGCCTGCGCGGTCAATTAGCAAACAAATAGGTAGATTTTCAATAGCGCAGTCATGAATAATTTGGTCGTATGCGCGTTGCAAAAAGGATGAATAAACCGCAAAATAAGGCTTTAAACCGCCCTTTTTAAGTCCTGCCGCAAAGGTTACAGCGTGTTGTTCAGCAATACCAACATCGAAAAAGCGGTCTTTAAATTCCTTTGAAAAACGGTAAAGACCTGTGCCCGAGGTCATTGCCGCAGTAATAGCGCAAACAGAATTATCAATTTGTGCTATTTCGCAAAGTGTATCGCCTGCAACATCTGAAAAAGAAATTTTATCGCTCGCCTTTGCACCCTCTTCAATATCAAACGGTGAAACACCGTGATAATTTTTAGGGCTTGTTTCAGCGTAAGAATAACCTTTTCCTTTGGTTGTAATTACATGAACAATCGAAGGTCTGTTATAATTTTGCGCGATTTTAAAAAGGGATTCCATAGCTTCAATATTATGGCCGTCAACAGGTCCTAAATAATTGAAGCCGAGCGAAGAAAATATATTTTTTCTATAAACTATACCCTTAAAAACTTCTTTGATTGTATAGATTAATTTATTTAAAAATTTGCCTATAAACGGAATTTTAAGCAAGAAATTACTTAAAGCAAATTTAAAATAATGATATCTTGGCTTATTTCTCATTTTTGTAAGACTTCTAGATAAAGCGCCAACATTTTTGGAAATAGACATTTTATTATTGTTTAAAACAATAATAAAATTATTTTTGCCGTTACCAACATTGTTAAGTGCTTCATAAGCCATACCGCCTGTAAGCGCGCCGTCACCTATAACAGCAACAGCAGTACCATCCTCACCTAACAAGCGTTTTGCCTTGTAAATACCGTAGGCTGCAGAGATTGAATTACTGCTATGACCTGTTATAAAAGCGTCGTGCTCACTTTCATTTGGTTTTAAAAAGCCTGAAATACCGCCCTCGGTTCTAAGTGTATGGAATTTATCAAAGCGGCCTGTTAAAAGCTTGTGGGTATAGCATTGATGACCTACATCAAAAATTATAGCATCTTTGGGCGAATTAAAGGTTCTGTGAAGTGCAACTGTTAATTCAACAGCGCCAAGGTTAGAGGCTAAATGACCGCCATTTTTGGAAACTGTTTCAATAATACATTCGCGTAGTTCTTTACACAAAGCGGTGGTTTCACCGATATTCATTTTTTTTATATCAGAAGGCGAAGAAATGTTGCTTAAAATCGGGTAACTCACCGTTTCACATCCTTTAAAAATTTCGTTTCAATAAGTACTCTGTAAGGGCTATAAGATTTGTCTTATCGCCCTCAATTTTTTCTAAGCTATCCAATGCAGACTTTGTAAACTGCAAAGCATATTCTTTTGCTTTTTCCAAACCAAAAAGCGTAACAAATGTAGTTTTATTATTTTTTTCATCACTACCAACAGGCTTACCTAAAACAGTCTCATCAGCAGTGCAATCAAGTATATCATCAATAATCTGAAAAGCTATGCCTAAATCGCGCGCATAATTTTTAGCGTTATTAATTGTATTTTCGTCGGTTTTACCTGCGGCAATTAAACCAAGAAGCGTGGCAGCTATTAAAAGACCCGATGTTTTTCTTTTATACATATCAACCAATTGCTCGGCAGTAGGGTTGCTTTTTTCGAACTGTAAATCAAGCACCTGACCGCCTATCATACCGTGAAGCCCGGCATAATACGATAAGCAACGGGCCGCTTTTACAATCCTATCACTCGGTAAATTAGCTTTTGAAATAACATTAAAGGCTTCGGTAAGTAATGTGTCGCCTGCTAAAAGTGCAGTATCTTCGCCGAAGGCTTTATGGCAAGACGGTTGTCCCCTTCTTAAATCGTCGTTATCCATACAAGGCAAATCATCGTGTATAAGTGAGTAGGTATGAATCATCTCAAGTGCAATTGCAAAATTATAGGAATCTTCCTTGTTTCCGCCTGCAAGTAAACAAAATTCAGCGGCTATAATAGGCCTAATTCTTTTGCCGCCTAAAAGCAGACTGTATCTACCTGCCTTTAAAACCTCGTTATAAGGACAATCGTTTAAAGGTAGTAATCTGTCTATCTCAGCTTCAAAAATGGTTTTATAGCTATTAATTAGCGTATTAATCATAAATTACTCCTTATTTGTTAAAGCAGTGATTTTAATTTCCGCCTTTTCAAGTGTTTGGCGGCATTTATTTGAAAGCTCTATTCCCTTTTCAAAAAGCTTTATCGCTTCGTCTAAGGAAATTTCATTGTCCTCTAAAGCGGAAACAATTTTTTCGAGCTCGTTTAATGATTTTTCAAAATCAAAGGAATTTTCAGACATATTATTCTCCTTTAGAATTAACTGTACAATTAAGCTTGCCGTCGGATAAAGTAAGTGTAACATTGTCACCAACTTCAACCGCCTTGGTAGAACTTACAACCTTTCCGTCACTTTCAATTACAGAAAAACCGCGAGAAAGAATTTTAAGCGGACTTAAAGCATCAAGCTTAGAAATATTATTTGAAAGACGCGATTTGTTTTGATTTAAAACATTTTGAAAGTTAGCTAAAAGTCGGTCAGATAAATTATCGGTCATTTGTTGTCTTACGGAAAGGATTGAATCGTTAGGCGATTTAAAAACATACGAATTTGTAAGTTTTTCTAATTTAACCTTATTGAGATTATATTTAGCAAGAAGTGAATTTTTTAATGAGGTGTTAAATGAATTGATTTTGATACCAATTTCATTTATATCAGGTACAGCAAGTTCTGCAGCTGCAGACGGTGTTGGTGCTCGCAAATCGGAAACAAAGTCGCATATTGTAAAATCGGTTTCGTGACCTACTGCAGAAATTACAGGTATTGGAGATTCATAAATCTTACGGGCAAGTAATTCACTGTTAAAAGCCCATAAATCTTCAATAGAGCCGCCGCCACGCCCGATAATAATAGTATCGCAATCAGAAGAGTCGTAAACTTTATCTAACGCGCAAAGCATATCAGGTACAGCATTCTCTCCCTGAACCGCAACGGGATAAAGCATTATTTCGCATAGCGGCCAACGGCGAGAAAGAATATTAATAATATCCTGTACAGCCGCGCCCGTATCCGAGGTAATAACTGCTATACGCTTTGGAAATTTTGGGATAGGTCTTTTTGAATCTGCATCAAATAAACCTTCATTAGCAAGTTTTTCCTTTATTTGTTCAAACTGTAACGCAATGTCACCCTTGCCGTATTCGTGCATTTCCTGAGCGTAGAATTGGTACTGCCCATCTTTTTCGTAAATGGAAACCTTACCGCGAAGAACAACCTTTAGTCCGTCCTTTACAGCAAATTTCACATATTGCGCGTAGCCTTTAAACATAACGCAACGGATTGAAGCATCATTATCCTTTAAAGTAAAGTAAAGATGACCGCTTGCGTAATGATTTTTAAAGTTGGAAATTTCGCCGATTACGGTTATATCGTTAAGGCGAACATCCCCCTCAATTAATGACTTAACAAATAAATTGAGTTGGCGAACAGTTAATGTACTGTTTAGCATATTATAAAGCTTTTGCAACGGTAGAAAGAATACCGTTTACAAACGAAGCATCATCCTTAGTTGCATACTTTTTGCAAAGTTCAACAGCTTCGTTAATAGAAACCGAAACAGGAATATCATCCATAAACTTAATTTCAAAAAGTGAAAGTCTTAAAACACATAAAGCGGTTTTAGAAATTCTTCCAATGCTCCAACCGATCGCATTTTGAGAAATGATTTCATCAAGCACTTCAAGGTTATCATATACACCCTTGAAAACGGTTTTAATATAATCATCGGCTTCTAAATCTCTTACTTCATTTGCAAGTTCAAGTATTTCTTCAACCGAATCACTATTGAATACTTTTTCAAAAATTAGAATAAATGCTTCTTCTCTTGCTTGTTTACGTTTCATATCGCACCTCATATATAATAATACAAGATATATTATATAATATTTTATGCATATTTTCAAGCATATTATTGAGTTTTATGCATAAAAAAGCGCCGATTTTTTTATAAAACCAGCGCTTAAATTTAAAATTTATTATTTTGTCATTTTTTCTTGCTTAACTTTATGGTCAATTATGTGACGGGAAGCAAGTTCTTTGTGAACGTCCTCGGTAGTAATTCCCATTTCAACCATAAGCACCATTGCGTGATACATAAGGTCTGCAAGCTCGTAAACGGTTTCGTTTTTATCGTCTGCTTTTGCGGCAATAATAACCTCGGTTGATTCTTCGCCAACCTTTTTAAGAATCTTATCAATTCCCTTTTCAAAAAGATAGGTTGTGTATGAGCCTTCAGGCTTTTTCTCCTTACGGTCTTTAAGCATTTCGTAAAGCGAATTAAGGTTGAATTCCTGTAATTCATCACTTTGCCAAAGGGTATTTGTAAAACAAGAATCGGTTCCCTTGTGACAAGCAGGACCGTCTTTTTCAACTACAACAACTAAAGCGTCATTATCGCAATCGGCAGTAATGCTTACGATATGCTGATAGTTGCCGCTTGTTTCCCCTTTTAGCCATAACTCGTCACGGCTGCGGCTATAAAAACAAGTAAGACCCTTATTCATTGAAATTTCAAGGCTTTCCTTGTTCATATACGCTACTGTTAAAACCTTTTTTGTAATACTGTCAACCACAACCGCGGGAATTAAGCCGTTTTGGTCGAATTTTAACTCGTTAATATTTACCATTGATTATAACCTCACAATTATATCGTTACTTTTTAATATTTCTTTCAAAATTGGAATTTCAATTTCGCCAAAGTGGAAAACCGATGCCGCAAGCGCTGCATCAATATCGGGTATTTCTTTAAATAAATCAGTGAAATGCTGTGTATTACCTGCACCACCTGAAGCAATTACAGGTACATTTACGGCATCACAAACAAGCTTTAAAAGCTCTATATCAAAGCCTTGCTTTACGCCGTCGGTATCAATTGAATTGACAACAATTTCACCCGCGCCCGAATTAACGCCGTTTTTAATCCAATCAATTGCACTGAGACCGGTGTCATCTCTGCCGCCCTTTGCAAAAACGTGAAATTCGCCGTTTACACGCTTAATATCTACAGAAAGCACAACACACTGGTCACCGTATCTTTGTGCCGCATCGTAAATTAGATGTGGGTTCTTAATAGCGCCCGAATTTACACTTACTTTATCTGCGCCGCATTTAAGTACGCGGTCGAAATCTTGGAGCGTATTTATACCGCCACCAACTGTAAGCGGTATAAAAATTTGTGAAGCAACATCGGTTAAAATATCAGTAAACAACTGCCTTTCTTCAAAGGATGCAGTAATGTCATAAAACACAAGCTCGTCTGCGCCGTTTTCGGAATAATATTTTGCAAGTTCAATCGGTGAAGAAACATCCGAAAGACCTTTAAAATTCGTTCCTTTAACCACTCTGCCGTTTTTTATATCAAGGCAAGGAATTATTCGTTTTGTAATCATTTAGCCACCTCAATAGCCTCTTTTAAATCAATTGCACCAATGTAATACGCTTTTCCAATGATTGCGCCATATAAATCCATTTCGCGCAAGTTTTTAATATCGTCTATTGTAGAAACACCGCCCGAAGCAGTAATATCCATTGAATACTTTTTCGATAATTCGCGATATAGTTCAAGGTTAGTTCCCTTCATTGCGCCGTCTTTAGAAATATCGGTACAAATAACGTTTTTAACGCCTAATTTTTGCATTTTCAAAAGAAAATCATCAAGAGTTAACTCAGATTTTTCGAGCCAACCCTTAATTGCAATATAGCCGTCCTTAACATCTGCGCCAACGGCAGTTTTATCGCCGAATTTTTCAATACATTCTTTTAAAAATTCTTCGTCATCAACTGCAGCAGTGCCTAAAATTATGCGTGAAACACCTGCATCAATATACTTTTGCGCCGTTTCAATATTGCGAATACCGCCGCCAATTTCAACAAAAAGCGAGGTTTCCTTTGCAATTTGTGAAACTATCGAAATATTCGGTGTTGTACCGTCTTTGGCGCCTTCTAAATCAACCATATGTATATGAGTTGCACCGCATTTTTCGAAATCCAAAGCAATTTCTATTGGGTTTTCGCTATAAACGGTCATATTTTCATAGTCGCCTTTATAAAGACGGACAGCTTTTTTATCATATAAATCAATAGCGGGAAAAATTATCATAAATTATCCTCCGTTTCACAAAAAGCGCGAAGAATATTAAGACCAACATTACCGCTTTTTTCGGGGTGGAATTGGCAACCGAATATATTATCCTTTTGTACTGCGGCGGTAAGCTCTTTGCCGTATTCTGCAGTAGCAATTATGCTATCGTCACAGTCGGTTGCATAGAATGAATGTACAAAATAAACACAATCGTTTTCTTTTAGATATTTAAACAACGGACTTGTGCGTTTAAAATGCAATGCATTCCAACCAATATGAGGTATTTTAAGGTTTGCAGGAATAGTATTTTCCATAGGTATAACCTGACCTTTTAAAAGGCCAAGACCCTCATGTTCACCATATTCGAAACTTTTTTCAAAAAGTAGTTGCATACCAAGGCAAATACCCATAATTTTTTTACCTTTTTTAGCAGCTTTAATTAAAACCTTATCAAGTCCGCTATCACGCAGTTTTTTTGCGGCGTCGGCAAATGCACCAACACCCGGTAATATTATTTTA
>JAZOTR010000084.1:0-11251 GCA_045657745.1 Acutalibacteraceae bacterium
AATAACCTTTGAAGACGGTATGGTTGACGCTAAGGCGGATGCTTTACGAGGCAGTTCGATTTATCTTGATGTGGTTTCTGTTGGCGCTACAATTAATATAATGTTAGCGGCAGTAAAGGCAACAGGACTTACAGTTATTGAAAATGCCGCAAGAGAGCCACATATTGTTGATTTAGCTAACTTCTTAAACTCTATGGGCGCAAATATTATGGGCGCAGGTACAAGCGTTATTAAAATACGCGGTGTAAATACCCTTGAGGGAACAGGCTACAGCATAATTCCTGACCAAATTGAAGCAGGAACATATATGGCGGCGGCGGTTGCTACACAGGGTGATGTGCTTATAAATAATGTTACTCCAAAGCATTTGGAATCTATTATAGCAAAGCTTCGTGAAACAGGCGCTACCATCACAGAGTATGATGAGGCGGTAAGGGTTACAATGACTACTCGCCCCAAAAAATGCAATGTTAAAACTATGCCGCATCCCGGATTCCCTACCGATATGCAACCTCAAATAGCAACTATTCTTGCTATCGCTGATGGGACAAGCATTGTAACCGAGGGTGTATGGGATAATCGTTTTAGATATGTTGACCAATTAACCCTTATGGGCGCAGATGTTCAGGTTGACGGTAAAATGGCGGTTATAACAGGTGTGGATGAATTAACTGCTGCTCCTGTAAAGGCGGTTGATTTACGCGCAGGTGCTGCTATGATTATTGCAGGTCTTGTTGCAAACGGTATCACCGAGATTGAGGAAATCGAGCGTATTGATCGTGGCTATGAGGATGTAGTAGAAAAATTCACCCAATTGGGTGCAGATATTAGAAGAGTTTACACACCTGACAGTGTGGAAATTTTGAAAAATGCATAATATTAACAGGTCAACCTTTGTTGACCTGTTTTTTGTAAAGAGGTTATAAAATGTCAAGAATTTGTCCGCTTTTTAGCGGGTCTAGTGGAAACAGTACATATATAGGTACTAAAAATGGCGGAATACTTGTAGATGTAGGCGCATCTATGCGCGGTATAACCGAAGCGATTGCGCTTGCAGGCGGTGATATTTCTGAAATTTTGGCTATTGCTGTAACACACGAGCATATAGACCATATCAAAGGTCTAAAAACAATACTTAATAAGACAAACGCTAAGCTTATAGCATCTTGCGAAACGCTTGAAGCCTTGGCTAAAAATGATAAAATCCCTGAAAAGACAGAGGTTGTTTGTATTGGCGACGATGTTTTAGATATTTGCGGAATAGGTGTAACCCGTTTTGCCACAAGTCACGATTGTATAGGCTCGAGCGGATATGTGCTTGATTTGCCTGACGGCAAAAAGGTTTCTGTTTGTACTGATTTAGGTATTGTGACCGATGGTGTGCGCGAGGCTATTAAAAAGAGTGATGTAATTTTACTTGAATCTAATCACGATATAGAAATGCTTAAAAGTGGACCCTACCCGCCCGATTTAAAGGCAAGAATTTTGTCTAAAAAAGGGCATATTTCAAACAATGCTTGTGCAAGTGAACTACCTTTCCTTTTAAATAACGGCACTAAAAGATTTATTTTAGGTCATTTAAGTCAGCACAATAATACACCTATGCTTGCCAAAAGTTGCGCTGAGGCGGCGCTTATGGATTTATCGGCAGTGAACGGTAAGGATTATATTTTAACTGTGGCAAAGCCAAATAATAACGGAGTAACTGTTATATGATTAAAATAACTTTAATTACATTAGGTAAGCTTAAAGAAAAATATCTGCGCGAAGCATCGGCGGAATACGAAAAAAGGCTTTCGCGATATTGTAAAATAGATATTATTGAATTAGAGCCTGTAAGACTTAGCGAAAAGCCTTCGCAAAGTGAAATAGATTTGGCGCTTCAAAAGGAAAGTGAAATGATAATTAAAAAAATCCCTGCAAATAGTAAGGTGTATTCGCTTTGCGTTGAGGGAATACAGCTTTCAAGTGAGGAATTTGCCAAAAGGAATGACGGTATATTTTCACAAGGCGGTTCGCTTACCTTTATAATAGGCAGTTCTTACGGTCTTGACCAAAGTATTAAAAAATTAAGCGATTTCAGATTATCGCTATCTGCTATGACCTTTCCACACCAATTATTCAGAATAATGCTTTTGGAACAAATTTATCGTTCGTTTAAAATTAACGAAGGCTCTACTTATCACAAGTAATTATTCGTTAAAACCTATAATAAAAAATGCTTGACCTTTTGGATGTATTATGGTATAATGCTATTACCTCTGAAAGGTTCTTTTTTTTTTGCAATAAGAACCGGTTTTTAAGGGTTTCCATATATCGCATAGTGCTTTTCGTTGCACCGCAAAATGTAGTGTAACGAGCGGTATAATTACCCTTGACCGAGGGAGGCGTGTACTTTTACAAGAGTAAAAGCAAAAAATATTTCCGTAAAGCGGGAGGTGCCGTTATGAGAGTTAAAATCACACTTGCTTGCACAGAGTGCAAACAACGCAACTACAACACAATGAAAAACAAGAAGAACGACCCTGATAGACTTGAAATGAACAAGTACTGTAGGTTCTGCAAGAAGCACACCCTACACAAGGAAACAAAGTAGGAGGACCAAATAATGAAAGCTATAAACAAAATTTGTCAAATTTTGGCGATTGTTTTCGGTCTTGGTGCGCTTGTTTTATTCTTTGTGCCTTTTGCTACTGTAACTTCAAGTGGTAACGAAGTTTCTTTTGTTGCTGCGCAGTTAGGTTTTGGTAGTAAGATTACTGTTGGCGAAACAGTATATGATATGGCAAAATCGTCAGACATTCTTTTTTGTTTCCTTCTCACAGCGTTTGGTGCTGTAATGAGTATTTTCTCATTTAAGTCAAAGTCACTTCGCTATACTGCGCCTGCTTTTGGCCTTGTATCAGCAGTTTATATGTTGGTAATTGCCTTAAGCAATCCGTCAGCTTTTGTTGACAAGCGTCCGTTGCCGGAAGTTTCAAACATTGCTTACAGCAATTTTGCAATTATCTTGGCTATCGTATTGTTTGTTTTCGCTGCTGCAGCTATTGCGTATTTATTGATTGATGACTATCTTGAAGTTTTAGCTTCAAAGGGTGAAAAGAAAACAATCTGCCAGCGTATAGGTCTTTTCTTCCGTGATAATAAGAGTGAAGTTAAGAAAATCGTTTGGCCGAGCTTACGTGATGTTGTTAAGAACACAGTTATCGTACTTATTATGTGCTTAATTGTAGGCATATTAATTTGGGCGGTTGACTTTGGTCTTGGACGATTAATTGAACTTATCTTGGGTGCATAAGGCACGGAGGTAGATTATGTCTGAATCACAAGAAGCAAGATGGTACGTTGTTCATACTTATTCAGGATATGAAAATAAAGTAGCAAGCGATTTAGCAACTGTTGTTGAAAATCGCGGTATGCAGGATTTAATTCACGATATTAAAATCCCTACCGAAACTGTTACTGAAATTAAGGAAGACAAAAAGCGTGAAATTGAACGCAAAATCTTCCCGGGTTATGTCCTTATTAAGATGATTGTTACCGATGACAGTTGGTATGTTGTAAGAAACATACGCGGTTGTACTGGGTTTGTTGGTCCGGGATCTAAGCCGGTACCGCTTACCAAGGAAGAAGTTGCCGCTCTCGGCGTAGAAAAGCACAGCGTTGAGGTTGGTTACAAGGAAGGCGATAATGTTAAAATTATCAGCGGTCCTTTGGAAGGCTACAATGGTGTTGTTAAAACGGTTGATACCGAAAATAACAATGTATGCGTAGTTCTTTCTATGTTCGGTAGAGAAACACCGGTTGAGTTAGAGCTTGACCAAATTTCTATCGCAGAAGATTAAGTTAATTCGCAGAAATGCTTATTAAGTTCCGACACAAAATTATATTGTGTCACGGTGGGAGGGACGGAATATGACCGTTCCGCCAAGTGTTAAAAAACACTGTTACCACGAATAATGGAGGTGCAAATAAAAATGGCTCAGAAAATTTCAGGTTACATTAAGTTACAAATCCCTGCAGGTAAGGCTACACCGGCTCCACCGGTAGGTCCTGCTCTTGGTCAGCACGGCGTAAACATTATGGCGTTTACAAAGGAATTCAATGAAAGAACTAAAAATGATGTAGGTCTTATCATTCCTGTAATCATCACTGTTTATGCAGACCGCTCTTTCAGCTTTGTTACAAAGACTCCGCCTGCTGCTGTTCTTATTAAGAAGGCTTGCGGTATTGAAAGCGCATCTGGCACACCTAACAAAACAAAGGTTGCTAAAATCACAAAAGAACAAATTCAAAAAATCGCTGAAACTAAAATGCCCGACTTAAATGCTGCAAACATTGAGTCTGCTATGAGTATGATAGCAGGTACTGCTCGCAGTATGGGTGTTGAAGTAGTAGATTAATTCTTCTCTCGTGGGAGGAAAATTCCGATTTAACCACTTGGAGGTAAAAAATGAAACACGGTAAAAAGTATAATGCAAGCGCAGAGCTTATTGAAACCGGTAAGCTTTACGACGTTAACGAAGCAGTAGAACTTGCTGTTAAAACAGGTACTGCTAAATTTGATGAAACAGTTGAAATTCACGTTCGTTTAGGTGTTGACTCTCGTCACGCTGACCAACAGGTTAGAGGCGCGGTAGTTCTTCCTAACGGTACGGGTAAAACTGTTAGAACCCTTGTTATTGCTAAGGGTGACAATGCAAAGGCTGCTGAGGAAGCTGGTTCAGACTTCGTAGGCGCTGAAGAAATGATTGCTAAAATCCAAAACGAAAACTGGCTCGATTATGATGTTGTTATTGCAACACCTGATATGATGGGTCTTGTTGGTCGTCTTGGTAAGGTTTTAGGTCCTCGTGGCTTAATGCCTACACCTAAGGCTGGTACAGTTACTCCTGATGTTGCTAGAGCTGTTACTGAAGCAAAAGCAGGTAAGATTGAGTACCGTCTTGACAAAACAAATATTATCCACTGCCCAATCGGTAAGGTTTCTTTCGGTGCTGAAAAGCTCCAAGAAAACTTTGATACCCTTATGGCAGCTATTGTTAAGGCTAAGCCTGCTGCAACTAAAGGTCAATACATTCGTTCTTGCGTAGTTGCAACAACAATGGGTCCTGGAATTAAGCTCAACGTAGCTAAATTCGGTAACTAATTTTAGTTAAATTTAAACGGAGAAGATTTTAAATCTTCTCCGTTATTTTTATTGTCTTTTTATTATTTATGTGTTATTCTAAAGGAAAGGATGTGTTATTATGGACGAAAGAATTGAAAAAGTAATAAATAGTTTGAAATTAAATAATATAAATTCGGTTTACTGCGAAACAAAAGAGGATGTAGTAAAGTATGTTGAAAATTTATTGCCAAAAGAAGCATTAATAACTTCCGGTGGCTCTATGTCACTTATTGAAAGCGGTGTTTGGGATTTAATTAATAAGCCTTGCTATAATTTTTTAAATAGAAATCGCGCGGGAATAACCTTAGAAGAACAAATGGAGATTTATAAACAGGTAATAGGAACTGATTATTACTTTTGCTCGGCAAACGCTGTTACCGAAAACGGAGAACTCTTAAATGTAGATGGCTTTGCTAACCGAATTTCTGCAATTGCTTTTGGACCTAAAAAGATTATAATGGTTGTGGGTCCTAATAAAATTGTTAAGGATTTAGATGAAGCATTTTTGCGGGTAAAGAAAATTGCCGCACCAAAAAACTGTGTTAGACTTGGTATTGATAACCCGTGTGTTAAATTGGGACACTGTGTATCGCTTTTAAAAAGTGACAACCCTGATTTTACTGACGGTTGCAAAACTCCAACTAGAATATGCAGAAACTATCTTGTAAGCGCATTGCAAAAAGATAAAGATAGAATAACCGTATTACTTTGCGGCGAAGAGTTAGGATATTAAAAAAGAATAAAGAATAAATAAGAAATAATAAAAAATGTGCCGTGCAAAGCACGGCATTATATGAATTGTTTCGCGTAGCGAAACACCATTTTTATTCTTTTTTCTTTATTATTTATTATTTAAAAATCAATCATAACAACAAAAATTCCCTACACCAAGGTGTAGGGAATTTTATTAATTTATATCGTTGCTTACTGTTTGCCGTAGAGTTCAACCAATTTTTCAAGGTGAGCACGACGAGCCTTTGCAGCTTCGCTTGCTTGCTCGAAGAGAGCTTCTGCACGGTCAGGGAATGAACGTGTAAGTGAAGAGTAACGAGCTTCGTTAAGGATGAATTCCTTATAATCAGCAGTAGCAGGCTTGCTATCAAGTGAGAACGGATTCTTTCCTTCTTCTTTGAGAGCCGGGTTGTAACGGAACATATCCCAATATCCTGCAGCAACAGCCTTACGCATTTCGTTCTGGCAGTTAACCATACCGCCCTTAATTGAATGCATTTCGCAAGGTGAGTAGCAGATGATGATTGAAGGACCGTTATAAGCTTCAGCTTCCTTAATAGCCTTAAGTGTCTGGTTCATATCAGCGCCCATAGCAATTTGTGCTACGTATACATAGCCGTAGGACATTGCAATTTCAGCAAGGCTCTTCTTGTTGATTGCTTTACCTGCAGCGGCAAACTGAGCAACCTGACCAATGTTAGAAGCCTTAGAAGCCTGACCACCTGTGTTAGAGTAAACTTCGGTATCGAATACCATAATGTTTACATTTTCGCCGGTTGCGAGAACGTGGTCAACACCGCCGAAGCCGATGTCATAAGCCCAACCGTCACCACCGAAGATCCAAATAGATTTCTTAGAAAGGTATTCTTTCTTAGCAAGAATAGCGGGAGCTGTAGGACAACCTTCAGTAGCAGCCTTTTCGATTTCAGCAATAAGTGCCTTTGTAGCGTCAGTGTTCTTAGCACCGTCATCGTAAGTTGCGAAGTAAGCGTCAGCAGCAGCCTTAAATTCAGCGGATGCCTTATCGGAATCAGCCATTTCTTTTACCTGTGCTGCAAGGCCATCACGAATAGCCTTTTGACCGAGGTACATACCAAAGCCGTGTTCAGCGTTATCTTCGAAGAGTGAGTTAGCCCAAGCAGGACCGTGACCGTCGAAGTTTGTAGTGTATGGTGATGTAGCAGCAGGACCGCCCCAAATAGAAGAACAACCTGTTGCGTTAGAAATATACATTCTGTCACCAAAGAGTTGGGTAACAATACGAGCATAAGCGGTTTCAGCACAACCTGCGCAAGAACCTGAGAACTCGAGTAACGGCTTCTTGTACTGTGAAGTAATAACGTTAGCATCACTTGCAACGCCGTCTTTTTCAGTTACATTAGCTACGCAGTAATCGAATACATCCTGTTCAGCAAGTTGAGATTCCTGTGAAACCATCTTGAGTGAGTTTGTGGGACATTCGCCAACGCAAACGCCGCAACCCATACAGTCAAGCGGAGAAACGGTAAGAGCATAAGAGTAGCCCTTATTTGTAGCCATCTTTTCTTTAACTGCAACCTTAATATTTGCAGGAGCAGCAGCTTTTTCTTCAGCGGATAAAGCGAAAGGACGAATTGTAGCGTGAGGACATACGAATACGCACTTGTTACAACCGATACAGGTTTCGTTGTTCCATTCGGGAACCATAACAGCAACACCGCGTTTTTCGAATGCGGAAGCGCCTTGCTCGAAGGTACCGTCAGCGTGGTCGTAGAAAGCAGAAACGGGGAGAGAGTCTCCGTTCATAAGACCAACAGGCTTCATAATGCCGTCAACCATCTTAACGAGCTTAGAAGCATCAGTAGTAGCTGCAGCAGTTGCATCGTCAGTAGCGTTAGCCCAAGCTGCAGGAACATCAATCTTAACATAAGCGGTAGCGCCTGCGTCGATTGCTTTTTCGTTCATTTCAACGATTTCTTTACCCTTCTTCATAAACTTCTGAGCTTTTTCCTTCATATAGCCGATAGCCTCTTCAGGAGGAAGAACCTTAGAAAGTGAGAAGAATGCAGACTGTAAAACGGTGTTTGTACGTTTACCAAGACCGATTTCGGCAGCTAAATCAATAGCGTTAACTGTATAAAGCTGAACGTTATTTTTTGCGATATAGCGTTTTGCTTCGGCAGGCATATGCTTGTCCAACTCGTCAGCGTTCCACTGGCAGTTAATAAGGAATACACCGCCGGGTTTAACGTCGTTAACCATCTTGTAACCCTTGATTACATAAGATGGGTTATGGCAAGCAACAAAGTCAGCCTTATTAATATAGTAAGGGCTCTTAATCGGTTTGTCACCAAATCTTAAGTGTGAAATGGTAATACCGCCGGTTTTCTTAGAGTCATATTGGAAATATGCTTGAACATATTTTTCGGTATGGTCACCGATAATCTTAATAGAGTCTTTGTTAGCACCAACAGTACCGTCACCGCCGAGACCCCAGAACTTACATTCAATAGTACCTTCTGCTGCGGTGTTTGGAGCTTCTTCTTCAGCTAATGAAAGCTCGGTAACATCGTCCACAATACCGATTGTGAAGTTGTGCTTAGGAGCATCCTTAGAAAGCTCGTTGTAGATTGCGAAAATGCTTGAAGGAGGTGTGTCCTTAGAACCAAGACCGTATCTACCGCCTACAACACTGTCAATCTTTCTGCCGGTAGCAGCAAGAGCAGCAACAACATCTAAGTATAAAGGTTCGCCCAATGAGCCGGGTTCCTTAGTTCTGTCAAGAACAGCAATCTTCTTAACGGTTTGCGGAATAGCTTCAACAAATTTTGCAGCAGAGAAAGGACGGTAAAGACGAACCTTAATAAGACCAACCTTTTCGCCTGCAGCTGTCATATAGTCGATAACTTCTTCTGCAACGTCACAGATAGAACCCATAGCAACGATAACCTTTTCAGCGTCAGGAGCACCATAGTAGTTGAAGACCTTATAGTCAGTACCAAGTTTGGAATTGACTTTATCCATATATTCTTCAACGATAGCGGGAACAGCATCATAGTACTTGTTACAAGCTTCTCTGTGTTGGAAGAAGATGTCACCGTTTTCGTGAGAACCACGCATTACGGGATGTTCAGGATTTAAAGCGCGCTTGCGGAATGCATCAACAGCATCCATGTCGCACATTTCTCTAAGGTCTTCATAGTCCCAAACCTGAATTTTTTGAATTTCGTGTGAAGTACGGAAGCCATCAAAGAAGTTGATGAAAGGAACACGGGATTTAATTGTTGCAAGGTGAGCAACTGCGCCTAAGTCCATAACTTCCTGAGGGTTGGTTTCAGCGAGCATTGCAAAGCCTGTTTGACGGCAAGCGTAAACGTCAGAATGGTCGCCAAAAATGTTAAGAGCGTGAGAAGCTACGCAACGTGCAGAAACGTGGAACACGCTGGGGAGCAATTCGCCGGCAATTTTGTACATATTGGGAATCATAAGCAAGAGACCCTGAGAAGCGGTATAAGTTGTGGTAAGTGCACCGGCGTTAAGTGAGCCGTGAACTGTACCTGCAGCACCTGCTTCGGACTGCATTTCGGAAACCTTAACGGTTGTACCAAAAATATTTTTTACGCCTTGCGCAGACCATTGGTCAACATAGTCAGCCATAGGGCTTGAAGGTGTAATCGGGTAAATACCTGCAACTTCAGTGAACGCATAGGATACATAAGCGGCAGCGTTATTACCATCCATAGTTTTAAATTTTCTGGACACTAAAATTCCTCCTAAAATTTTGTGAAAATGGGACCGAGCCCATACATATATATAATAACACTTATCGTTGTCAATGTAAACAAAAAATTTACTTTTTGGTAAAATTTGTTATAAAAAAAGCACAACCCGTAAGGATTGTGCTTTAAAAACTATTTTATTGAACCTAAAGAGGTTTCTTTTTGGATAACGTCGTGTGCGCCGCCCTCTACAATACTTGTAGCAGAAACTAAAGTAAGCTTTGCTTTTTGTTGTAATTCGGGGATGGTTAATGCGCCACAGTTACACATAGTGGATTTAACCTTTGAAAGTGAAAGCATAACATTATCTTTAAGTGTGCCTGCGTAAGGAACATAAGAGTCAACGCCTTCTTCGAAGGAAAGCTTCTTGTCGCCACCTAAGTCGTAACGTTGCCAGTTACGAGCTCGGTTTGAACCTTCACCCCAATATTCTTTGTAGTAATTGCCGTTAATAGTGATTTTATTTGTCGGGCTTTCGTCAAATCTTGCGAAGTAACGGCCTAACATCATAAAGTCTGCACCCATTGCAAGTGCTAATGTCATATGATGGTCGTGAACAATACCGCCGTCTGAACAAACAGGAACATAAATACCGGTCTTTTCAAAATATTCATCTCTTGCCTTGCAAACATCAATAAGAGCAGTTGCCTGACCTCTACCGATACCCTTGGTTTCACGGGTGATACAAATAGAACCACCGCCGATACCAACCTTAATAAAGTCAGCGCCTGCTTCTGCTAAGAACATAAAACCGTCACGGTCAACAACGTTACCTGCGCCAACCTTTACGGTATCGCCATATTTTTCACGAATGAAAGCGATGGTTCTTGATTGCCATTCGCTGAAGCCTTCAGAAGAGTCAATACAAAGAACGTCTGCACCTGCTTCAACTAAAGCGGGAACACGCTCAGCATAGTCACGTGTGTTAATACCTGCGCCAACAACATAACGCTTGTCCTTATCAAGCAATTCGTTAGGGTTTGATTTATGAGCGTCATAATCCTTACGGAATACGAAATACTTTAAATTACCGTCTTTATCAACAATAGGTAAAGAGTTAAGCTTATTATCCCAAATAATATCGTTAGCTTGTTTTAAGGTGGTATCCTCATCAGCTACGATTAATTTTTCAAGTGGGGTCATAAATTCTTCAACCTTAACATCGGTAGCCATACGGCTTACGCGATAGTCACGGCTTGTAACAATACCTAAAAGCTTGCCGTTTGCAGTACCGTCAGATGTGACGGCAACCGTTGAGTAGCCATTCTTTTCTTTAAGAGCTAAAACATCAGCCAAGGTGCTTTCGGGAGTTACGTTGGAGCCGCTTTCTACAAAGCCTGCTTTATAAGATTTAGCACGAGCTACCATTGCAGCTTCATCTTGAATGGATTGTGAACCATATATAAAGGAAACGCCGCCTTCACGTGCCAAAGCAACTGCTAAGCGGTCGCCCGATACAGATTGCATTATAGCAGAGGTCATAGGTATGTTCATCGAAATTGCAGGTTCTTCACCCTTTTTAAACTTAACAAGGGGAGTCTTTAAAGAAACATTTGCGGGTACACATTCGCTTGAAGAATAACCCGGAACC
>JAZOTR010000085.1:0-3426 GCA_045657745.1 Acutalibacteraceae bacterium
CCCGATACAGATTGCATTATAGCAGAGGTCATAGGTATGTTCATCGAAATTGCAGGTTCTTCACCCTTTTTAAACTTAACAAGGGGAGTCTTTAAAGAAACATTTGCGGGTACACATTCGCTTGAAGAATAACCCGGAACCAACAAGTATTCGTTAAAGGTATGTGATACTTCGTTAAAATAATAAGCCATTTTGTACTTCTCCTTTTATTATTTTAAATTATTATATCAATTATAGCTTTTTTATCGAATAATGTCAATCAAAAATACATAAAAAAAAGACTTGATTTTTGGAAAAGATTATGGTATAATTTTTCGGCTACCGTAGAGTAGCAAAAATATAACACACATTCGGTTTATTAACGGCAGTGAAAACTGCTAGTGTCGTCCAATACTGTCGGGCGATTTCTAAACAGCCGGATGGAGGAAAATTCTTAGGAGGAAAAACAAATGGCAGTAGTATCAATGAAACAGTTGCTTGAAGCTGGCGTTCATTTCGGACATCAGACAAGACGCTGGAACCCGAAGATGGCAGAATACATCTTCACAGAAAGAAACGGAATCTATATCATCGACCTTCAAAAGACCGTTAAGAAACTTAACGAAGCTTACATGTTCGTTCGCGACATCGCAGCTGAAGGCGGCGACATTCTTTTCGTAGGTACCAAAAAGCAAGCTCAGGATTCTGTTAAGGAAGAAGCAGAACATTGCGGTATGCCTTACGTAAATGCACGTTGGCTCGGCGGTATGCTTACTAACTTTACAACTATTAAGACAAGAATCGCTCGTCTTAACCAACTCCGTGCAATGCGTGATGACGGTACTTTTGAACTTCTCCCCAAAAAAGAAGTTATCAAGCTTAACCTTGAAATTGAAAAACTTGAAAAATTCCTTGGCGGTATTCAAGAAATGAAGAAAACTCCTGCAGCTCTCTTCATTGTTGACCCCAGAAAAGAAAGAATTGCAGTTGCAGAAGCAAAGAAACTCGGTTTACCGATTATCGCTATTGTTGACACTAACTGTGATCCTGATGAAATTGATGCTGTTATCCCTGGTAACGATGACGCTATCCGCGCTGTTAAGCTTATCGCTGAAACAATCGCTGCTGCTGTAATCGAAGGCAGACAGGGTACAGAAATGGGCACTGCAGCTCAAGATTCAGAAGAAGCAGAAGCTGTAGAAGAAGCTGCTGACGCTGAATAATTAAATATTCGGAGGTAAATAAAATGGCTTTTACTGCTAAAGATGTACAGGCTTTAAGAGAAAAAACCGGTTGCGGTATGATGGACTGTAAGAAAGCCCTCGTTGAGACCGACGGTAATATGGAAGCCGCTGTTGATTATTTACGTGAAAAAGGTCTTGCTTCACAAGCTAAGAAGGCAGACCGTATTGCTGCTGAAGGTACAGTTGCTGTTTACACTGCTGACGGTGTAGGTGCAGTTGTTGAATTAAACAGCGAAACAGACTTCGTTGCTAACGGTGACGGCTTTAAGGCACTCGCTGCTGAAATTGCACAAATCGTTGCAGAACAAAACCCCGCTGATGTTGACGCTCTTCTCGCTTGCGAAAAGGACGGCAGCACAGTTGAAGCTAAGGTTCAGGAATTGTTCCTTGCTATTCGCGAAAACATTAAGGTTCGTCGTTTTGCACGCTTTGAAGGTAAGGTTGTTTCTTACGTTCACGCAGGCGGCAAAATCGGTGTTCTTGTAAACTTCGATACTGAAGTAGCTGCTGACAATGCAGGTTTAATCGCTGCAGGTAAGAATATCGCAATGCAAATTGCTGCTATGAACCCTGCTTACTTAGACCAAGCATCTGTTCCTGCTTCTGTTATTGAAAAGGAAAAGGAAATCCTTATCGCTCAGATGAAGGAAGATCCTAAAATGGCTAACAAGCCTGAAGCTGTTCTTGGTAAAATTGTTGATGGTAAAATCGGCAAATACTACAAAGAAAACTGTCTTGTTGAACAGCAGTTCGTTATCGATGGTGACATTACTGTTGGTAAGTACATCGAAAACACTGCAAAAGAACTTGGCGCAGAAATTAAACTTGCTTCTTATGTTCGTTTCGAAAAGGGCGAAGGTATTGAAAAGCGTGTTGACGATTTCGCAGCTGAAGTTGCAGCAATGGCAAAATAATTAAGCTTTTAAAACCGAGTGCTAAAACACTCGGTTTTTCTTATAAAAAAATTAAACGCACTCTTAAATGAGTGCGTTTTTTATATCACTTTTTACCTGTTGAACCAAATCCGCCTTCGCCGCGAACGGTATCAGTCAATTCTTGGACCTCGGTATAGTCAACCTTTAAGAAGGGGGCGATTACCATTTGGGCAACACGCTCAAAGTCGGCAATAGATTGTTCTTCTAAAGAGTGGTTATGCAAAGATACCATAATCTCGCCGCGATAGTCACTATCAACAACGCCAACCTTATTAGAGGGTGCTAAGCCGCGTTTGTTAGCAATACCGCTTCTCGCATAAATAAGACCTGCGTAGCCCTCGGGTATTTCCATTGCAATACCTGTATGTATAAGCTTGGTTTCGCCCGGAGCAAAGGTTATTGTTTCGCCGTTTGTACAAGCGTATAAATCTGCGCCTGCGGCATATTCGGAGCCATAAGACGGAACCTTTGCGTTTTCGTTTAATTTCTTAAAATTAACTTTAATCATTTTATCACCTATTCATATATATTGCCCGAACCCATTTTGCGTTGCCAAACGCCCCCTAGCCAAATAGCCTTGCCTTGCTCGAGCGAGGGTTTAACATCAATAATCCTTTGGTTTGAAGACCCTCTGAAAAGCAAATCGGGACTTTTTAGTTCTTCAACAAATTTGCCATCTACTAAAACATCAATGTTTTTTAGTATTTCTAGAACGGTTTTTTTGTTTCCAACAGTGCCTGCAAGTAATTGCTTTTCAAAATCAAACCCTGTGTAGCACCAAACGGTTTTATCAGGTAAATTTTGCTTTAAATGCTTTAGTATTTCACAAACATTTGGTTGGTTTTCAGGCTCGAAGGGTTCGCCGCCTAAAAGCGAGAACCCTTCAATATAACTTTTATCAAGCGCTTCGGTAAGTTCGTTTAGTGTATCCTCTGTAAAAGGGGAGCCATAATTAAAATCCCATGCTTCACTGTTAAAGCAGTTTTTGCATTTATGGCGGCAACCGCTTACAAATAGCGATACACGAACGCCCGGACCGTTTGCAATATCAAATTTTTTAATTACAGCGTAATTCATAAACTAAGGTCCTTTACAAATTAAAGGTGAAGTACACGCTCTTTAATTTCCTGTGTTCTGCCTTGGTTCCAGAATTGTGTGCCAATGTAGCCGCAGGTACGTCTTGCAACGTTTAACTTATCCTGGTCGGTGTTACCGCAGTTAGGACAGGTCCATACAAGCTTACCGTGAGCATCCTCTTCTACAACAAT